>VXNP01000079.1 GCA_009840525.1 Gammaproteobacteria bacterium
GGCTGTATGAGCGCGTTAGAGGGGCAGTTGACGAGGGCCTTGCGGAGGTTGTCCGTGCAGTACGAGCGGGAACAGCGGCGGCACTCCGAACAGGTCGAAGCCTTGCGGCGGCAAGTCGAGCGGCAGACCGGGGAGAACGCCACCTTGCAGAGGCAAATCGAGCGGCTCGACGAGCAAGTGACAGGCTTGACCGAGTACTACGGGACATCTGGCGTCGCGAGACCGCGCGACCGCGGCTGGTGACAAGGCCGCCGACGCGCGGGCCGGAGCGCGATGCTGGTCCGAGCCGCTGATGATTCCCTTGCCGCTGGCCGGGCACGGCGGTGCCTTCCGTGAGCTCAGCGGCCCGGATCTACCTGTCGAAAATGGCGAAGGGAACCTGTTGCCCGCCCATGTGTAGCAGCCCGTCACCAAAACCCTAACCCCCACGCCGAGAAGGGAGGGCCGTCATGTTCGCGAACGCGCGCCACGCCATCCTCCTGTACCTCCCATCAGCATGTGCCCATACCGCCGTCGCTGGAGCCAGCCGGGGCTCCTAACACCGCGGGAAGGACGCCCCGGTAAGCAATCTCCTGTCCGACGGCAGGCGCTCCTCCGCGTCTGCCGAGACTCAACGGCAGCACCACCGGAAGGAGAGGTCCTTACATGAGCACGCGACCCTCAATCATCCGAGCCGCCCTGCTCGCCTGCGCGTTCGCGCTGGCCAGCGGTGTCGTGCTTGGATGCGCAGACGAAGAAGCGGCGGGAGACCTGCTCGGTCCCGTCGCAGACCTTACGCCCATCAGCCCCGGCGGACTGCACGCCGATTCGTCCACCGCCGTTGACACCGCCAACGTGGCACCGAGATACGCGGACCAACTCATGGGCGCGGTAGTGAACGAGGACGGTTCGATCACGAAGGGAGGCATCGACCTCGGCGCGATCGTAGCGCCGGGGCCGATTGGCCCGACAGGCACGACGGGCGCTACCGGAAGCGGAGGAGGCAGCGACGGATCGGGGAGCGGGTCTGGTGGGGGTGCAGTTCCCGACAAGGGAGCACCGATCTTCAACCCCGTCGGCCCAGCACTCGAAGTCTGGTGCATGGTCCGCATCACATATGTAGTGCAAACAGGCGAGATCCTCGATGCCGAGATCCTCTACTGCTGGGACGACGGAAGCGGCGGTGGTAGCGGCGGCGGAGGGAATAACAACAACAACAACCAGCAGCAGGTCACCTTCTCTCTCTCCTGCGATCCGTCCGTCACGCGGGGCAGGTATGCCGGTTGCAGAGTGGACGCCTCTACCGAGGACGGCGAGATCGACACAGACCAATTCAGCTTCTCTTGGTCGTCCTCCTTGGGCGCAAGCGCGTCCGGTATCGGTAAGGACGAATGGGGCGGGTCGTCGGTGGAGGACGTCACAGTGACCGTGTCGGTGGGCGGTTACAGCGCCTCCAAGGACATCAACGTCCGGTCCCGGTCAAACTGGGGTACCAATACGCTGAACGAGCGCCCGAGGTATCGGCCCCGGAGCTTCTTCCGTTCCGGCATACTCGGAAACTACATCCTGCACGCCGGGATCCCTCGCGTGCCGTCTCCCGTTGAGGGCTCGGGACCGTGGGATGATGTGTACCGCATGCCCGACAATGCGCCCCAAGTAAGCGCCGAGATGAACGTGTCGTCCGACTACAGTTCCTCAGGGCGAATGTACAGCGGAGCGAGGGCGACGTGCCCGCCTGCTTCGAACAGCCTGCAAGCATCGGCGAGCTACTGGACCGTGAACGGGAAGTGCGGCACGTTGAACGTGCTGACGGCCTTCCGCAACAGCATCATCAGGCACGAGGAAGAGCACGAGGATGGATACAACAGGTGCATCCGTTCGGCGCGTGCACGTCGGGTGATGGCGCAGATGGAGGCAGAGACGGGCACTCGCGACGCCGTCGCCTCGGCCACCAGAAACGCCTGGAACGATCTCTACCGGAATTACATCCACGGGGCAGTCGGAACTGGGAACGCCTTCAGCAGCACCGGACGGTATCACTGGTACGATTCTAGGTGGCGTAACGCCACGGACGCCGTCGGACAGGACGGCGGCCCCGGCGGCTGCTAACTTATGGTATGCGAAAGGAGCAGGATCATGAAACGGTCCATCTTCTTCTTGGCGGCGATCCTCTTCCCCGTTGCTCTCGGGGCGCAGGAACGCGGAATGCTGATGGAGAGCGGTGCGTGGCAGGCACCGAACCCCACGACGGCCCTTCGGGCACTGATGGAGCAGAAGCCCGGCTCCGACGCGGCGGTGGAGCAGAAGGGACATGATGCGGCGGTCGCGGTTCTGCGACAGAGCTTTGACCAGCGGTCGGCCGCAGAGCTCGACGCATTCGCCGACGAGTTGCTGCGGCTCATGCGCGAGGGTGCTTGGTGGCAACAGACGGACGCCAGAATGGCCCTCCTTGCTGCTGCTGCTGAGCATGGGGCAGGCGTTCCCTACGCACGAGCGGTGGACGCCTTCGTGAAGCTCTACGAGTCGTTCACGGACAGGGCCAGCAAGGAGGCCAAGGCCGCACTCGGTGGCGTGTTTGACGCAGGAGGCGTCGAGCAGGTGCGCGAAGTGTTCGAAGCAAGCGAGCAACCGCCAGCCTGCGTGCTGACCCAGCGGAAGCGCCCGTTGCTCGATCCCGAAGGGAACGTGCGGCGAGACGCGAACGGCGACGTGATGTACGAGCCGCCGCCTGAGAACCGCTGCCCGAACCCGCCTAGCACGTGGTGCAACGCAGGGTTCTTGCTCCTGTACGGCGACGAGGCGGGGCCGCTCCGCGGAGCCCCGGATCAGAATCTCTACCGCCGCCTTTGCGAGTGGGGAGTGACGATCAGCGGCTGACGTTCAGGGCTGGTCCATTGCGCGGCGAAGCCCCGGGCCATGCGGTCCGGGGCTTTTCTGCGGCTGCTCAGGCATAGTCACGTCGGGGTGTTTCGTCTCAGCGCTCTAGCGCGCCAAGGGCAACGGCGGGGCGTGCAGGAGCGCGAGAAGTCGTCGGAGGGACGGGGGGCGACGCCACAGATTGGGTCTTGACCTATCGCGGGCTGCGACATGAACTTTGGTCGCCTGTTCGCCGTCCCTCCTACCGGAGTCACATCATGAAACTCCTCAAGAACCCGTTCGCCGCGCTCGTCTCCACCTGCCTCGCAGCAACCGTCCTCTTCTCGCCGGTACCGAACGCCTACACGGCGGGGGTAGTCGGTGCGGAATCCCTATGCGCACAGGAGTCGAACCCCGACTGGCTGTGCTACATCCGAGCCGGGTCAGATTGCCTCTGGCAGTACAATCACTGCATGGACGACAACGACGGCTCCCCGTTCTGCGACGATATCTTCGACATCTGCATGGATGTCGCGGGGATGATGTGTGGCGTCGAGTGAGCAACCCGCCGACGCGGGAGGGAGGGTCTCGCTTTAGTCTCCTGCCCTTGATGCTGGTGGCCATGTCGTGTCCGACGGAAGTCCAAGGGCGGCAACAGGGGCTGCCGGAAGCCGCTGCCCCGACGATGTTGGAGACCGTCCGCCCGGTCGAGGGTCAAGTTCGCCGAGCTACACTGATGGCGCGCGTTCCGGCTGCTTCGGACGAGGACGTACTGGACGAACGCGGGATCATCGACGCGACTTGGGTGGCGGCCACTCCCGGTGGCTTCGCCGTCGTGGATCAACTCTCCAGCAGCGTTGCGTTTTTCAATGAAGATGGCGAATGGCTCGGTCGCGTGGGGTCGGCCGGAGAGGGACCGGGCGAGTTTTCCGGAGGCATTCACTATGCGGTGGCCGTGGCCGACAGGCTCTGGGTGCCGGATATTGGTAATCGTCGCCTGAACGTCATCGACATCCCCACCGTTACTTGGTTGGATTCGAGCCCCCTGGATCTCCTTCAGGGCGCCCCGTGGAACCTGCTGTCCCCCGGTGACGGAGTGCTGGGTGCAGTGGTCGAGGGTTGGGGATTCGCCGAGCCGCGCACGACGAGTCTCAGTCTGTGGACCGGCGAGGCCATGGAGCCGTCATTCTCGTGGCCCGTGGACGAGGATCGGCGAGGTTGGGCATCCCGGACGCGCGTCGTGGAAGGCGCCGGGCGGGGTACGGTCGCCATCCTCGACCGTCATGAGGGCGAGATCCGGGTGCGTGACTTGGCTGGGAACATTCTCGCGCGGTACGCGTTCGGAGAAGAAGCCGCCGTGGAATTGTCGGAAGACGATCGCGTTTTCTTGGAGGCCTTACGCGAACCGAGTCTCGCGGAGCGGAGGCAAAGTGTGGAGCGGAGGTTGGGGCGTCTGACCACGGGTGTTCCGTCAGGAGTGGCAAGGCAGTTGGCGAACGCGGCGGCGGGGAGCGGCTCATCGCCCTTCAACGACCGGTACCCATTCTTTCTGGACGCGCGGTTCGACCCTTCAGCGGAGACCCTTTGGGTGGCTCGCCCGCTTACCGCAGGCGAAATCAGGGAGTTGCCCGCCCAGTTGGGTTGGGACGTTCTCGATGGCTCAGCCCGGTACTGGGATGCCTACTCGTACGATGGGACCTTCCGGTACCGGCTGGAGATCCCGGTCGGGTTCGTCCTCACCGATGCGCGAGACGGACGATTTTACGGTTACGAGGTCGATCCGCTCGGCGCCAAGCACGCTGTGGTCCTCTCGGTCCGTTGACGGTATCTGCCGCGGAAGAAACCGGCAGGCTCAACCTGGCGGGGGTGCAACATCCTGCCCCTTGGGGCCGTTTGCTCCGGGGTGCCTCGCCGCCTTTGGTCAGCCCGCCGGGCGTGCGCGACGAGTCGAATTCTCGTGATGCGCGCGTGGTCAACGGCATCTTCACGGACTACCCGGTCGGTTGCTGACCGCTCGCGATTCCGTCCGATAACCTCTCGTAAGGTGGAAGGGATTCCTGCTCATATTTGTATATTCAAAGTGATACACCATCAGAGATGGTGATTGTATAAATCGTTGTAATACAGCACGTTACGACTGTTGTCGATCAACGTAAGCTGGTTCCACCCGAACTCGGCAAGCTGTCTATCCTCCAGCAACTCCTGCTCGAGGACAACGAGCTTTCAGGCTCGGTACCCGCCGCACTCACGGCGCTCACGCGGTTGAGGGAGTTGCGGCTCGCGAACAACGCCGGGCTGGAGGGCCCTCTCCCCGTCGGCCTGACGGCTCTGGATCGACTTGAAGAGTTTCTGGCCGGCGGCACCGGCCTGTGCGCCCCCTCGGATCCCGACTTCCAGACGTGGCTTCGGGGCATCGGCAACCGCTGGGTCGCCCCATGCGTCGAAGGAGAACGGTCGGCGGCGTACCTCACGCAGGCGGTGCAGTCGTTGACGTTCCCTGTGCCACTCGTCGCGGGAAGGAGGTCGTTGCTGCGCGTCTTCCCGACGGCCGAGCAAAGCACTTTCGCGGGCGTTCCGCCGGTTCGGGCACGCTTTTTCATCGACGGGCGGGAGACGCACGTGGAGGACATTCCGGGCAAGTCGGCGCCGACCCCGGTCGAAGTGGACGAGAGCAGTCTCTCGACATCGGCCAACGCCGAGACTCCGGGATGGGTGGTGCAGCCGGGGCTCGAAATGATGATCGAGATCGATCCGGAGGGGACGTTGGACCCGGCGCTCGGGGTCGCCAGACGGATCCCGGCGACGGGTCGGCTGGCGATCGAGGTTGCGGCGATGCCGCTGCTCGACCTGACCCTGATTCCCTTCATTTGGACGGAGACCCAGGACTCGTCGATCGTGGAGGTCGTTGAGGCGATGGCCGCCGACCCGGAGAACCACGAGAGACTCGGACTCACGCGCGACCTGCTGCCGATCGGTGATCTGGCGGTCACGCCGCACGAACCCGTATTGAGCTCGAGCAATAACGCGCTCACGCTGCTGAGGCAGACGGGCATGATCCGAACCGTCGAAGGAGGCGCCGGCCACTACAAGGGAATGATGATGCCGCCGGTGACCGGAGCCCGCGGCGTGGCCTACCGTCCCGGTTGGACAAGCTTCTCGCAGCCCTACCCCGACGTGATCGCGCATGAACTCGGCCACAACTTCAACCTTCGGCACGCGCCCTGCGGGGATCCGGCCGGCGTCGACCCTTCGTTCCCCTATCCGGACGGATCGACCGGGGCTTGGGGGTACGACTTCGACAGCGGGCTGGTGCCGCCTTCGATACCGGACCTGATGACGTATTGCGGACCGCCCGACGGGACCAGCGACTATCACTTCACGAAGGCACTTCGGTTCCGTATGAACGAGACCGAAAGCGCGGCTGCGGCGGACCGCCTCCCGCCGACCCGCGCTCTGCTCCTCTGGGGCGGCGCGGATGCCGACAGCGTGCCGTTTCTGGAACCGGCGTTCGTGGTCGACGCACCGCCGCAGTTGCCGCGCGCCGCCGGCCCCTACCGGCTCTCCGGACGCTCTTCGGGCGGCGCCGAACTGTTCTCGCTCACCTTCGACATGGCCGAGGTAGCCGACGGCGACGGCAGTTCGAGCTTCGCCTTTGCGTTGCCGGTACGAGACGGATGGGCAGAAAATCTGGCCACCATCGTCATCACCGGGCCTCTGGGATCGGCCACGCTGGACGGCGACAGCAACGTCCCCATAGCCATCCTGCGCGACCCCCGCAGCGGTCGCGTGCGCGGGATCCTTCGAGATCTGCAGCCGAGCGTCGCGACGCGGGCGGCCGCGGAGGCAGGACTGGCGGAGGCCCAGGGTCTCGAAGTGCTGTTCAGCCGCGGAATCCCCGGTGGGGAGGCCTGGCGAGAGTAGCCGGGGGGGCGTGGGTCCGCTTCAGAGCAGCTGGTTGGCGGCCAGGGCTCCGGCGTAGGCGAGGGCGAGCATGTAGCCGAACTGGGCCAGGGGCCATTTCCAGCCCGCCGTTTCCCTCCGCATCATGGCGACCGTGGACATGCACTGAAGGGCGAACACGAAGAAGACGAGCAGGGCGATGGCCCCCCCGAAGTCCAGGTCCCGCTGTAGCGCCGCCCTCAGTTCCAGGGACGTCTCGTCGCCGTCCTCGATTCCGTAGATGGTGCCGAGCGTGCCGACGATGACCTCGCGCGCCGCGAGCGAGGAGACGAGACCCACCCCGATCCTCCAGTCGAACCCGAGCGGTTCGATCGCCGGTTCGATCACCTGCCCCATCTGTCCGAGCCCGCTCTCCTCGACCGGTGGCGGGGCGCCGTCGACCCGGGGGAACTGTGCCAGGACCCAGAGGACGACGGTCACGGCGAGGATGATCTTCCCCACCCTCCGGATGAAGATCTTGCTCCGGTCGAGAAGGCGGAGGGCCAGCGTCCGTAGCGCCGGGATCCGGTACGGCGGCAGTTCCATCACGAACCCGGCGGGCTTCCCCCGCAGGAACGTGCGCCGGAGCAGGAAGGCGGTGCCGATAGCCGCGGCGAGGCCCAGCGCGTAGAGGCCGAGCATCGTCGCCGCCCGCGTCCCGACGAACGGCCCCAGGAGCGGGCGCTCGGGGATGAATGCCGCGATCAGGAGCGCATAGACCGGCAGCCGCGCCGAGCAGGTCATGAACGGGGCGATGAACATGGTCGCCATCCGGTCGCGCTCGTCCTCCACCGTGCGCGAGGAGAGGATCGCCGGGACCGCGCACGCGTAGGCCGAAAGCAGCGGCAGGAACGCTCGTCCCTGAAGGCCGACCCTCAGCATCGTGCGGTCGGCGATCACGGCCGCCCGCGCCATGTAGCCGGAGTCCTCCAGGATACCGAGGAAGAGGAAGAGGATGAGGATCTGGGGGAGGAAGACGAGGACGGAACCGACCCCCGCCCAGACCCCATCGATGAGAAGATCCCGGAACCAGCTCGCCGGCAGCCGCGCCGCGAGCCACTCGCCGGAGGAGGCGATGCCGAGTTCGACCCCGTCCATGATCGGCGTGGCCCACGTGAAGATGGCCTGGAACACGAGCACGGCGAGGACGAGAAACACGGCCGGGCCCGCGACCCGGTGCAGGAAGAGGGCGTCGAGACGCTGCGTCAGCTTCGGCGGGCCGGCCGAGCGGTACTTCGCGGCGGCGAGCGCGGTCTGAACCACCTCGCGGCGCCGGGAGAGCGCGTCCATCGTCGGCAGCCCGGCGCGTCCGGCCTCGGAACCCGCCTTCGACGGCGTGCCGGCCGCGGTTGTCGCAGAGCGCACGGCCACGCGGTCCAGGAATTCGGCGACGGCGTCGACGCCCCGCCCCGTACGCGCGTCCGTCCGGACCACTTCCACGCCGAAGGCGGCGGCGAGCGCCTCGTCGTCGAGCGTGCCGTCCCCCGCCTCGAGTTCGTCCGCCATGTTGAGGACGAGGAGCGTAGGGCGTTCCCGTTCGAGCACGGGGCCGACGAGCATGAGCTGCGTCTCGAGCCGGACGGCGTCGACGATGAGCACGATGGCCTCGGGCTCTCGCAGCCCTTCGATCCGCCCTTCCAGCACGTCGCGCGTGACGCGCTCATCGGGGGAACGGGCCGAGAAGCCGCTGACTCCCGGCAGATCGACGATGTCCAAGTCGAGGCCCGAGGCGAAGCGCGCTCGGCCGACGTGCTTCTCGACCGTGACGCCGGGATAGTTCGCGACCCTTTGCCGCAGTCCGGTCAGACGGTTGAAGAGCGTCGTCTTGCCCGAGTTGGGCGGACCGATGAGGGCCACGACGGGCGGCCCGGAAGCGGACGCGTCCGCACCGGCTCCGCGATCGGCGCGCGCTGGGGTCGCGACTGGGGACATGACGGGAAACTACCGATAACGATTATCGTTAGTTGAGACTGGTTCTCAACCGAGGAAGACGCTAGTATGTTGCGCTCCGACGGTCAAACCAACGTGAGGGACAATCCCGGCGTGAAGAACGGAAGATCGAACGGCTCCCGTACGTCGCTGATGGACGTGCCGCTGCGGCAGACGGTCGAACTCGAGCGCATCGACGCCCCGAGCGACGAGGTCGAGCCGCTGCTCGAGCGCGGCATCCTGCCGGGCTGCCGACTGCGCCGCGTTCGAAATTCCCCCACGGGAGACCCGATCATCTCCGTCGAGGGCACCCTCCTCGCGCTGCGCCGCGAATCCGCCGCGCAGCTCTTCGTGCGCGAGGTCTAGGCGTACGGCATTACGGGCACCTTGCCGAGCAGGCGCGCGTAGACCGTGAGCGCGCCCCGGTGGTGCGCCGTGTGATCCACGATCCCGTTCACAATCGCCCCTCGAGGCTGCCCCTCCATGATCTGCGGATCTTCGATCGGCGCGTGGAGATCCTCGTCCGAGGCGGACCCGATGACCTCGATCGCCCGGCCGTAGGCCCGGTCGACCCACGCGATCGCCTCGGCCAGTGAAGTGACGGCCCTCGTCTCCTCGAGATGTCCCTGGAAGTCCATGTTCCAGCCATCGCCGAAGGCGCCATCGACGAACCAGTCCACCGTACCGGCGGCGTGCGCCACGTGTCCGGCCACGGTGAAGACCTCCGGGTTGGGCCCGAAACCCGAATCCTCCTCCGTGAACGTCTCGAGCGTCTTCTTGAACAGGCTCCTGGACATGGAAAGCTGCGCGGCGAGACCTTCGGCGTAGGACATGGATGCTCCGTGGGGCTTGATGTTCGGTTTTTATTCGGATTGCGGATCATGCGCCCCGACCGGAGCGTTGTCAAGCGTGAACAACAAGACGACGCTCAGCCGCCGGGACTTTCTCGCCCGCGGCAGTGGTGCTCTGGTCTCTCTCTCCCTGGGCACCGGCTGCTCGGGCGACGGCATGGGTCCGATCGGCAGTGTGCCGCCACCGCCCCCACCCGCAGATCGGGTCGACGTGATCGTGGTGGGCGCCGGTCTTGCCGGGCTGGTCGCCGCCTACGAGTTGGTCCGCGCGGGGCACGATGTCCGGGTTCTGGAGGCAGGAAACGCAGCGGGGGGTCGGGTACAGACACTTCGCGAGCCCTTCGACGACGGACTCATCGCCGAATCCGGCCCGGCCCGCATCCCGCCGGACCACGATCGAACGCTCGGCTACATCGATCACTTCGGGATCGAGACCTCTCCCTTCTATACGCAGGACGGTGAGTACCTCATCGTTCCCGAGCGGGGAGACCGCTACCGTGAGACGCCGGGCGTGTTCCTCGTTGGGGGGCGGGACGCGTGGCTCAAGATTCCGGCGGGGACCGACGCCTTGCCGATCGCCTTTGCCGATGCGCTCGGAGACCGGGTGCGGTACGGCTCGCCGGTGACGAGGGTGGTCCGGGACGAGGCCGGCGTCGTGGCCTCTTACGGAACCGGCGACGCGGCGGAGGAACTGAGGGGCGGCCACCTTATCTGTACGGTTCCCCTCCCCGTCATCGACAGGATCGTGTTCGACCCCATCCTCTCGGCGGCGAAGCGAGCGGCCTTCGCGGCCACTTCCTACCAGGACGTCACCCGGGTCTACGTCCAGTACGCGGAACGGAACTGGGAGGGGGACGGCTTGAACGGATGGGGGCTGTCGTTTGTCGGGGGGTTCTCGGAAATGTGGCATCCGACCTGGAACCAGCCGGGACCTCGGGGGATCCTGATGTCCTACATGTACGGAGACATGGCGCGCGCGGTCGCGGCGATGGAGCCCGGCGCCATCGTCCCCGATTTCATCGGTCGCTTTGATGGCTGGTTCCCTGGCTCCCGCGAGGTCGCGGAGCGCGGCACCCACTTCGCGTGGGAGCACCAGCCCTGGATCGGGGCCGCCTACACCCGGAACGATCCCCCGTTCGCCGAGCACCCGGAACTGGCATCGCCCGAGGGCCCCATTCACTTCGCTGGCGAGCACGCCTCGGGGGAGCGGGGGTGGATGCAGGGAGCCCTCCAGTCGGGCCTCCGAGCGGCCTCGGAGATCGATGCGACCGTGACGGGGGAGCGCGCCCGCACGACCGTGGCGATCTCGCGGCGCCGGATGGCGCACGGCGTCGCGGGCGCCCTGCACGCGCCGGAATGGCTGGCGCCCTGATGGGACCAGCTCCAGGCACGGAGACCGCGATCGACGGAAACACGCCGGTCGGCGTGGGAGGCTGGCTGCTGGTTTACGTCTGTGGTTCCATCCCCTTCCTGCTCGTCCATTCGGCGGGCCTGTCGGGGTGGCTTCTCGACTACGCCATCTGGCTGCTCGTCGCGATCTTCCTTCTCCTCGCGTCCCCGCTCGCCCTCATCCTCCTGAAGTCGCCACGAGCCCCGCGGTGGAACGTCGTCGCGATGTGGGTCGTCGCCCTCGTGATCACGCTGCGGGCGGCCGCCGTCCCCTTCAATCTGGAGACCGAAGGGGCGGTGCAGAGGCGGAGCCCCGAGGAATGGGTGGCCGCAATCGCGATCCTCGTGACCATCGTCGTCGGGTCCCTGGCGTGGGCGACGATCTGGACGGCCTACTTCCGGCGATCGCTCCGCGTGCGGAACACGTTCCGCCGGCCGGAGGCGGATGCCTAGGGTCGTGGCGGTCGTGCGGATTCGAGGCGGATCGCGGGCGGGAGCCGCCACACCGTGATGACGGGGACGTCGAACTCGTCCGTGTCGATGAAGGCGACGAGTCCGTCCGGACCGAAGGCATCGGGCATGTCGGGCAGCGCGGCGGTGCCCGTCTCGAGCGTGCCGAGGTAGCGGCCGTCCGACGGACGTTGGTGGATTCTCATATTACTATGGCCGTTGAGTTTACGAATTTGGCCGGAAGGATTCCAGCCGTTTGACTCCCGCCGATTGCGGATCTAGCCGCAAGCTCTTCTGCGGGCTTCCAGTGCCTTCCGAAGCTGTCCTTCGTCCGCGTGCTGATAACACTCAAGCACCGTCTTGGCGGTCTTCCAGCCGCCCAACTCGCAGAGCACCTTCAGCGGCTGGTCCATCATGTCGCTGGCAAACTTGCGCCTCAGCGAGTGCCAGCCCCTTCCCGGCTGGGGCTCCAGCCCCGCGAGCCTCTCGGCCCTGCCCCACCACCCTTGCGCCAACGTGGGTCCCATGCACTTCGAGGGGTTCTTGGGCGCGGGTAGCACCGGGGCTTCCCCGGCTCCGGGGTTGTTCTTGCGCGCCTCTTCCAAGGCTTCGAGCGTCTCGGGGGTAACGGGCGTGACGTGTTCGTGTCCCGACTTGTCGTGCTCGGCGCGCCAGAGAATGGCCCGGCCCTCGAAGTCGATATCCACCCACCGAAGATGACGTATCGCGCCGATCCTGTGTCCGGTCTCGTGCGCGAGTACGAGCGCGACGTGGAACCGCCAGTCCACTTGGTGGCACACCGTCAGAAGGGCTTGGTACTCCTCCTGGGCGAGAACCACCCGCTTCGGATTCTTCTCCGTGGGCGTCCTCAGTCCCTTCAGCGGATTCGATTCGAGGAGCAGGCGGCCCCGTTCGTCCCTCGACCTCGCGGCCCAATTCAGGACCGCGATCAGGAACTTGAGATCGCATTGGACCATCCGGTCGGATACGGGCCTACCGCTCGGTCCGATCCTGCCCGCCCTCCGTTCGCGAATGAAGCGATCCCAGTCCCGCTGGGACAGGGTGGCCGGATCGCGGTCCCGTCCGAAGAACCGGAGAAACATCCTTGTCGCCGCCCGGTCGTGCCCCCGCGAATACCTCCCTTTGGTGGGCGTGACCTCCTCACCGTAGATTTCAAAAAGCGTTTCCAAGGTGAGCGGCTCCGGCTCGGCTTCCGCCGTGCCGTTCAGGCTCGGGCCAAGGAACCCGGCAGCGAACTCGTCCGCCTGCTTCTTCGCCCTCGCCCAGTCGCGGTGTCCGAGCGACCGGCTCCGCCTTCGCCCGTTCTCGCGCCACTCAATCTGGAAGTTGCCGGTCTTCGGGTCCGGGAAGATCCGGACCCGGTTACGGCCCCATTCGCCGGCGCCGTACGAGCGCCGACTTCGTTTCGTGCGTGCCATCGTTCGATTCCTCTCTCGATGGACTGCACGATCTGCGCAACGGAATCTCGCTTGACGAAGGCCGCTTGACCAGTGCGGCACCGTTGGCTTCTAGAACCACACCCGAGCCCCTTGAGCTCTACGGGAAGCGATGGAGGAGCGGGTTGCCGGAGACCGTTCCGCATCCCGGACCGCACCGGATGGCTCGGGACGATTGCCCGCGCCCACGGCTTGACGCCGCCGAAGGCGCTCTTCCGATTCCTACTGGCGGCGACACCTTCACCGCACCCCGATACCCGCTGCGGGATCCGGATCCTATCGCTGGAGCAGAACCTTCATGTCACGGCAGAGCCCCTGACCGAGGGCGAACGCATTGATCGACCATCTGAGAGGGCGCGAGAAGGCGCTGGAGCCGTTCGGCCTGACGGGCCGCCGCGCCGAGTGGATCGCGTTGGCGAGCCTGCACGGCGGCGTGTTCACCCGCTCGCAGTTGTCGGACTGGTTCGGCATGGACCGCTTCAAGACGCTCCGGTTCGTGCAGTTCCTGACGCGGAGAAGGCTCGCCGCCGAGGAGATGGTCGGAGACCTGAAGGTCTGCCGGGTCTGCGCGCGCGGCGTCTACCGGGCGCTCGGGGCCGAAGGTATCCGCCTACGGAGGATCACCGCGACGGAGGTGGCCGTGCGCCGCCTGCTCTCGTTCGACTACGTGATCGAGCATCCGGACCTGCCCTGGCTACCCACCGACGCCGAGAAGGTTGCCGCGTTCGAGGCGATGGGCATCGGGCGCCCGGCGATGCCCGTCAGGGTCTACCGGGGCGCCGCCGGGGGCGCGCGGCGCTACTTCCCGCGCGGGATGCCCGTGGCGCTGGACTCCCGCCGCGCGGTGTTCGTCCACGCCGATCCCGGCTGGGACACCTCGACCGCGCTCCGTTCGTGGCGGGACCGGCACCTGAAGCTCTGGGAGGCGCTGAGGGAACTGGGCCTGTTGGTCGAGGTCGCCGGGGTCGCGTGCGCCCGGAGGCCGCTTGAGCGGGCGCGGACGATCCTCGGGAACTGGACCAATGCGGACGCGGACGCGCGTCCCGTCCAATCGCCCGGAACCGCCGTTGCGGCCCGGCGCGAGATCACGCGCATCGAGAATGCCATCCTCGGCATGGACGACGCGGCGGTCGAGGAAATGGGCGGCTTCCAAGCCTGTCTCCAGCGGATCGGCGAGATGAAGGAACTGCTCCGATCGGGCCTCCCCGGAGGAACGATCGACGGCCATTCGGTGTGGCGTTCGAGCCGCCTCGCCGGAGGCGGAATTTGACCGGCCGTGGACGTGGCCCGTTGCCGATCCGGAAATGCACATCGACATCGGGGTCGTTGTGCACGGGAAACGCGCTCGGATGTGACACGACGACGATGCCACAAGTGGCTGGCATCGTTGCGTTTGTGCCGCAGCCGCAGGGGCGGCGGTGACGCGCGGGCGCTTGCGCCCGTTGACGGGAGCGACCCCGGTGTTCGGCAAGCCTCACACGCCACGGCGGCGGTTGGGATGTGCACGGCCATCCCACCCTTGCCCGGGGTCGCTCCCGGACCAGCAGTCCCATGCGGGAAGGCCGTCGGCGAGTCGGGTCAGGACGGCTCTCTGACCGGTCCGGACCATGTTGTGGGCTCGTGCCCTCGGAGCCCCTAGACCATTGCTCAACATCTCCGAGCGCCGACTCGGTGATCGACCAGCCCAGTCCGTTTTAGCCACGACGATGCCATGCGTGAACACTTACGACTCTGGAAATTCCCTTCGATCAGTGCTTGTGCCGGATCTGGATAGCTTCCTCAACAGCATCCCCCAAGTACTGCTTGATCCACGCGTAGCGAGCCTTGCTGTTGGTCCCTTGAGGGTTGTAGCACCGCACGATCGAGGAGAGCTTGGTATCGCTGGTGCCGTAGCCGATGTGGGCGAACGGATTGAGTCCCTTTCTGGAGATACGGCCGTTGAGGTTCCTCAAGCCGTGGATGTGGATCCCTACCACGCCCATCCCACGGTTCCAGGACTCGATGATCTCATAGTCGATCCACTTCCGTTTGGCGGTGTTGGTTCCCACCAAGACGATGGTGCACGAGCGACCGTGCAGTTGGGCTCTGATCCAGTTCTGGATCGCTCGGTCTCCGCCTCGCGTGACGTCCTCCCAATCGTTGTCCGAGACCGGGCGATTGCCGTTGACCATACCCATGTTCCGTACTTGCGCGGCGCGCGAATTGTCCGGATCGTAGTGAAAGCTGAAAAAGCAGCGGCGGGTCATCGGTCCTCCCTAGTCCAAGACCGACGTCATGTTGTCCCAGGTCCATCGCAAGAGCCGACCCGCGTTCGGAACCCGCGTCGGACTGCTGTTTCTGTAGCCGATGATTTGAACGACGGGCTTGCCCAAGCGGCGGGCCATTGCGACTTCCTTGAGGACGCCGGGTGCCCTGTGGGTCTTGGGGCCTACGAGGACGACCACCACGTCGCTCCGCCTTATCCTCGCTTCCGCCTCGCGCTCCCAGTGTCGCTGCGGCGCGGCCTCTTTCATCGACCAGTCAGCCCCCTTGAAGGGCGAAGTGGGCAGCTTCATCTGCCCAACCATGTGATGCTTGAGGTTCTGATCTTCGTCGAAGTCGAAGCTGAAGAATGCGCGCTTGAGTGCCACGGAACGGAATTAGCCTCCTACCACAGGTGGTGCTCAGCGAGCACGACGAGGATGACGACCACGATCATGCCCGTGATGGTCCCGTGGGACATCCTCAGCGTGAGCGACCAAGCCACCTGCCCGATGCTGTCTACCTCGTCGTTGAACGGTCTGGTGTCCATTGAGAAGTCGATCTCGGCCTCGGGCGCGCGGGCGCGATCCCACAGCTTCCGGAACAGACGTTCCTGGCGCAAAAAGTACGCATCCAGAGCCCAGAACATCGCTGCCGGAAAGCACGCCAAATAGACGAAGAGTTCGCTCTTCCCTGCGGCGGCCAGGGCGCCCAACGCCGCGACTACGGTGATGCTCCACCCCTTGATCAGAAACGAATTCCTAGCCATACGCGTGATGACCGATTGGATCATCTGTAGGTAGGCAATCTTCTCGTCCATGAGGTAAGAATAACTGACTTCGCCGTGCTCGGTCTAGCCGTACCCCGGCGACACAGCGGCGGAAATCGGGAAACCTGCCCCTGAGACGGTGAGATTGGGCGGCAACGCAACCTTGCGATTCGCGATGCGCTGCGCGAGACGGCGTCACCGCCGCCGTCGGCTCGTCCAAATGACCGCAGCGTCGACGCTTCGGCGACCGAGCCTTCCTGCAAGGATAGATGGAGGGGAGCGACCCCAGAAGGGCACGGGGACGAGCGTGTGAAAACGCGCACGGCCCCGCGCCCGAACCGGGCACCTGTG
>VXNP01000108.1:0-2074 GCA_009840525.1 Gammaproteobacteria bacterium
GGTGAATCTCCGCGCCGGGGTTGAGCGTGCGCAGAATGGCCTCGACCTCACGCGCATGGCCCCCCGTAACGAGATCGAGCTTGTTGAGCACGATAACGTCGGCGAACTCGACCTGATCGATCAGCAGGTCGGTGACCGTCCGCTCGTCCTCTTCGCCCAACGACTCACCGCGATCCTGCAGGGCCTCGGCGGCGTTGTAGTCCTTCAGGAAGCTCGCGGCGTCTACGACGGTGACCATCGTGTCGAGGCGCGAGATGTCGCCGAGGCTCACACCGTACTCGTCCTCGAAGGTGAAGGTCTGGGCGACCGGGATGGGTTCGGAAATCCCCGTGGACTCGATCAGCAGGTAGTCGAAACGCCCCTCGCGGGCCAACCGGGAGACCTCGGCGAGCAGGTCCTCCCGCAGCGTGCAGCAGATGCAGCCGTTCGTCATCTCGACGAGCGTCTCTTCGGTCCGCGAGAGCTGGGCGCCTCCGCGCTCCACGAGGGCCGCGTCGATGTTGACCTCGCTCATGTCGTTCACGATGACCGCAACCCGGCGTCCCTCCCGATTGTTCAGGACCTCATTCAGGAGCGTGGTCTTCCCGGCTCCGAGGAAGCCGGACAAGACCGTGACGGGGAGACGCTCGTCACGAGCAACGGTGCCTGGATGGCTGCTCATCGGCCTTCCTCTTCCCGCGCTTCACAGTGCGGAGTGCCGCAGGGTGGACGGTGCCCGCACGATCTGGATACATGCGCTTGCTCCTGCAAGCGACTTGCGAGTAGCAGAAGATACACAAGTGCCTTGCATGTGCAAGTGCTTGTCCCTAGGGTTTTTCCAACGTCAGTTCCGCTGCGGGGAAAGCCCATGCGAATCACGAAGGACGAGGCCCGTCGGAGGCTGCGCGCGTGCGGTCTGCGCGTAACCGCGCCGCGCGTTGCGGTGCTCGGTATCCTGGCCGACGCCAGGGGTCCGGTATCCTTCACGCAGGTGCTCGACCTGCTCGGCGACTCGGACTGGGATCAGGCGACGATCTACCGCAACCTGGTCAAGCTGCGTGAAGCTGGCATCGCCCCCGTGGTGAGTCGGATGGACGGCATCGATCGGTACACGCTCGCGAGAGACCACGAAGACGGCCATCGCCACCCGCACTTCCTGTGCGAGGACTGCGGCCGGGTGGCCTGTCTGGATAAGGAAGTCACCGCGGCGTCGATCGATGGGCGGTGGGCCGAGTCCGTCCGCGGCGCGATGGTGCAGCTCCTCGGCCACTGCCCGGACTGTCTCCCTCAGCCCGACGTCTGAGATCCGTCGGGCCTCCACCGCGGGAACGCCGCTGCCAGCTTGTCAGGTTTCGGCTTCCCGCTATGTTGGACCTGCCCTGCAGGGGCGTCGATGGGTCACGGCCCCGAAGCCGCGGCGCCGGCTCCCGGCCTCATTCATCCCCATCCGCTGAGGCACGTGAACAGCAAACTCCGCATTCTCGCCGCCATCCTTCCGGCGGTCCTCCTGCTCGACGTCATCACCAAGCGCTGGGCGCTGACCGCGCTCGGCGGCGGACGCCGGATGGAACTCCTGGACGGCCTCGTGCCGCTGACCCTGGCCTTCAACCGGGGGGCGGCGTTCGGCATCTCCATCGGCAACGATCCGCGCTGGTTCTTCATTCCGGTGACGATCCTGGCCATGGGGCTGCTGGCCGTGCTCTTCGTTCAGAGCGAGAGCGAGGACCGGGCGAAGGTGGTGTCGATCGCGCTCATTCTTTCGGGCGCGCTCGGCAACCTGGTGGACCGGGTGCGCTGGGATCGCGGGGTGGTGGATTTCATCGGTCCGATCGACCTGGGCTTCATGCACTGGCCGATCTTCAACGTGGCCGACTCCGCGATCACCTGCGGCGCGGTCCTGCTCGGCTTCTCGTTCTGGCGCGAGGAGCGCACGCGCGCGCGAGCGGAGGCGTCGGAGGGCGAGGCTCCCGGAACCAAGACGACCCCCCCCGGCGGGGCGGGCCGGGGGCGCCCGGGCGCCCCCGGGCGGCGCCCCCGCCCCGCTCCGTCCCCCATCCCCGACCCGCCCGCCCCGCCGGGCAGAGCCCCCGACACC
>VXNP01000108.1:2084-15916 GCA_009840525.1 Gammaproteobacteria bacterium
TGTTTTTATTTTTCCACCCGCCCCCCCAACTACTCCCGCCCCCCGGGGGGTGGGGGCCGGGGGGCCCCGGGGCCCCCGGGGGGCCGATACCCGGCTTCTTTCCTGCCCGATGGCCAGTCCGGCCTCGCGGGCAGTCCAGTCGCGCCTACAGCACCAGGTGCTTCTTCAGGTCGAGCTGCGAGACGTGCAGGCGGAAGACGTCCGCCTCTTCCAGCTTGGTCTCGATCAGCTTGCGGTGGACGTCCTCGCCCAGGGCGTTCTTGAGGAAGTCGCTGAACTGGCCGACGCGGGCGGCTTCGAACAGGTCGTGGGGCAGGGCGTCGATGCCCATCTGCTCACGCCACTTCGAGGTGAGGTGGTAGATGTCCACGGTCACCGGATCCGGGCAGGACAGCTCGTTCTCGACGCCTTCGAGGCCGGCGGCGAGCATGACCGCGAAGGTCAGGTACGGGTTGCAGGTGGGATCCGGGAAGCGCAGCTCGATCCGGGTGGCAACCTCCTTGCCGGGCTTGTACATCGGGATGCGGATGGCCGCCGACCGGTTGCGCTCGGCCCAGGCGATGTAGACCGGCGCTTCGTAGCCGGGCACCAGGCGCCGGTAGGAGTTGTGGGTCGGGTTGGTGACCAGCGCCATCTCGCGCGAGTGCTTGAGCACCCCGGCGATGAACTGCTTCGCCATCGGGCTCAGATGGTGCTCGTCGGTCCCGTCGTAGAAGGCGTTCTGGCCGCCATTGAAGAGCGACAGGTGGGTATGCATGCCGCTCCCGTTCTCACCCGCGAGGGGCTTGGGCATGAAGGTCGCGAACGCTCCGCAGCGGCGCGCGATCTCCTTGACCAGGTACTTGTAGGTCTGGAGGCTGTCCGCCATCTGCAGCGCATCCTTGTAGCGGATGTCGATCTCGTGCTGCGACGGTCCGACTTCATGGTGGTGGTACTCGATCTGAATGCCCATCGCCTCGAGCGCGCACACCGTGACTTCACGGATGTCGTCCCCGATGTCGACCGGGTTGATGTCGAAGTATCCGGCGTCGTCGAGAAGCTCGGTGCCCCTCTCGTTCTTGAAGTAGAAGTACTCCGCCTCCGGGCCGACGTACATGGTCGTGCAGTCGTGATCCTCGAGCCGGCCCAGCGTGCGGATCAGGATGTTGCGGGGATCGCCGTCGTACGCCGACCCGTCGGGGTTGCGGATCTGGGCCATCATGCGCATCGACCGTCCCCCGCCGGAGCGGAAGGGCAGCACCTGGGCCGTGTCCGGCACCGGGAATGCGACCATGTCGCTTTCCTGGATCCGCTTGTAGCCCTGGATGGAGGAGCCGTCGAACCCCATGCCTTCCTCGAAGGCGCCAGCCAGCTCCTTGGGGGTGATCGAGAAGGACTTGAGGTTGCCCAGGATGTCGGAGAACCAGAGACGAATCGAGCTGACGTTATGCTCCTTCACATAGTTCGTGACATCGTCGACGCTCGTGAGGGACAGTCCGTTGCGACTGCCCATCTCGTCGATGTACTCCTCCATCTCGTCTCGACATTCTTCCGCTGCGTACAGGTACTCGTTCCGGTCCATGGTCACGCTCCACTGAGTTGGGAAAGGGGTCCGGGACGCGGACCGCGCGCCCCGGGAATCAGATCAAGCCGCTGGAAAGTCTGCAAAAGAGAAGCGGCCAGGTTCCCGGAGACACTTCGTCCGGGTCCTGGCCGGAGACACCTCCGCCCGGGGACGACGGCCCTCATGGGGCGATCCTGAGCGGGTCAACCATGTTCAGCACGAGGCACGTTATCAGCGGCTTGCGAGCCTGTCAACCTTCCAGGCGCGGGCGATCCCGCCGTCATGGCGAATCCCGCCGAATTGCGACATTCTCGGGCAAGAATACGACAAATTCGACGCGCCGACCGCGCATGCGCGCGACCCTCAACCGCCCGCCATCCACCCCCACTTCGTCGCCCGGCCGAGGGACCCGGTGCAGGCTCCCGAAGACGTATCCGCCGACGGTGTCGGACAGTTCGGAGGGCAGCTCCAGCCGCAACTGCTGATTCGCCTCCCGCACCGAGACGCCTCCCCAGATCCGGACGCTCCCGTCGGCCAGGCGCTGGAATTCGGCGGGTTCATGCGCCTCGTGCTCGTCCCGGATCTCGCCCACGATCTCCTCGATGAGGTCCTCGAAGGTCGCCAGCCCCGCCGTGCCGCCGAACTCATCCAGTACGATCGCCATCTTGGCGCCCTTGTCCTGGAGTTCCGGAATGAGTTCCTGAACGGGCCGCGAGACGGGAGCGAAGATCGGCGCGCGGGGCAGATCGCGGATCTCGGTCACCCCCTTCTGGTCGGCACGCCAGAGGTCGCGCGCGACCAGCACGCCCACGATTCTGTCGAGGGTTCCTGTGTGCACCGGGAGCCGCAGGTGGCCGTGGTCCAGCATGACCTGCTTGGCCTCTTCAACGGTGGCGCCCGCCTCGATCGCCACGATGTCGGTGCGCGGCGTCATGACCTCTCCCACCGGGACCTCGCCCAGGCGCATGACGTTGGACACCACCTGCCACTCGTCCTCCGCCAGGGTTCCGGTGGTCCACGCCATCCGCGCCATCACTTCGATTTCCTCGCGGCTGATGTCCGGGCCGTTCCCCGATCCCTGCATCAGCTTCTGCACCCAGTAGAGAGGCACGAGCACGGGTGTCATGGTGAAGGTCAGTGCCTTGAGGACGTAGGCGGACGAGGGGGCGAGCTGCTTGCAGAAGCGGGCTCCGGCGGTCTTGGGAATGATCTCGGAGAAGACCAGGATGGCGAAGGTGAAGACGGCCGAGAAGCCGGCCACCCATGCGCTGCCGAAGAGTTCGTAGGCCAGCGACCCCGCGAACGCGGCGCCCGCGGTGTGGGCCACGGTGTTGAGCGTGAGGATGGCCGCGATCGGCTGGTCGATGTGGCTCTTCAGCTCATGCAGAAGGCGACCGGAGCGTCGTCCCTCCGCGCGCTGCATCTCGACGAAACTCGTGTCGATGGAGAGGAGTACCGCCTCCAGAATCGAACAGAGCCCCGAGACGGCGAGCGTGGCGATCATGGTCACGATGAGGATCGTCATCGTACCGATGATCGCATCTTGCGCGGACAGGTGCAAACCCTCCCCCGCGCGCCGCGCGCGCCGCCTTCCATTTGACGCGCGCCGGACCGAGATTCAGGAATGAGCCGTAAAGGGCCCGTCCCCGCCGATTCCCCAGCCCCCCCCGCGCCGCGCCGCAGGGCGGAACGGCTGGCTCCCGAGGTCTTCGGCCTGCCTGCGGCTGCGATGCGGGCCGGGCACTACACCGACCAGTACTTCAACTGGGCCCGCCGGGTGCTCGAGGCCGAGGCGCGCGCGCCCTCGGTGACCATGCAGGTCTTCCAGAAGAAGGATGTTCTGTTGGCGGGAACCGACGAGGCGGTGGCGATTCTCAGGCTGTGCCTGGCGGAGGGGTACCGTTGGGAGGACCTGGAGGTGTGGTCGCTGGGCGACGGCGACCGGGCGGCACCCGGCGAGACGGTAATGCTCATCCGCGGGCCCTACCCGGCCTTCGCGCACCTGGAGACGCTCTACCTGGGGGCGCTGGCCCGGGGCACGCGGGTCGCCACCGGGACCCGCCGGGCGGTCGAGGCGGCCTGGCCGGCGCCCGTGCTGTACTTCGCCGCGCGCCACGACCACTGGGCGGTGCAGATGGCGGACGGCTGGGCGGCGCACGTGGCCGGGGCGGCCGGCGTCTCCACCGACGCGCAGGGGGCGTGGTGGGGCGGCAGCGGGGAGGGCACGCTGCCGCACTCGCTGATCGCGGCGTACTCGGGGGACACGGTCGCCGCCACGGCGGCGCTCGCCCGGCGGGTGCCCGACTCCGTGCGGGTCGTTTCGCTGGTGGACTTCGACAACGACTGCGTCGGGACGGCACTCGAGGTGGCCCGCACGCTGGGCGAGAAGCTCTACGCCGTCCGCCTGGACACGGCGGAGAACATGGTGGACCGGTCGCTCGCGGGGGAGGCGGAGGCGGGCGGCGTGAGCGCGCGGGAGCTTCGGGGCGTGAACCGCTGGCTGGTGCACAAGGTGCGGGAAGCCCTCGACCGCAACGGCTTCGGCCATGTGCGCATCGTGGTCTCGGGAGGGTTCGACGGCGCCAGGATCCGCCGCTTCCGCGCGGACGGGGTTCCGGTCGACGCCTTCGGCGTGGGCTCGTCGCTGATCCGGGGCCAGGTCAACTTCACGGCGGACGTCGTGAAGGTGGGCGACGATCCGGTCGCCAAGGCGGGACGGCGATATCGGCCCAACCCGTCGCTCGAGCGGGTGGCGTAACCTTCATCACGGGGCGGACCCGAATGACACGAATCGGATGGGTGGTGGATGTGCAGCGGGACTTCATGGAGCCGGACGGGCGACTCTACGTGCGAGACCTCTTCGACGATGGCGATCCCGGAGCGGTGACGGCCGAGCCCCAACTGGTCGAGACCGTGGAATGGATGCATGCCCACGCCGCCCTGGTGGTGTATACGGGCGACTGGCACGGCTACGACGACGCCGAGATCGATGCGAAGAACCCGGATCCGGGCAGGGGCACCTACCCGCCCCACTGCATGGGTCGCTCGACGGATCCGGCGGAACGGCGCGGCGCGGAGATCATTCCGTCGCTGGCCGCACCCGATTGCCTGGTGCTGCAGGTGCAGGCAACGCCCACCGAGGTACACGCGCTGCTGGCCCGCTGGCGCCGCCGTCCCCGGCCCGTGCTCATCCGCAAGGACCGCTTCGACGTGTTCGAGGGCAATCGCGGAGCCGACCTCTTCGTGGAGTCGATCGCGCGCGCTCTCAATCCGGTGGAGTTCTTCGTGGCCGGGGTGGCGCGCGACGTGTGCGTGACCCAGGCGATCGACGGCCTCCAGGGCCGTGGCCACCGGGTCACCGCCATCCGGGACGCCATGTGGGGTCTCGGGCTCGAGGCGGAGGAGGACACCCTGGCGCGCTGGCGAGAGAAGGGGCGCGTCATCGAGGTGGCCGACCTTCCCCGGGACGAGACCGAGGCCGGTGGCGTGGGAGCCCGCCGGATGTCCGTGCCGTCGCCGACGGGTGACCGGCAGCCCGGGGCCGGCCGGTAACGATGCCGGACGCCGTCACGCCGCCAGCCGCGGGGTCCCCACCCGCCTTTGCGGGCATCACCGCGTCCGGTCTGGCGCCGTCCGTGCGCGCCGTGCTGGACCGCGCGCAGGCGGAGATCGACGACTTGGCCGGGAGCGGCGGGTCGCCCCCGGGCTACGACAACACCATCCAGCGCCTCGACGACATCGTTCAGCAGGTGGAGGAGGAGCTGGCGCCGGTCTCCGTTCTGCTGGCGGTCGCGGAAACTCCGGAGCTGAGGGACGCCTACAACGCGGTGCTGCCCGAGATCGCGGCGTTCTGGTCGCGGCTCCCGCTGCACCGCGGCCTGTGGGCGGCGGTGCGGGCATTCTCCGGCACCCCCGAGGCGGAAGCGCTCGACCCGCTGCGCCGCCGCAACCTCGACAGGATGATGCACCAGTTCCGCTCCGCCGGGGCCGACCTGGGCGACGAGGCGCGCGTTCGCGTCGAGGAGATCCGGGTCGAGCTGTCGCGGCTGGAGCGGCGCTTCTCGGAAAACGTCCTCGACGCCACGGAAGCCTTCCGGCTGCACATCCCGAAGGACGAGCGCGCCCGGCTCGACGGGATCCCGGACACCGCCCTCGAGCTGGCCCGCCACAAGGCCCGGACGGAAGACCTGGAAGGTTGGCTGCTGACGCTCGATTTCCCGTCCTTCGAACCCGTGCTCAAGTACGCCCACGACCGCGAGCTGCGCCGGCAGCTCCACCAGGCCTATGTGGGACGCTGCCGGGACGGCGAACTCGACAACCGCCCGGTCATCGCGCGCATTCTGGAGCTGAGACGCGAGCTGGCAGGCCTGCTCGGGTACGGGGACTTCTCCGACTATCGCCTGGACGACGCCATGGCGCGCACCGGGACCCGCGCCTTCGACTTCGTCAGCGACCTGCGGGAGCGCACCCTTCCGTACTGGCAGCGCGATCTGGCGATGATCCGGGAGAAGGCCGGGCGCATGGGGCTCGGGCCGCTGAGGCCGTGGGATCTGGCATACGTTGCGGAGGCGCTCCGGCGCGAGCGCTTCCGGTTCGACGACGAGGTCACGCGTCCCTGGTTTCCCCTCGACCGCGTCCTGGCCGGCCTGTTCGAGATCGTGGAGCGGGTGTTCGGAGTCCGGGTCGAGGAGGTGCCGGCCAGGGACCTCTGGCACGAGGACGTGCGTTCCTATCGCCTGACCGCGGAGGACGGCACCCGCCTCGGGTCGTTCCACACCGACTGGTTCCCGCGCACCGGAAAGCGCCAGGGGGCGTGGATGGCGACCCTGACCACCGGAGGCCCGCGGCCGGGCGGAGACTTCGTGCCCCACACCGGCATGATGGCCGGCAACTTCGCTCCGCCGGTACCGGGAAGGCCGGCCCTGCTCACGCACCGCAGCGTCCAGACCATCTTTCACGAGTTCGGGCATCTCCTGCACCACTGCACCTCGCGCGTGCGACTGCCTTCCCGGTCGGGGATGCACGTGCCCTGGGACTGGGTGGAGGTGCCCTCGCAGATCATGGAAAACTGGACCTGGGAGCGCGAGGCGCTGTCGATCTTCTCGGGGCACCATGAGACCGGACAGCCTCTG
Source organism: Gammaproteobacteria bacterium (assembly GCA_009840525.1). Lineage (GTDB taxonomy): Bacteria > Gemmatimonadota > Gemmatimonadetes > Longimicrobiales > Gaopeijiaceae > BD2-11. Next base: position 8,760 of record VXNP01000108.1, read on the forward strand.
CCCGACAACCTGTACCGACGCATGCTGGCGGCGCGCCGGTTCATGGGCGGCCAGGCGCAGATGAGGCAGCTCGGGTTCGCGACCCTCGACCTGCGGCTTCATCGCGAGTACGATGGCACACGGGAGTTGATGTCGTACGCGGAAGAGGTCATGAGGCCGTTCGCCCCGGAGGAGAGCTTCGCCAGAAGCCACATCCTCACCACCTTCAGCCATCTGTTTGCGGGTGGCTACGCCTCGGCCTACTACAGCTACATGTGGTCCGAGGTGCTGGAAGCGGATGCCTTCGGGCGGTTCCGCAGGGAAGGGGTTCTCTCGCGGGAGACCGGCGCGGCCTTCATGGACACGATCCTGGCGCAGGGGGACAGCCGCGAACCGGACGAGATGTTCCGCGCCTTCATGGGACGGGACCCGGATCCGGACGCGCTGCTGAAACGCAATCTGGGGGAGTTGGACGAGGGCCGGGCGGCAACGTGAGGGGTTGGCGCTCGCCGATGGCGGCGGAGACGGAGCGTTTCGCGCCGGACACGAGCGTGGCGCCACCCTGCAACAAGGAGAGAGCGATGTTGTCGATACCACGTGCAGGCGCCGCGGCGGTGCTGCTGCTCTCTGCCGGGTGCGTCTCCGGGTCCGGAGCCGGCGCTGACGCGGGCGGCGGCCCGATGGCGCGCGCGGCCGACCCGGGCGCGGTGTACTGGCTCTACGTCGGGGCCGAGTCGGCCGACCTGATCCACCGCATCCGCTTCGACGGCGCGCTCACCCTGGATCAGACGACCATGGTGGGCGAGATCCCCACCGAAACTGAGGGGCCCCACGGGCTCCGCATCTCACCCGACGGCCGCCATCTGTACATGACCACCGGGCACGGCTTTCCGGACGGGAAGCTGTGGAAGTTCGAGGCGGGCCCGGACACGGTGGTCGCGGAGCCCATCCTGCTGGGCTACTTCCCCGCGACCATCGACCTCACCCCGGACGGGCTCTACGCCTTCGTGGTCAACTTCAACCTGCACGGCGAGCACGTGCCCTCCACGGTCTCGGTGGTCTACACCCCCGACCTGGTCGAGGTCGAGCAGATCGAGACCTGCACTATGCCGCACGGCGCGCGCATGGCTCCTGACGGGCTGTTTCTCTACTCCAACTGCATGATGGACGAGCAGGTAGTCGAGATCGACACGCGCACCTTCGAGGTGGCGCGCAGGTTCTCGGTCGCGCCCGGGCGCGAGGGCCCTCTCGATGCGGAAGGCGGGAGCGCTCGCATGGCGGGCGGCATGAGCGGGATGAGCGGGATGGGCGCGGGAGCGATGGCGGGCGCCCAATGTTCCCCCACCTGGGTGCAGCCTTCGCCCGACGGACTCAGCCTCTACGTCGCCTGCAACGCCGGAAGCCGGATCCTGCACCTGGACCGCCAGAGCTGGGAGCTGACCCGGGTGCTGCAGGCCGGCACCGGTCCCTACAACCTGGCGATCACGCCCGACGGCCGCCTGCTGGTGGCGACGCTCAAGCAGGGGGCGGGGGTGGAGTTCTTCGACCTCCGCACCGGCGAAAGCCTCGCGCGCGTGCCCACCACGACCACGGTCACGCACGGCGTGGAGATCTCGCCGGACTCGCGTTACGCCTTCGTGAGCTCCGAAGGGGTGGGCGCCGAGCCGGGCAAGGTGGACGTGTTCGACCTCTCCGACTTCTCCCGCGTGGGCGACGTGGAGGTGGGACAGCAGGCCGGCGGCATCGCGTTCTGGCGGATGGAGCTGCCCTGATCGCAAAGTCACACCAGCGTCAGGCGCGAGCAGTTCTGGCGCTTCCATACGAAGAGGATGTTCCCATGCGCACGATGAATCGGAATCACATGTACCCCCGCAGCCGGGGGCTCCCGGCGCTCGTCGCCCTCCTCCTCGTGCCCGCCCTGTGGGCGTGCGAGGAGATGGCCACCGCCACCCGGGTCACCTCCCCCGTGGAGCAGTTCGGCCACGAGATCGGAGCCGACTACGTCCTCCCCAACTATGTGGCGCTGAGCGAGTACTGGGAGCTGCTGGCTTCGGAGTCGGATCGCATGGTGCTTGAGTCCATCGGTCAGACGGAGGAGGGCCGCGAGCAGTTGATGGCGACCATCACCTCCCCCGCCAACCACGCCAACCTGGCCCGTTACAAGGAGATCGCGGAGCGGATGGCGCAGGCGGACGGGGTTTCGGAGGCCGATGCGCGGGCCATGGCCGCCGAGGGCAGGGCCGTGGTCTGGATCGACGGCGGGCTGCACGCCAACGAGGTGCTCGGCGCGCAGCAGCTCATGGAGCTGGTCTACCAGTTGGTGAGCCGCACCGACGACGAGACCATGCGCATCCTGGACGACGTGATCGTGCTCGTCGCGCACGCCAATCCGGATGGCCACGATCTGCTCGCCAACTGGTACATGCGCATCGAGACGCCCGAGGAGCGCACCACGGGCGGGCCCCCGGTCCTCTACCAGAAGTACGCGGGCCACGACAACAACCGCGACTTCTACATGTCGGCGCTCGCCGAGAGCACCAACATCAACCGCATCATCGCGCGCGAGTGGTTCCCGCAGATCGTATACAACCACCACCAGACGGGTCCGCTGGGGACGGTCATGTTCGCGCCGCCTTTCCGCGATCCGCCCAACCACTACCTGGATCCGCTCATCCTCACCGGCCTGGACCAGGTCGGCTCGGCGATGCACCAGCGCTTCGTGCTGGAAGGGAAGGGGGGAACGACGATGCGCAGCGGGGCGAGCTACTCGACCTGGTGGAACGGCGGCCTGCGCACCACCCCGTACTTCAAGAACCAGATCGGACTGCTGACCGAGACCATCGGCAACCCGACCCCCATCGCGATTCCCTTCATCCCCCGGCGGCAACTGCCCCACGGCGACCTGCCGCTGCCGGTCGAGCCCGGCCTGTGGCACTTCCGCCAGTCGGTCGACTATTCGATGACCGCCAATCTCGCGGTGCTCGACTTCGCCTCGCGCAACAAGGACCACCTGCTCTTCAACATCTGGCGGATGGGGACCAACTCCATCGAGCGCGGCAGCCGCGACCACTGGACGGTGCTGCCCTTCGAGATCGACGAGGCCGGGGAGACGGTCACGGGCTTTGGCTCGCGCGCCGACTACGATCGGCTTCTGCGGGATCCCGCCGACCGCGATCCGCGCGGCTTCATCCTGCCCTCCGACCAGCCGGACTTCCCGACCGCGACCAAGTTCGTGAATGCGTTGCTGAAGGGCGGGGTGCAGGTGCACCGCGCGACCGCCGACTTCGAGGTGGGAGGCACGAGCTACCCCGCCGAGTCCTACGTCGTGCTGGCCGCCCAGGCGTTCCGCCCGCACGTCCTCGACATGTTCGAGCCGCAAAACCACCCCAACGACTTCCCCTACCCGGGCGCGCCCCCGACCGCGCCCTACGACAACGCGGGATGGACCCTCGCCTACCAGATGGACGTCGAATTCGATCGCATCCTGGACGGCTTCGACGGCCCCTTCGAGCAGATCGAGTGGCTGGCCGAACCTCCCGCGGGCACCGTCGCCGGAGCGGCCGATGCCGCCGGCTACCTGGTCGGCCACGAAGCCAACGACGCCTTCGTAGCGGTCAACCGTGTGCTGGCGGCCGGCGGGAGCGTGCACTGGCTGCGGGATGACTTCCAGGCCGGTGGCTCGCAGCACCCGGCGGGAACCTTCTTCCTGTCAGGGACGGGAGCGGACGAGGCGTCGGTTACAGCCATGGCGGCGGAGTTGGGCATCGACTTCGTCGGCCTGGAGTCCGCACCCGCGGGCCGCGCCTTCGAACTCACCGCGCCGCGGATCGCGCTCGGGGACTTCTACGGCGGTTCGATGCCGTCGGGGTGGACGCGCATGATCCTCGAGGACTTCGAGTTCGACTTCGACGTGGTCTTTCCGCCCGACCTCGACCAGGGCAACCTGATCGACAGGTTCGACGTGCTGGTGCTCGAGGACGGCGCGGTCCCGCTGCCCGGCCGCGATGCCGGCAGGACCCTGCTGCCCGAGTTCGCGGCCACCGTGCCGGACGAATACCGGGGCCGCCTCGGAGCCTTCACCTCGGCGACCACGGCGCCGGCCGTGCTCGAATTCATCCGCGCCGGGGGGACGGTGGTCGCCATCGGCAGCTCGACCGCGCTGGCCTACCACGCTGGCCTGCCCGTGCGCGACTACCTGGTGGGGGCCGGCGGCCAGCCGCTGGCGTCCGAGGAGTACTACGTGCCCGGCTCGGTGCTCGACCTGCGCGTGGACGGCGCCCATCCGCTGGCCGCGGGCGTCGGCGAGCGGGCCAACGTGCTCTTCAGCCGGAGCCCCGTGTTCGGCCTGCAGGGCGCGGCGGCGGGCGTAACCCCGGTGGGGTGGTTCGACACCGATGCGCCGCTGCGCAGCGGGTGGGCCTGGGGCCAGCACCACCTGCGCGACGGTGTCTCGATCGCGGAAGCCCGGGTGGGCGAGGGACAACTGTTGCTGTTCGGTCCCAAGATCACCTTCCGCGCCCAGTCTCACGGGACGTTCCCGTTCCTCTTCAACGGTATCCACTACGGGGCGGCCCGCGAAGTCACCCTGCCGAGCGGCATGATGGCGGGTGGAGGATGACGGCGGTGTCCGCGGATTACGGTATGGCTGGCCGCGCCCGGCTGGCCGTTGTCGCCGCGGCCCTGGCTTTGGCCGGGGTCGCGGCGGGTTCCGCGCCCGCCCCGGCATCGGCTCAGTTGCGCGCCGGCGGACAGGTTTCCTTCGCCAACGACGTCCTGGGCGGGACCATCGGCGTGGGGCCCCGGGTGGAGTTCGGGGCGCCGGCCTTCCCGGTCCGACTGGCGGCCTCTGCCGACTGGTTCTTTCCCAACTGCAACCAGTGCCGGTACTGGGAGACGAACGTCAACGCCCTCGTTTCGCTCCCGTTGCTCCCCATCCCCTTCTTTCGCTACGTCGGCGGAGGCTGGCACCTGCAGAGCATCAGGGCGAACCCGTTCGAGGATCCGACGCAGACCCGTGGGTTCAACGCCGTCGGGGGAATGCGCTCGGAAAACACGGTCATCGAGGTGCGCTACGAGATACTGGAAGACATCAAGAACCAGTTCGTGGTCTCGTTCGCGATCTTCTTCCTGTAGCGGGGTCCTCTTTGGAGCCCGGGCCTCCTTCTGAAGCCGGGGCCTCTTTCCGTCCGCCGAGCCCGTGCGCCCTTCTCGGCCGCCGCCGGCGTCAGGTCGGCTGATCGCTCGGGCGCATCAGGATCTCATTGATGTTCACGTGCGCAGGAGCCGTGACCACGTAGAGAATGGCCGCAGCCACGTCCTCCGGGTCCATGGGCCTCTTGTCCTGCCAGCGCTCGATGAAGCCCTCCCGGGTCTCCGGGTCGGGGATGTGCTCGACCAGCTCGGTGGCGACCACTCCGGGCTGGATGTCGGTGACCCGGATGCCGTGCGCGGCCGAGAGTTCCAGTTGCATCCCGGCCGATATGCAGCGCACGGCGAACTTGGTGGCCGCGTACACGGTGCCACCCGGGAAGGGGCGCCGCCCCGCCACCGAGCCCACGTTCACGATGTGACCCCGGCGGCGCTCCAGCATGGCAGGAAGCGCGGCGGCGATGCAGTGCAGCACACCCTTCACGTTCACGTCCACCATGCGCAGCCAGTCGTCCAGGTGGAGGTCGCGGAGCGGTGAGGTGGGCATGATGCCGGCGTTGTTCACCAGGATGTCCGCCGGACCGAACTCCGCCGCCGCGCGCTCCACCACCGCGAACACGGCCTTGCGGTCGGCCACGTCCGTAGCCACGGCCAGCGCGCGACCCCCGTCCCGGCGGATCCCCGCCACCACCTCGTCCAGGCGGTCGCCGCGCCGCGCGGCCACCGCCACGGCGGCTCCCGCCCCGGCCAGCGCGACCGCCGTGGCCCGACCGATCCCGCTCGATGCCCCTGTAACGATGGCGACGCTCCCCGCGAGCGATTCGGACACGAAGCAACCTCCCTTTGCGTGTGAAGATGAGTCCAACGCATTATACTGAATCACGCCCCCGGGTAGCAGGGCGGTCATGGGCCGGGGAGAGTCATCACAGGAGGAGGAACCCGATGAAGCTGGTACGGAACGTAGTGTTGACCGTCTGTATGCTCGCCATGGCGGCAGGTCCGGCGCGCGCGCAGTTCGAGAACGTAGGGGTCATCGACTTCCCCACGTCGGCGAGCGGCGAGGCCCAGGACCACTTCCTGCGTGGTGTGGCCATCCTGCACAGCTTCGGCTGGATCCAGGCTCGAGAGCAGTTCCACGCCGCTCAGGAACTGGACCCCGACTTCGCCATGGCGTACTGGGGAGAGTCGCTGGCCTACAACCATCCGCTGACGTCGCAGATGGACGCCACCGAACCGCGCAATGCCCTGCAGCGGCTGGCGCCGACGCGTGCCGAGCGGCTGGCCAAGGCGCCCACCGATCGCGAAAAAGGCTTCCTCAACGCGGTCGAGATTCTCTGGGGCGATGGCGAGCACGTCGATCGCCGGGTGGGCTACATGGAAGCGATGGAGCGGCTGTACGAGCAATATCCGGACGATCCCGAGGTGGCCGCCTTCTACTCCCTGTCCATGTTGAGCGCGGTGGCCGCAACCCGCGACCTGAGCGGGCGCCTGAATGTGAAGGCGGGCACCATTGCGCTGAAGCTGTTCAAGGACAACGCCTACCATCCGGGGGCGGTCCACTACACCATCCACTCCTTCGACGATCCGATCCACGCCCCGCTGGCCCTCGAGGCGGCGCACCGCTTCGCGGAGATCGCGCCCGCGGTGTCGCACGCGCGCCACATGCCAACGCACATCTTCATTCAGCACGGCATGTGGGATTACGTCTCCGGGCACAACCAGTCCGCCTACGACGCCGCCCGCGAGCTGTGGGAGCCCGGCGAGCCCATGGGCGACGCCACCCACTCGCTCGACTGGGGCCAGTATGGCGATCTGCAGCTCGGCGACTACGAGAAGGCGCGCCTCTGGATCCGGCGCATCGAGAAACTGGCTTCGGGGACCTTCCTGGAGTTCGGCGAGGGAGGCCCTTCGGAGGAGACCGGTCAGGGGGGGGGCCGGGGGGCGCCCCCCCCCCGGCAGCCCCCCGCCCCACCCCAACCCCAACAGATGGCGCATGTTGGCAAAAACCAACAATAGCGCAAAACACAGCC
>VXNP01000036.1 GCA_009840525.1 Gammaproteobacteria bacterium
CCGGGGGGGAGGTGGTGGCGGGGGGGCGGAAGCTCACCGGCAGCGCCCAGGCCCGCATCGGCCGCGCGCTGCTGCAGCACGGGTCGGTGCTGATCGACGGCACCCAGGACATGGTTGACCGACTGTGCCGGCAACCAGCCATTGCGGGCACGCCGACCGGGTCCACGACCCTGCGCGAAGAGCTCGGGCGCGCGCCCTCCTGGACCGAGGTCGCGACGGCAGTTGCGGAGGGGTTCGCCGCCGAACTCGGAATTGAGATGGCGGAGGGAGAGCCGCCGCAACGGGCGATGCGGCGGATCAAGCCGCTCGAGCGGCATTATCGGTCGCGCGAGTGGACGTTGCGCCGGTGAGGACGCCGCTGTTTCGGGATTGAGTGCACCCGTCCAGACCCGCAGATGCGTTCCGGCCGGATCGGGTTGCTCGCCGTCAGACCCCTCACCATTGTGAGCCCAACAGCATTCCGTCCTCCCGCAAAGATCCCGTACATGCATCGCGACAACCGTCCCACTCGTTCGCATCCCGGTCGTGCGGTTCTGGCAGCGGTCCTGTTGCTATTGGCCTGCCGCGAAGGTGTCGGATCGTCGACCGAGCCAACCCGGGAGCCGCCCGAAGCAGTCAATCGCGCGCCCGAGACCGTGGGCGTGCTCGCCCCCCGCACCGTGGTCGTGGGCAGCACGACGACGGTCACGGTGTCGGCCGGCTTCAGCGACGCCGACGGGGATCCGCTCAGCTACGAAGCGGTGTCCTCGGATCCGGCGGTGGCCACGGCGTCGGCGTCCGGGGACACGGTCACGGTCACCGGCGCGGGTCCCGGGTTTGCCACAGTGGCGATCACCGCCCGGGATCCCGAAGGACTGACTGCGACTCGCGACCTGAGCGTCCGAGTCGGGTCACCAGTGCACTTCGAGGATGACTTCGAGAGCGAAGCCAGCCTCGCGCACTGGAAGCCGGAAGATGCCGAGCTCCGGGTCGCGGAAGGACTGCTCCATGTGAACGGTTCCACGCCTAACAGGGCGGGGCTGGCGGTTCACACGTTTGAGGCACCGATCGCCTCCTGGCGGCTTCAGGCCCGATTGGGCCGGGGCGACGATGACGGGTTGCCATCCATTCTGGTCTTCGTGGACGATCAGGACTTCCCCGCCTACCGACTGGACGTTGGCGAGAGTCTTCCGGTAAGGCCGCAACAACACGTCATCAACTATCGACTCTGGGTCTATGAGGCCGACAGAGACAGGTGGCTGTCGATACCGGGCGCGTTCGGAGAGTCCGATGCGATCGGAGACGACGACGGGGAACTCACGTCGGTCTCGCTGGCTGTACAGGATGGCAGAATCATGGGAAGCGCAGGCGAGTCGACCCTTTTCGATCTGCCCATGGCCGAGGTCCCGATGCCGGGGGGCGCGTCGACAGACGCATGGGAATTCGCGCTGGCGATCATCGACCTGGAACCCGGAAACGTCACGATCGTCGACCGGGTCACGATGGACGGCATCGCCATCGATGGCACCGGCTCAGGTGCCGCCCCGGATGTGTCAGGCATTTCCAAAGTTACGATCCCGCCTGCTGCTTGAGACGAGCGCCAGGCAACCCTTGACACACCCCGGAGGTACGTTCACCTTACCTGCTCCGGTGCTAGGATAGGCTCCGGTAGACTCGGTGGGCTGTCCGCTGCGGGCAGTCATTTCGTTTGCCTTGAACCAGCTCATGGAGGGCACTCTCTTGGCCGCACTCAACAACCTTTATGTTGCGCTCCTGCAGATCCCCGGGATGGAAGCCCCGGATCAGACCATCGGCGAGCAGATGGGCTTCATCTGGGAGCAGACCGGTTTCATGCGCTGGCCGCTGGCAGCCTGCATCGTTGTCGGCATCATCGTCATCATCTGGAAGTTCTTCGACCTGATGGCCAAGAGCGGCCGCACCAAGAAGATCCTCTCCGAGGTCGACGCGCTGCTCGCCGACGCCCAGTTGCAGGAGGCGATCGAGGTCACCCGCGAGTCCAACTCGCCCGCAGCCAACATCCTCTACGCGGGCCTCGAGCGGCACGAGGAGGGCACCGACCGGGTCATGAAGGCCATCGAGAACCAGGGGCTCATCGAGCTGAGCCGTCTGGAGCGTGGCCTGGTGGTGCTGGCGACCCTCACCAACATCGCCCCGCTGCTGGGCTTCCTGGGCACGGTGATCGGGATGATCATCGCGTTCCAGTCCATCGAGCTGGCCGGTGAGGTCGAGGCGACGCTGGTTGCGGGCGGGATCAAGGTGGCCCTCCTTACGACGGCCGCGGGCCTCACGATCGCGATCCCCGTGAGCATCGCCCACAACTTCTTCGTGTCGCGCATCGACTCGCTGGTCATCGACATGGAAGAGTCGGCCCAGAAGATGATCGACGCGCTCCACGCGATGGAAACCGGGAGGGCGTCCATATAGCCGGAAGCCGCAATTCCGCAGTCGAAAGGTCACCCCAAGGGGTGGCCTTTCGTCATTTTTGGACCATGGGTCTGACGATGAAGACGCTCTCCGCACAAACAACCGCCCTCCTCACGGCGGTGCCCCTGATCATCGCCGCGCCGGCGCCGGCCTCTTCGCTGTCTCACCCGCGGCCGACTCCCCAGACCACCGGAACGGAGAGCCGCGTCCCCGTCGAACGGCCCTGGCACACCGCGATCCGGCTGCGGGAAGCGCTCGCCGCAACCGATTCCCCCGAACCCACCGCCATCCTGGAGCTGGCCCGGGCCGAGGCGGGCTGGCGGAACTGGACGCAGGTGAGGGAGCTGCTGGCAGACGCCGAGTGGCTGGACGAGGTGAATGCCGGAGAAGGATGGCTCCTCCTCGGCCTGGCGGCCGAAGCCGAGGAGGACTGGGCCGCCGCGGAGCAGGCCCTGGGCGCCTGGCTCGCCGGCGGCAGCCGCGACGAGGAGGCCGTCCTGCGCCTGGTCCGGATTCGCGCCCGCATGAACCGTTCGGGAGACGCGCTCACGACGCTGGATGCGATCGCTACTGGCCGCACGGACTTTTTCGATAGCCGCATGCGGTTGGAGGTCGCGGAGATTCTCGCCCCGCTGGGCGACACTGCCGGTGTGCGTCTGGCAAGCGCAGGCATCACCGACGGCGAAATCCGGGAACGAAGCTGGCTGCTTCGCTCCGACGCCTATATGACCGTCGCCGACAGCGCGGCCGCCGAGACCTTCCTCGACCAGACCGTCGCCTCGATTTCGGACGACGGACGCCGGGCGCGGGGATGGGCGTTGCTGGGCCAACTGCGGCGGGCGCGCGGCGACCGGGAAGGCGCGCTCGCCGCTTTCGGAGCTGTGCTCGACGCCGTCGACCGGGGCAGCGCCGCCACCCTTGCCGCCACCGCCGTCGCCGAGTCGGGCACCGCCTCGACCGACGAACTCCCGGCTCTGGGTCGCGTCCTTCAGCGCGGAGGCGAAACGGGACTCGCGCTGGATGCCTACGACCGCTACCTGGAGGAAGCCTCCACCTCTCCTCCGCTCACCCTTCGCCTGGCGCGCGCGCGCCTGATGGCGGGTGCGGGACGGCTCTCGGAGGCCAGAGACGAGTTCAACAGCCTCGCCGGGAGCACGGACCCGGAGGTGGGCGCGCCCGCCCTCGACAACCTGGCCCGGGTGCATCGGCGGCTCGGTGCGGGGGACGCGGCGGAGGCGGCCCAGGAGCAGTTGGTGGAGCGCTTCCCGGGAAGCCGCCAGGCGGTCGACTTCATCTTCTTCCGCGCAGATGCCGACCACGACGCGGGCCGGCTTTCGCAAGCCATGGAGGGATACGGGCAAACCGCATCGATGGCGCCCACGATGGATCGCGCCGGTCTGGCCCGCATGCGCCTCGGCCAGCTCCACATCGGCGCGGGTGACCACCAGCACGCCGCCGCCGTCTTCGAGGACTACCTGGCCGACTTTCCCGAGGGGCGGCGCTGGCAGGAAGCGGCCTACTGGGCGGCTTGGACCCGTCTTCGGCTGGGCGACCGCGAACGCGCGGCCGAACATGTGGCGCTCGTTACCCGCGGTGATCCCCTTTCCTACTACGCGTTCCTCGGAGCGGAGCTGCTCGGGGAGGACTACGGCCCGGAACTGGACCCCGATCCCCCCTTCGACGAGTCCGGGGCCTTCTGGATGTACGAACCGCTGCGCGAAGCAGGGCTGCTCAAGCGCGCGGGGATGAAGTCGGCCGCCGCCGAGGTCGCGGCACGATTGGTGGAACGGGCCGAAGGCTCCCCGGGAGCGCTGCTCCGGCTGGCCGAGGGGCTGATCGCGGAGGGCATGTACATCGAGGGCATCCGCGTCGGGGGACGGGCCCAGAGCGCCGGATATCCCCGTTCGCCGCGCCTCGTGCACGCGGCCTATCCGCTGCCCTACCGGGACATCATCCTCGACGAGGCGGCCAAGCACGAACTGGACCCGTTCCTCATGGCCGCCCTGATGCGCCAGGAATCCGCCTTCGACGCCGAAATCGTCTCCAGCGCGGGAGCGGTCGGGCTCATGCAGGTGATGCCCGCGACCGGACGCGAACTCGCGCAACGGGAGGGACCGCGCCCCTTCTCGGCCGCGTCGCTCAGGGTGGCCGACGTGAACCTCCACCTGGGCACACGCTACCTGGCCCAGATGCTCGCCCGCTACGACGGCCAACTGCCCCTGGTGCTGTCGGCCTACAACGCAGGTCCTTCGCGCGCCAACCGCTGGCGCCGCCTTCCCGAGGCCTCTGACCTCCAGCGTTTCACCGAGCGGATTCCCTTCTTCGAGACGCGCAACTACGTGAAGAGCGTCGAGCGCAACCTGAGGGTCTATCGCTGGCTCTACGGCGACGACTCATGAAGCGCGACATCGGGGCATGAACCCGCCCACCCTCTTCCTGATCGACGCGTACGCGCTCATCTACCAGTCGTTCTTCGCCTTCGCCAACCGGCCCCTCACCAACTCCAGGGGCGAGAACACGTCCGCGGAGTGGGGCTTCCTCAACTACCTGATCCGGATTCGGGAAGAGTTCGCGCCCGCCTATCTCGCGGTGGTCTTCGACGCCGGCTCGAGTCAGCGCAAGGAACTCTATCCCGAGTACAAGGCGACGCGCGAGAAGATGCCCGAGGATCTGCGCGAGAGTCTGGGCCGCATCCGGTCGCTGCTGGATGCCCTCCATCATCCCGTGGTCGAAGTGGAGGGATTCGAGGCGGACGACGTGATCGCGTCGCTGGCGCTGCGCGCCCTCGCGCTGGAGGAGGATATCGAGGCCGTCATCGTTTCGGGGGACAAGGACTTCTACCAGCTTCTGCGCCCGGGCCTGAGGCTGTTCCGGCCCGCGCGCGGGGGACGCGCCGGCACCTCGGCGGAGTGGGTCGACGAGTCGAACGCGAGCAAGCGCTTCGGGGTTCCTCCCGATCGCATCATCGACTACCTGGCGCTGATCGGAGACTCCTCGGACAACGTGCCCGGAGCGCCGGGCATCGGGCCCAAGACGGCGGTCAAGCTCATCGAGCAGTATGGAGACCTGGACCAGATTCTCGCGCACGCGGAGGAGGTGCGGGCCAAGCGTCCCCGCGAGTCCCTGCTCAACAACGCGGACCAGATCCGGCTGTCCAGGCAGCTTGTGACGATGCTCACCGACGTGGAAGTGAACCTCGACCTCGACGGCCTGGCCGTGCGTGCTCCGGACCGCGAGCGGATGCGCGAGCTGCTGCTGGAACTCGAGTTTCACACCCTCCTGGAGCGCTTTTCCGGCGCGGCCGCAGATGATGTATCGTCCAGGGACGAGGACGTCGACTACCGGCTGGTGCTCGACGAGGCCGGCGTCGACGAAGTGGTCGGGGAAGCGCGGGCGGAGGGCGAGGTGGCGGTCGCCGTACTCACCGCATCCCCCGATCCGATGCGCGGATCCATCGCGGGGATCGCCCTCTCGAGCCAGCCGGGCAAGGCTCGCTACCTCCCTCTGGCCCACCAACCCGCTCTCGATCTCGAGATGGGGGCGCTGGCGGAGTCCGCGGCGTCGGCGAGCAATCTTCCCGCGCTCGACTCCCCTGCCATGGCCCCGCTTCGCGATCTGCTCGAGGATACCGGAGTGCCCAAGACCGGTCACGACCTGAAACACGGGATGGTCGCGCTGGCAGAGGCCGGCATTGCGCTCGGGGGGGGCTCGTTCGACACCATGGTGGCGTCCTATCTCCTCGAACCCGAGCTCCGGGGCCACGAACTGGAAACCCTGGCGGCGAACAGGCTCGAGCTCGAGACCATCCGGCTCAAGGAGCTCGTCGGCACGGGGAAGAAGGAGGTTCCCCTGACCCGGCTCGCCCCCGAGAAGGTCCTCCGTTACGCGTGTGAGCGCGCCGATTGCGCGGGACGCCTGCGCGAACATTTCCGGCCCAGACTCGAGGGACACGCCCTGGACGGCCTGTTTCGGAATGTGGAGATGCGCCTGGTGCCGGTGCTGGCGCGCATGGAACGAAACGGAGTCCGCATCGATCCCTTGTTTTTCAGCGAGATGAGCCGCCAGCTGGAGCATGAGCTGGGGCTGGTGCAGGAGGAGATCTTCCGGGAAGCGGGATCCGAATTCAATCTCAATTCGACGCCCCAACTGCGAACCGTGCTCTTTGAGGATCTGGGACTCCCGGTCATCCGCAAGACCAAGACGGGGCCGTCGACGGCCGCCTCGGTGCTGGAGGAGCTCGAGGCGCTCGGCCACCCGGTCCCGCGGCTGCTGATGCAGTATCGCCGCATGGAGAAGCTGCGCAGCACCTACATCGACGCCCTCCCGGGGCTCGTCCATCCGCGCACCGGACGCATCCATACACACTTCAACCAGACCGTAGCCGCGACCGGCCGGCTGTCATCCAGCAACCCCAACCTGCAGAACATCCCCATCCGCACGCGGATCGGGCGGGAGATCCGCAAGGGCTTCGTGGCCGCCCCCGGGCACGTCCTTCTGACCGCGGACTACTCCCAGATCGAATTGCGCATCCTGGCGCATTTCTCGGGCGATCCCGCGTTCGTGACCGCGTTCCGCGAAGCCAGCGACATCCACCGCCAGACCGCCGCCGTGATCTTCGACGTGCCCGTGGACGAGGTCAGCCCGCGAATGCGCGATCAGGCCAAGACCATCAACTTCGCCACCCTGTACGGGCAGGGAGCCTTCTCCCTGGGGCGCCAGCTGGGCATTCCGCAAGGCGACGCGAAGCGCTTCATCGACCAGTACTTCGAGCGTTTCAGCGGCGTGCGCACCTTCCTCGACGAGCAGGTCTCGCTGGCGAAGGAACGGGGCTACGTCGAGACGCTCGCGGGGCGGCGCCGCTACGTGCCCGAGCTGGCCTCGCGCAACTGGAACATCCGTGCGCACGGGGAGCGGATCGCACGCAACACACCCATCCAGGGTACGGCCGCGGATGTCATCAAGAAGGCGATGATCGAGGTTCAGCAGGCCCTGGACAAAGCCGGCTCGGCGGCGATGATGCTCCTCCAGGTGCACGACGAGCTGGTGCTCGAGACACCCGCCGGCGAGCTGGAGGCGGTGCGCGACATGGTCGTGTCGCACATGGAGAACGCGACTGCGCTCGAGGTGCCGCTGGTGGTGGATACCGGCGCCGGCGAGAGCTGGTTCGAGTGCAAGGGCTGACCCCGACCGGACCGGGGCTTCGATCGGCTCATCCTGTCATTCCTTCGCCCGGGGTTCCCCGCGAACGTGAGAGTCGCCGGGAGGAATCCAGTTTCACGCGCAAGAGAAGGAGAGACGCCGATGAGCCGGTCGGTCAACAAGGTAATCCTGATCGGGAATGTCGGGCGGGATCCGGACGTCCACGAGACCCAGGGACGCAAGAAGGTGGCGCACTTTTCGCTCGCCACCAACCAGCGGATCCGCCGTGGGCCGAACGACGTGGAGGAGCGGACGGACTGGCACCGGATCACCGTGTGGAACAGAACTGCCCAGTTCGTCGAGGAGTACGTGCGGAAGGGAGACCGGGTGTATGTGGAGGGCCGGCTCGAGTACGACTCCTATGAGCGGGACGGCATCACCATTCCCACTGCCGACGTGACCGCGCGCGAGCTGGTGCTGCTCACGCAGAGGCCTGAGGACTAGCTGGTCCTCAGGGCACGCTGCGAACCCGGCGCCACACCGCTCCGGTGCTTGCGCGATTCGTCCCCGGAATCCTAGAAGAGGTCGCGGAAGCGCCGGTTGAGGTCGAGAACGACCTCCCATGAGCCGCCGTTCAGGCCGCGCACCACATCGACCAGGACGAGATCCCAGCCGAGGGCGACCCCCAGCCCGGCGGAGAAGCGGGTGATCCGGGGTGGGCGGGCGTCCCACGATGCCGGAACCTCCGCGGAGGCGAGCCGGGTGCGCCCGGCCGCGCCCAGGCCGCGGAGCCGCAGCCATGGGCCGAAGAGCTGGCGGGAGCCTTCGACCCGGAGCAGCCAGAAGGCATCGCCGGCCAGGGAGCGGTAGCCGTATCCGGGAAGGGTCTCGCGGCCTCCCAGGAGGTAGAGCGACTGCGGCGGCGCGCCCTCGGAGACGACAGCGGCGTCCAGGGACGAGCGGAGTTCCACGCCGTGTTCGAGCCAGCGGCGGCCGGCGGCGAGACGCAGGGACGCTTCCCGGTAGGGGACGCCGTCGAAGTTCGCCAAGGTGGCGCCCGCTTCCCCGAACAGGCGGTCGGGAGAGCCGAGCGACGCGGACAGCCGAACGGCCGTCAGGTCGCCTTCGTCGATGGTGCGCACCGGACGCCAGCCGCCCGGCTCTCCGCCGGCGACGACGCGCGCGCCGTGATGGCGTTCGTAGCGCACCTCGGCGCGCGCCGAGACCGGGCCGAACGAGCGGCGTGCGCGGGCGCGGGCGCCCGTCGCGAAGTAGGGGTCCGTCCAGTCGGTCTGGTGGAGCAGCGAGGAGAGGGTGTTCATGATCCGGCTCGACCCGGGCACCGGTCCGATGTCGCGCGGCTCGCGCAGAAAGAGATCCAGGCCGACGGTGCTCGGCCGCTCGCGGTCCGGGGCCTCGAACACGGCGCTCACGCGACCCAGGGGACGGTCTCCGGCGTGGGAGTAGCCCAGGAGCGTCCCGACATGCAGGCGGTTGGTCGCGCGAAGATTGAAGCCGCCCTGGGTAACCCAGCCTTCGGCGCGGTTGTAGCGCACCGTTTCGGAGAGCGGCGGCACCGCGAGACGCAGGCGACCGAGCCCGCTCAGGTATCGACCGCGCACCAGCCGGGTCGCCTCGGCCTCGATGTCGATCAGCTCGGCGGTGGGGGCGAGCCCCTCCTCGTCGACCTGGGCGTAGAGATCGCGCTCGAAGGGGAAGGCCAGCATCGGGTCGGGGTTGCGCACGATCTGCGGCCCCAGGAAGAACAGGTCGGGGAGGTCGTCCTTGAAGTCGTAGCCGCCGATCTCCCAGCGGCCCCGAATGACGCTGCCCACGGGAAGATCGAAGAACGGGAGTTTCCGGCGGATCTCGAGGCTCTGCCGGTAGGGGAGCCAGTACCGGCGATCCCAGAGGGCGTTTTCCAGCGATACCCGGATGTAGTCGAGCTGCCGGTCGACGTAGGACGCGGGCGTGAACGTGAAGTTCATGCGCACGACCGCCGCCGTCTCCCGATCGAGAAAGAGGGTGCCCACGAAGCCGGGCTGGTCCGGGTCGCGCGGCCGCACCTGCACCTCGTACACCCGGACGGGGTCGAGAGCGTCCGCGAAGGCGACCGTGATCGAGTCGGCCAGCAGGTACTCGTAGCGGGCGGCCGCGCCCGGAGCGAGGGGATGGATAACCGACGACACCTCGTCCCCGTCCCCGATCCGGATCACGTCGCCGAAGTTCTCCTGGACGATGACCAGGTGGTCGAGGTGGTAGCGGATGTTGGTGGGCATCTGCCGGTCGTCGCGGCGACCGAGAATGTGCTGCCGGGTCAGGCCGGGCGCCTTCCAGTACACGCGCACCGCGAGCTGGTCGGTCTTGACCAAGTTGCGTTCCTCGCCGGCTTGACGGTCGAGGAAAAAGTAGACGTAGCCGCGTGCGTCGGCCGTATACGCGCGCAGGCCGTCCATGACGGCGGCCTGCCGGGTGGCGGTGGCGCGCTCGACGAGCTCCAGCACCCGGAGATCGTCCCAGGAGGAGTCCTGTTGTGCCGAGGCGGGAGACGCGCCGGTGGAGAGGGCGAGGGAAACGCCGATGGCGAGGGCGAGCAGGATGTCCTGAACCGAAGACCGGGTCAGTTCGCGCTCCAGAAACCGGACAGCGAATCCCCGTGCGGGCTGTCGCGCAGCTTTTCGAATGCGCGGTTGCGAATCTGGCGAATCCGTTCGCGCGTGACCCCCAGCAGCACGCCGATCTCCTCGAGCGTGCGCTCCTCGCCGTCGTCCAGGCCGTAGTAGAGGTAGAGGATCTTGCGTTCGCGTTCGGTCAGGTACCTCTCGAACATGTCCTCCATGAAGGCCCGGCGCGCCAGCGCCTCCACATCCAGTTCGATGTCCGCGGCCTCCACGCCGGCGAAGCGTTCGCCGAAGCTCGAGCTGTCCCGGTCCCGGCGGTCGATGGGGGCGTCCAGGCTGAGTTCGGTCGCGGCCACCCGGCGCAGCGCGCGGATGGTCTCGACGGGCTCCTGCATCTCCTTGGCGATCTCCTGATCGGTGGGAGAGCGGCCCAGCTCCTGGGTCAGCGCGGTGTCGGTGCGCGCCAGCTTGGCGAGGTTGGAGTTCTGGTTGAGCGGGATGCGCACCGAACGGGTCTGTTCGGCCAGCGCCTGCAGAACGGTCTGCCGGATCCACCAGACCGCGTAGCTGATGAACTTGACCCCCTTGTCGGGATCGAATTTCTTGACCGCCTTCAGCAGGCCCTCGTTGCCGATGCACACCAGTTCGGCCAGGCCGAGCCCGCGGCCCTGGTACTTCTTGACGTAGGAAATCACGAAACGAAGGTTCGCGGTCACCAGCCGCTCGGCCGCCTCCATGTCCCCGGTCCGGGCACGCCGCGCCAGCTCGCGCTCTTCTTCGGGATCCCGGATGAGCGGGTACTTCTCTACGTCCTGAAGGTACTGATCGAAGGAATCCAGACCACGGGAGGATGAGAACATCCAGTGCGCGCCTACCGGGGGTGGGTATACAAAACGGCGAAGGCCGGGCCCAGGAACAACAAGTCGGGAAATGTAACACTGCCGATGCCGACCGGTCTACCACTGATTCTTCTGACAGGTCAGACCCCGGTTTTGTTGTATCTCCGGGCTGCCCGGAGCCCGGATATGAGATGGTGGCGCGCCTTCCCACTCCCGGTGCTCGCACGGATTCACCTGCGAGTCGTCAGTGGAAGAACCGCCCCCTGCCCACGAATGCACCCCCTGAAATCGCTTCCGGCGCAACCGGGCCAGCCGACGAGCGTTGCGGCGGCCTTCCGGCCAGGCCGTCCAGCCAGTCGTTGAGGGAATCGATGTGGTCGGCGATCACATGGATCACTCCCTGTTCCTTCTGCAGCCGGCCGCGGCAGACCATCAGCCGCGCGGTGAGCAGGGCGCGGCGGCAACGTTCCTGGACCGAGGGGAACACCACCAGGTTGGAGGATCCGGTCTCGTCCTCGAGGGTCACGAACACGATCCTGCCCGCCGTGCCCGGCCGCTGGCGGACCAGCACGATGCCGGCGACGGTGACGCGCGCCCCGGCGGGGAGTTCTTCCAGGTGGCTGGCCGGGCGCACCCCCCGGTCGGCCAGCCGCTCCCTCAGCAGGGCGGCGGGGTGCTGTTTGAGGGACAGCCCGGTGGTGCGGTAGTCGGCCACCACCTGCTCGCCGGCGGACATGGCGGGCAGGGCCGGTTCCGGGCGGGGCGGCTCCGCCTCGCCGGGCGGATCGAAGAGCGGCAGCGGCTCCGCCTGGTCCAGGGAGGCGATCGCCCAGGCGGCCTGGCGGCGGTCCAGCCCGGTGGAGGTGAAGGCATCGGCCCTGGCCAGGCGCGTCAGGACGGCCGGACGGGTCCCTGCCCGACGCCGCAGGTCGGCCGGGGAACGATACCCCTCCTCCCGGGCCGCCACTACGCGGGTGGCATCCTCTTCCCTCAGGCCGCGGATCTGGCGCAGCCCCAGCCGCAACGCCCTGCGCGGCCGTGGGCTCGATCCATTCCGCCCCGGCGGTTGCGAGCCCGGTGGCGAACGCACCGGCTCCAGGGTGCAGTCCCACTCCGAGTGGTTGACATCCACGGGGCGCACTTCCACCCCGTGCCTGCGCGCATCGCCCACGATCTGTGCAGGCGCGTAGAAGCCCATGGGCTGGCTGTTGAGGAGGGCGCAGGCGAAGACCTCCGGGTAGTGGTGCTTCACCCACGAGGAGATGTAGACCAGGAGCGCGAAGCTGGCCGCATGGCTCTCCGGAAAGCCGTAGTCGCCGAACCCCTCGATCTGCCTGAAGCAGCGCTCGGCGAACTCCCGGTCGTACCCCCTCTCCACCATCCCATCCACGAACTTGTCGCGGAAGCGATGGATGGTGCCGTAGTTGCGAAAGCTGGCCATGGCCCGGCGCAATTGGTCGGCTTCGGCCGGGCTGAATCCGGCCCCGACGATGGCGATCTTCATCGCCTGCTCCTGGAAAAGGGGCACGCCCAAAGTCTTCCCCAGCACCTCGCGCAACTCCATGGAGGGATACTCCACCGGTTCGACGCCCCTCCGCCGGCGCAGGTAGGGGTGAACCATGTCCCCCTGGATGGGCCCCGGTCGCACGATCGCCACTTCGATGACCAGGTCGTAGAAGGTGGCCGGCTTCAGCCGGGGGAGCATCGCCATCTGCGCCCGGCTCTCGATCTGGAACACGCCGATCGTGTCCGCCCGCTGGATCATCCCGTACACCCCCGGATCCTCCGAGGGCACGTCCCCCAGGGTGTGGCGGACGCCGTAGTGCGCTTCCAGCAACTCGAAGGAGCGCCGGATGCAGGAGAGCATGCCGAGGCCCAGCACGTCCACCTTGATGAGCCCCAGCGCCTCGAGATCGTCCTTGTTCCACTCGATCACCGTGCGGTCGTCCATGGCGGCGTTCTCGATGGGAACGATCTCGCACAGCGGCCCGCGGGAGATGACGAACCCGCCCGTGTGCTGGGACAGATGGCGGGGGAAGCCGTACAGCTCCCGGGCCAGTTGCAGGGTCAGGCGCAGGCGCCGGTCCGTCGGATCGAACCCCTCCTCGCGGGCGCGCTCTTCGTCCACCGGCTTCGACCACACCGAAGCCATGGAGAGCAGCCGGTCGACCGTGTCCTTGCTCAGTCCCATGGCCTTGCCGGTGTCGCGCAACGCGCTGCGCACGCGGTAGGTCACCACCGTCGCGGCCAGCCCGGCCCGCTCCCGGCCGTACTTGTGGTAAATGTACTGGATGACCTCCTCGCGGCGCTCGTGCTCGAAATCCACGTCGATGTCGGGCACCTCGCCTCGCTCGGCGGAGATGAAGCGCTCGAACAGCAGGTCGATGCGGTCCGGATCGACCGAAGTGATCTCCAGGCAGTAGCACACCGCCGAGTTGGCGGCCGAGCCGCGCCCCTGGCACAGGATGCCCAGGCCTCGGGCGGTCCGGACGATGTCGGCGACGGTGAGGAAGTACGGGGCGAACTCCAGTTCGTCGATGAGCGCCAGTTCGTGTTCGAGGGCCGCCCGCACCCTGGAGGGGATGCCCTCGGGATAGCGCCGGGCCGCGCCCCCCCAGGTGAGAATCTCCAGCTCCCGCTGGGGCGTTCGGCCTTCGCCGACCACCTCCTCGGGGTATTCGTAGCGCAGCTCTCCGAGAGAGAAGCGGCAGCGTTCGGCGATCTCCACCGCATTGGCCAGGGCACGGGGATGATCGTGGAAGAGGGCGGCCATCTGCGCGGGGGACTTGAGATGGCGTTCCGCGTTGGCCGCGAGGCGCCAGCCGGCGGTGTCGATGGTGCAGCGCTCGCGGATGCAGGTGAGCAGATCGTGGAGCCGGCGACGCTCGGGGATGTGCTGGTGCACATCGCCGGTCGCGACCAGGGGCACGCACTCCGCTTCCGAGAGAGAAGCGAGAGCGGCCAGGCGGCGGGCATCGTTGCCCCGGTGGCTGCAGGTGGCGGCCAGGAAGAGAGGCGCGTCCAGCCGCTCCCGGTACCACGCCAGCCGTTCGGCGAACCCGGGACCGGGCACTTTCGGCGGCAGGGCGACGAAGATCTGCTCCCCGGCCGCTTCCACGACATCCTCGCGCACGAGCCGACACTCCCCCTTGGGTGCGCGGCGGCGCCCTCGGGTGATCAGGCGGGCCAGACGGCCGTAGCCCTTTCTTGAGACGGGCAGGCAAAGCAGGGACGGCCCGTCCTCGAGGTCGAGGCGGGCTCCGGGGATGAAGCGCAGTTCCATCTCGCGGGCGGCGTGGTGGGCGCGCACAACCCCCGCCAGGGTGTTGCGGTCGGTGAGAGCCAGGGCGCGGTAGCCCAGCGCATGCGCCCGCTCCACCAGCTCCTCGGGCTGGGAGGCGCCGCGCAGGAACGAGAAGTTGCTGGTGACCTGGAGTTCCGCGTAGCCGCCTTCCCCGGCCGCCGAGCCTCCCTCCACGCGGCTGCCGGAGGAGCACACCGCGGGGTCGCGCCCGCCCGCGCTCACGCGAAGAATCCGTGCAGAAACCAACGCGGCGGGGCGGCGGGGTCGCGGGACCGCTCGCAGAAGAGCCAGTAGCGCCGCCCTCCCTCGTCTTCGGCCAGGTAGTAGTCGCGGGAAGGAGCATCTTCCAGCCACCATTCGCACTCCAGCCGCTCGGGCCCCTCGGCCGCGCGCAGCCTGTGCCTCCGTCCGCGCCAGCGGAAGAGAACCGGTGCGCCCGTGAACTCCACTCCGCCGGATTCGCGGGCCACGGCCTCCACCCGTTCCGGGGGAGACAGCAGCCGGAGCGGCCGGCAGCGCCCCTCCGGCCAGCCCGGGCCGAGCCTCCGGGGTGCGGCCAGGGGTTCACGCAGCTCGACCGCGCGCTCGGGCAGCCAGCTCTGGCGCGGGACCGGACAGGAGACGCTTCCGAACCCGAAGCGGTTCCCCAGCCGGTCGAGGAGGGCGGCCAGCTCCTCGCGACCGCCCGCTCCGTTCTCGCCTCCGGTCCATCCGCCGCGTCCCGCCGCTGCCGCTTCGGCCTGCGCGAACCAGTCCTCCTGTTCCTCCTCGACGACCTCGACCACCTCGGCGGACAATACCATCTCCTCGATGCCGAAACCGGGATCGATCCGCTCCAGCTTCCCCACGAACAGGTTCATGAGGAGTCTTGAGCGGCGCAGAGGCCGGCTGGTACCCGCTACCAGAACGGAACGCGCTCCATCTCCCCGGTGGCAGACGAGACGCATGCGCCGCACGCCCTCGCCTGCCCGGCTCAGGTTCCGGCACAGATCCCCCAGCAGGGCTTCCACCGCCGCTTGGATGGCGTCCCGTGTCGAGATCGGCTCCGCAAAGGCACGGCGGGCCTCGCGCGGAAGCGGAGGCGGAAGAGAGATGACCGGCTCCTCGACGAAGCCGAGCGCCTGCTCCAGGCGGCGGCGCGGGGCGGGGCCGAACCTCTTCGCCAGCGCCCCGGGGTCGAAGGGGTAGAGGGTTCCGATCCTGTCCAGGCCGAAGGAGACCAGTGCTTCCACGACATCGGCATCGAGCCTGAGGGCGGCGACCGGAAGCCCGGCCAGCGCCTCCTTCACTTCGTCCGGACCCGCGGACCGGGGCACGGTGGCCCCGGACTCCTCGCCGTGGCGGGCCAGCGCCCAGGCCGCCCCGGGCGTGCCGGCGAGCGCCAGCCGGGAGGTGAGCCCCAGCCCCCCCAGCCCCGCCCCCAGCGCCGCCATCAGCGC
>VXNP01000055.1 GCA_009840525.1 Gammaproteobacteria bacterium
TACGGCGTGGACTACCAGGGTATCTAATCCTGTTTGCTCCCCACGCTTTCGCTCATGAGCGTCAGAACTGGCCCAGCTAGCCGCCTTCGCCACCGGTGTTCTTCCTGATATCTACGCATTCCACCGCTACACCAAGAATTCCGCTAGCCTCTACCAGTCTCCAGTCCCCCAGTATCCGTCGCCAGTCCGGGGTTGAGCCCCGGAGTTTCACGGCGGACTTAAGGGACCGCCTGCGAGCGCTTTACGCCCAGTGATTCCGAACAACGCTTGCGCCCTCCGTCTTACCGCGGCTGCTGGCACGGAGTTAGCCGGCGCTTCCTCTGGGGGTACCGTCAACCGTGAACGCTGTTCGCGTCCACGAAGTTCTTCCCCCCTGACAGTGGTTTACACCCCGAAGGGCTCCCTCCCACACGCGGCGTCGCTGCGTCAGCCTTGCGGCCATTGCGCAATATTCCCTACTGCTGCCTCCCGTAGGAGTCTGGGCCGTATCTCAGTCCCAATGTGGCGGGTCGTCCTCTCAGACCCACTACGCGTCATCGCCTTGGTGAGCCGTTACCTCACCAACAAGCTGATACGCCGCGACCCCCTCGCCCGGCGGGAGCTTGCAAGCAGAGGCCCCCTTTGGTCCGCATCCCATGCGGGACGCGGATGTCATGCGGTATTAGCCCGGGTTTCCCCAGGTTGTCCCCCACCCGACGGCAGGTTGGTCACGTGTTACTCACCCGTTCGCCACTCGGCTCCAGGTGCAAGCACCTGGTCCTCGTGCGACTTGCATGTATTAGGCACGCCGCCAGCGTTCGTCCTGAGCCAGGATCAAACTCTCCGTAAAAAAAAAAGAAAGCTCGAACAGCTCCTAATCGAACGCCGATCTCGTAGATCGTCCGTTCGGAATCTACGTTGCTTGAACCCCTGTCCTCCTCGGGCAAGTGCCGGGAAGACGACGCGGCAGGACGTAGCGCCTGCACGCGAAAGGGGCCCGCCTCACTTCCTCGAACCCCAATTTTCAAAAAGCTCCGGCACCATGTACGGGCTGCCGGAATCATGGACTCCCGCAAGCGCGGCACCGCCGTCGCTTCGGGAGCGTACGATGGTAACCCCTCCTGCCAGGGGAGTCAACCCGCGTTCAGGGGTTGCCGGCGGGTTCGGATTGCGGGACCGCGCCTCCGCGAGCCGCGGCCAGGAGTTGCCGTTTCGCCCTGGCTGCGGGGACCATGTCTTCCGCCAGCGATGCGGTGGGTATCTCATGCGCTTCGACGCGGTGCCCCCCGCGCAGGGTCAGGTACGCTTCCATGGCACGGTAGGCCGGCAACCCCAGCGAGCGCAGAAAATCGGCCGTGCCCCTGTTGCGGTCGACGACCCGCTGCCAGAATTCCCGGGCATCCGGCCCCGGAAAGGGTGCGGAGTCCTTCTGCGACTCGTGCCTGAAGATCGCCTGCACCTTGGCCCGCAGCTCCCCCTCCGAGAGGGGAACCAGCACGGTTGCCTCGTTCACGGTCCATTCCTGCCAGGCCCCGCGGTAGAGCCATAGCCAGGGCGCTTCGCCGGTGTAACGTTCCAGTGCCCGCTCCACGGCCTCCAGGCACATCCGATGGGTTCCGTGGGGGTCGGAAAGATCGCCCGCGGCAAACACCATCGACGGACGCACCTCCTCCAGCAAGGCGGCCACGATCGCGACATCGGCTTGCGTGATCGGGTTCTTTCTGACCGTTCCCGTCTGGTAGAAGGGCAGGTTCAGAAAGCGGGCGCAATCACTTGAGAGCCCCAGAGCCTGGATGCCGGCCACCGCCTCGCTCTCGCGGATGACGCGCTTCAGGTGTTGCACCACGACCGGGTCCCCCTCCCCGGGCTCCTTGAGCGCAAGTTCCCTTTCCACCCGGTGGAGAACGTCCCCCAGGGTCTCGCGGTCCCCGAGCTCGATGACGTCGGCGGTGCGTCGCATGAAGTCGAGATAGCGGCGGATCTCGTGGTCGAACACGGCGATGTTGCCCGAGGTCATGTACGCGACGGTCACGCGGTTTCCGTTCTCGGCCAGCTTGCGCAACAGCCCGCCCATGGAGATCACGTCGTCGTCGGGATGGGGCGAGAAGACGAGCATCCTCTGGCCGCGCGGCAAACGGCTCTTACCGCGGATCTTGGAGATCAGCGCGTTGAATACCTCGCCGTTGAGCGGTTCGGCCGACCCGTGCCGGGACACCAGCGACCCGAGGTGGTGCTCGCGGTAGTCGTCGGTGGAAAGGTGGAGGATCGGCTTGCCCGAGCGCCGGCTGAGCCAGACCACCGCCTCCACCTCGCGGTGCGGGGTCCATTCCACGTCGCTCACCAGCCAGGGGGTGCGGATGCGCGTCAGCTCGCCGGCGGCGGGCGGATCGAGGTACACCGTCGCGTGAGGATGCTGCTGCAGGAAGGTGGCGGCGACATCGGCGTGCACCTCCCCCTCGACGGCGCGTCGCACGATTTCGGCCTTGTGCTCTCCCGTCGCCAGCAGGATTACCTCGCGCGCCTCAAGAATGGTCTCCACCCCCATCGTGATCGCGCGGGAGGGCACGTTCTCCTCGCCGAAGAAGTCCCCCGCCGCGTCGGCCCGCGTTACGGCATCGAGATACAGGCACCGCGTCCGCGACTCGCGCCGGGAACCCGGCTCGTTGAAGCCGATGTGTCCGCTGCGGCCGATTCCCAGAATCTGAAGGTCGATCCCCCCGGCCTCGCGAATGCGGCGTTCGAAGTCCAGGCAATGGTCCTCCACCTCGGCTTCGGCCAGATCGCCCCGGGGGATGTGTCGGTTTCCGGGCGGGATGTTGACGAAGTCGAAGAGGTGTTCCCGCATGTAGCGATGGTAGCTGTGCACGCTCCCTGGCCGCATCGGGAAGTACTCGTCGAGGTTGAACGCCACTACGTTCGAGAAGTCCAGACCCTCTTCGCGATGGAGGCGGATGAGTTCCCGGTACACGCCGACGGGCGTGGAGCCGGTCGCCAGGCCGAGAACGGCATGACGGCCTTCGCTGCTGCGTTCGCGGATGAGAACCGCGATTCGCCCGGCGACCTCGGCGGCGAGGCTGTCGTGATCCGGCATGATGCGAACGGTGATCCGTTCGCGACGTGCCAAGCCGGCTCCGGGCATGGTGTGCGCCTGCCTTGAGGGTGGTCGGCCCGGTTCCGACACCTGCGGAGATCCCTGCGGGGGCCAGAGGCCTCCTCCGCGAGCCTCGCCCGGGACAAAGAAGCAAGGTGAGCGACCGGACTTGAACCGGCGACCTCCAGGGCCACAACCTGGCGCTCTAACCACCTGAGCTACGCCCACCACATGAGAGGTCGGCGGGGTCACGAGGATCGCCGTCCTCACCGCTCTGATTCGAAGGGTGCCTCCCAAACGAGCGACGAAAGGTAATCCGGGGCCCGATGCGCGTAAACCACGGCGCGTACACGGCACCGGACCCTCGTCCACCCCGCTCGAGGCGGACGAGAACCCGGAAGCTGGACGCTCTCCGACCGCCTTTCGGCCGACGGAAAACAAGACGAGGCGCGCCCGCCAGGACTCGAACCTGGGACCTACGGATTAGAAGTCCGTTGCTCTATCCAGCTGAGCTACGGGCGCCTCTGTGGGGAAAGGGGCGAGGCCCCTAGATCTTGACGACGTTCTCCGCCGCGGGGCCCTTCTGCCCCTGGACGATGTCGAATTCGACCCGTTCCCCTTCGGTCAACGAACGATACCCGTCGACCTGGATGGCCGAGTGGTGTACGAAGCAGTCCCGATCACTGCCTTCGGGCGTAATGAACCCGAAGCCCTTCGCATCATTGAACCACTTCACCGTACCGGTGGTACGCATCCCACGCTCCTTGCCCGCGCTCACCCGCGGCCTGTTTGGTGTCCGCCGAGACCCGGAACATCCGGCCCCGCGACGTCCAACTGCTCAAAATCGCCCCAATGTTACGGGCCGCTGCCGCCCAATGTCAACGTCCCCTCGGGCCCGGCCCGGCGCCGGTCCATGGCGAGGGGACCTGTTGCATGCCGATCGGCCGTGGGAGCGAAGGCTGGTGCCGGCTCGGGAGAACTCGTGCGTCAGCTACGGGGCGGCGAGGGATCGGTTTCGCGGCATCCACCAGCAGAGGCAACCTCGTGACGAAGAGATGAGAATTAATTATCATTATAGCTCAGGCACTCACTGTTTTCACGCACCCGTCGCCGATGTGACACCATGAAGCACATCTTCGCAACCGTCCCGTCAAACGGGCATCTGGCCTCAGGGTCGCGACTCGCGGCGTGCGCGGCGGCCTGGTGTGGCGTGCACTGCGCGCTTACGCCGTTCCTGGTCGCGGCGGCACCCGCGCTTGCGCTCTCCGAGGGTGTCGAACGCGGGGTGTGGGCCGGTACCGTGGCGCTCGGGGCGGCAATGCTCGCGCTGGGCCCGGCCCGCAGGAACGCTGCCGTGGTCCTCGCGTTCGCCGGGGGGGCCGCGCTTTGGGCGGCGTCCCTTGCCGGCTGGCTCGAGCCGCTACCCGAGACCGCGACTTCAGCTGCCGGGAGCCTGGTCCTCGCAGGCGCCCTCGTGCAGAGTGCCCGGGTCTGCAAAGCGGACTCGTGCGCGGTATGCGCCGACGAGGAGGAGTCGGATCGCGGCGGCTGACGATGCAACGAGATACCCGTCAGCGCCGGGCGATCCGCCGAGTGTTCGCGAACGCCGGGCGCCCCCTTACGCCTGACGAGGTCCTCGAGCACGGCCAGCGGATCGTGCCGTCCCTCGGGCTGGCCACCGTCTACCGGAACGTGAAGGCGCTCGCGGATGACGGATGGTTGTCGCAAGTGGAGCTTCCCGGCGGCGGGCTTCGGTACGAGTTGGCCGAGCGTCCTCACCACCACCACTTCCTCTGCCGTTCCTGCGATCTGGCATTCGACGTCCACAAGTGTCCGGATGAAGTCGAGGAGCTGGCGCCTGAGGGCTTCGAGGTCGACGGCCACGAGTTGATTCTCTTTGGTCGCTGCGCGGAGTGCAGGTGACGGAGCCGTCGAACCAGCCGCTCAGGGTGTTCCGCCGATTCGGCCGTTGGAAGACACGCCACCTCGGGGGGCTATCTCGTCTGACGGCCTTCGTTCTGCTTGCCGGCATGGCCGCGTGCGGCTCCGGCGCGTCCGACGGTCCGGGGGCTGTCGCAGGCGAGGCGCTCGAGACGCCCTTTGCGGAGACCTTCAGCGTCGTCGAACGGAACGGCTACCGCGTTGTGGACATCGAAGCGTCCATCATCACCTGGGGCGGATCGGCGGGCGGACCGCCGCAGCGCGCCCGCCTGGTGCTGGTTCCGGGAGGCCTGGAGCCGCCTGCCCTGACAGGGGACCTGGCGGGTGCCTCGTTGATCCGAACGCCCGTCCGGCGGATCGCCGTCAACGATCATCCCCATGAAGGGATGTTGCGTATACTCGGAGTCGAAGACCGGATCGTCGCGGTTGGCGGGCACACGAGCTACGACGATGACCTGCGCCGCAAGGCCCGGTCGGGTGAGATCCGGCAGATCGGCTATGGCTGGCACATGCCGCCGACACTGGACGCGCTGGTGGCGGCGCGGCCCGACGTGCTGATCGCGCGCATGGCCGACCTCACGCATACCCAGCACCTGGAGCGCGTCGAGTCGCTGGGCATTCCGGTCGTGCCGACCTTCATCGATGCGGAGCCGCACTATATGGGCCGTGTCGCGTGGGTTCGCCTGATGGGCCTGCTGACCGGAAAGGAGGCGGAGGCCGACGCTTTCGTAGAGATGGTAGCACAGGAAGTCGACCGCCTGAAGTCCCTCGCCGAAGAGCAGCCGCGCCGGTCCCTTCTCTGGGCCTGGTACAGAAGCGGAGGCAATCGCTGGGCGGTCACGCAGCGCAACGCCGACGCGGCTCTCATTCGCGATGCGAACGCGGAACTTGTGCTCGGCGGCGAGGACGATCCCGAACTCGACAGCTTCTCCGACCTTTCGACGGAACGCCTCCTGCGGGACGCAACGGACGCCGATTGCTGGATGATCCGCGACCCGATTTCCGCAAAGTTCGACGATTGGGACGTGCTTGCGCGCTTCAAGGCGTACCGGGAGGGCTGCGTGTTCTGGCAGCTGGGCAAGCCGCATCCCACCGCCGATTCATGGGAGATGTGGGAGATGGGAATCATCCGTCCGGACTGGCACTTGGCGGACATCGTGAAGATGCTCCATCCGGCACTTCGCGACGGCGAGTGGCGCTTTCTCGCACCGGAAACGTGGGAGGAGGGTCATGTCCGCGCGGGTCAACACTAGCGGCGCCATCCTTCTCACCGCGCTCGCCGCGCTCTCGCTGCTGACACTGACCTACGGACAGATCGCGCTGCCGCTGGCCGACACGGTCGGTGCGCTGACAGGGTCGCAGTCGACCGACCTTGCCCGCCAGATCGTCCTCGATATTCGCCTTCCCCGAGTAGCCGCCGCGATCATCGCCGGCGGCGCGCTCGGCATGGCCGGGGTGCTTATGCAGGCCCTCTTCCGGAACCCGGTCGCGGACGCGTGGTCTCTCGGCCTGCTCGCGGGCGGCCAGCTTGGGGTCGCCCTCACAGTAACGGCGGCGGCGTTTGCGGGCCCCGCGGCCGTGTCCATCCTCACCTTCTTCGAAGGCCCGAGCATAACGCTCGCGGCCGCCACGGGTGTCGCGATTGCGGCGGTCGTCATGCTTGCGCTCGGCCGCCGCGTCGGAGCGATCACGCTGCTCGTCATCGGCCTCATGCTCGGGTTCACCTCCCAGGGCCTCACGAGCGTCCTTCTTCACTTCGCCGCGCGAGCCGGCGGCCGGATCTATGGCGGATGGACGGACGCGAGCTTCGCCGGCGTCGCGCCCGAGGTCCTTCCGTGGCTCGGGCTGCCGATCCTGGTCGGCACCTGCGCCGCGGTTGCGACGGCCAAGCCGCTCAGTTCTCTACTTCTGGGCGAGACCTACGCCCGCAGCCTCGGCGTCAAGGTGACGTCGTTGAGACATGCCGTTCTCGCGGCAGCGGTTCTACTGGTGGCGCCCGTCGTAGCCTTCTGCGGCCCGGTGAACTTCGTCGGCCTCATCGCGCCCCATTTCGCCCGGGCGCTGGCCGGAACGGCGCGGATCCTCCCGCTCCTTCCGCTCGCCGCACTCGGCGGCGCACTGCTCGCTCTTGCCGGAGACGCCATCATTCATGCGCCCTGGGAGCAGCACTTCCTGCATCTGAACGCGATCCTCGCGATCGTCGGCGCTCCGGCCGTGATACTCATCCTGATCTTCTCGCCGGCCGTGAGGCAGTGGCGCTGATGCTGGATCTGAGGTCCCTCGCCGTGGGGTATCGCAACACGCGCGGAGTGGTCCTGTCCGACATCGACCTGTCGGCAGCGGCCGGCGACTTCGTTTGCATTCTCGGCCGCAACGGCTCGGGGAAGTCGACCCTGATGCGCACGATCGCCGGGTTGCAGGCGTCGCTGGGCGGCACGGCATCGCTCGACGGGGAGGACATTGCGTCGATGCGCCCGGCGACGCGCGCGCGCCGGATCGGTGTCGTGCTGACGGAGCGGGCGTTCAATCCGAGCCTCAACGTCGAAGACGTCATCGCGCTCGCGCGGCAGCCCTTCACAGGCTGGCAGGGTGGACTGGCGGACAAGGACAGGGCCGCGATTGCCGACGCGATCGAGGTCACCGGCGTCGAACCGTTTCTGCGCCGCTTCTTCAGCGATCTGAGCGACGGCGAGCGACAGCGCGTGATGATCGCGCGGGCGCTCGCACAGACTCCTCGCCTCCTTGTCCTCGACGAGATTACGGCCTTTCTGGATCTTCCCAGCCGCGTCGAGATCATGGCCCTCCTGCGAGCTCAGGCCAGGGACCAGGGGCAGATCGTTCTGCTCTCAAGCCACGACCTGGACTTGTCGCTTCAGCTGTCCGACGGCGTCTGGCTGCTCGACGGCTCGGGCGGCTTTTCGGTGGGCACGCCGGACGCGCTGAGTCGGAGCGGCGCGGTCGGCCGCGCCTTCGACACCGACGCGATCCGGTTCTCGCCCTCCGATGGGCGGTTTGAGATCAGGACATCGCGATCCGCATAGGCTGCCAGGACCTCGCGTAAGTCCAATCGGGGCGGCCGGATTCGAACCGGCGACCTCCTGCTCCCAAATCCGCCAAAACGGGATGCGAAATCGCGGCAAGGAATCTCCTAAGTTCAACTGGGAGTGCACGATCTGCCACTCTTGCCGCTGGCTCGCATTTGAGTCTGCCGCGCCGATTCGGACGGAAAACGGGACCAAATGGCAGGCACTTGGACGCGCCCGCCGAGCTTGATTCCTCCCCGCAGATGCTTTCCGCCGTGACCGCCGAAGGGATCGAATCCCCGTCGCCGACCTGATCGGGTCTTCCTCCCCGAGCGGCGGCGGCGGGGACGGAGGGGAGAGCCTGTCCCCTGCCCCCGGCGACCTGTCGCGCGACCTTCAGGCGGCTCTCGAACGCGGCATCGATGTGCTTGCCCGTTCCGCGCGCCGCGACCACGTTTATTCCCATGCGCAAGTTCAACACCGCGGGTCCGATCCGGCCCACCCGCCACTACCACATCCCGCCGCTGGACCGCTTCGCTCTGGCGGAAGTGCTCGAACTCATCCGGGACGAGCGATACTTCGTGCTGCACGCGCCCCGGCAGACGGGCAAGACGACGGCGCTGCTGGCGCTTCGCGACCTTCTGAACGGCGGCAGTGAGGGCGACTACCGCTGCGCCTACATCAATGTCGAGCCCGCGCAGACGGCACGGGAAAACGTGGGGCAGGCGATGGGGGCAATCGCCTCTCAGATCGCCCGGGAGGCCCGATATGCGCTGAACGATCACGCCACGGCCGAGACCGCGGACCTGATAGACACCAGCCGCCGTCCCCACGCCGTCCTGGGCACGCTTCTGGAAGCGTGGGCCAGGGCCGCCTCATCGCCGCTGGTTCTGCTGATCGACGAGATCGACGCGATGGTGGGCGATTCGCTGGTGTCAGTGCTGCGGCAACTGCGGGCGGGCTACCCTCATCGTCCCTCCTCGTTTCCGCAGAGCGTGATTCTGTGCGGGGTGCGGGACGTGCGCGACTACCGGATTCACGCGAGTTCCGAGAAAGAGGTGATTACGGGGGGAAGCGCCTTCAACATCAAGGCCCAGTCGCTCCGTCTCGGCAATTTCACGCAGACCCAAGTCGAGGAGTTGCTCGGACAGCACACCGAGGCGACCGGCCAGGAGTTTGCGCCGCAGGCGCTCGCGGCCGTGTGGGAGCAGACCCGCGGACAGCCGTGGCTGGTCAACGCCCTTGCGCTGGAGATGTGCTTCTCAGCGGGGATGCCGAGGGAGCCGGGGGAGCCCTTCACCGAGAACGATGTCTTCGTTGCGCGAGAGGCGCTGATCCTGCGGCGGGACACGCATCTTGACCAGTTGGCGGACAAGCTGCGCGAGCCGCGCGTGCGCCGGGTGATCGAGCCCCTGCTGAGCGGTGGGGACGCCGAGTACAGCGACCGCGACTTCGAGTACGTGCGGGATCTCGGGCTGGTCGCGCCGGGCCGAACACTGCGCGTGGCGAACCCCATCTACGGCGAGGTGCTCCCGCGCGAGTTGACGTGGGTCCTTCAACACGAAATCGCGCCCCAAGAGACCGCTTGGTACGTGCGCTCCGACGGAAGCCTGGACATGGACGGCCTGCTTGCCGCCTTCCAGAAGTTCTTCCGGCAGAACTCCGAGCACTGGATCCGGCGTGCGCAGTACACGGAGGCCGGTCCGCAGTTGGTGCTTCAGGCCTTTCTGCACCGCGTCGTGAACGCCACGGGACGGATCGAACGCGAGTACGCGCTGGGTAGCCGCCGCGTGGACCTGTTGGTCGTCTGGCCCCGGGAGGGAGGTCGGGAGGACCGGATCGTCGTCGAGTGCAAGCTCGTGAAGGAAGGGCGCTCCGTGTCGCGAACGGTCGAGGAGGGACTCGAACAGACGAAGCGCTACATGGACATCAGCGGCACGGACGCTGGCCATCTCGTCGTGTTCGACATGCGCCCGGACAGAAGCTGGTCGGAGAGAATCTTCCGGGAGGAACGGGACCACAAGGGTGCCCCGGTGACGGTCTGGGGAGCCTGAGGCGCGATCGAATGAGGGTTGAGCACTGGAACGCGAACACGGCGTACTACCGCGAGTCGGATTGCTCCGGCCTGACCGACAGCATGACCCGCGCGTACGGGCGGCTCATCGCGGGGGCGGGCGCGTTCGAGACCCCCGCGCCCTTGCGGCATCGCGACGATCCGTGGCGGCTTCACGTGCTCGCGCACGAACACGGCCCGCGCGTCCTGCAAGCGCGCATCGTCGCCCCGGACGAACAGCCCGTCGCGGTGCTGGCGGTGGCGGAAGGCGGTGGCGACGGCCCGCGGCGCGCATGGCGCGAGACGGTGGCGGAGGTCCCTTGGATGAGCGCAGAACGCGGACCGAGCGATTTCCTCGACCACCTACCGGACCGCCCGTGGGTGATTATGGGCTTGCTGCCGGCGCTGGCCGTCCACGGCGAGGCTTTCGATTGGCTGGCGGAACTTGAGCAGTGCATCGCGTGGGCCTTCCTCAAGAGCCTCCCGCCGATGGCGAGCGCCTGACGCCCTGCACGAGGATGTGGCGTTTCGTGCTCGGCACTTGACGAGCGGCCTCCCTCGACCGACTCGGTGAGAGAGACGCCAGGGAAGTGCGCTCATCGGGTCTCTGGCTTGACGCCCTTCTGGTAGGCTGTGTCAAGCCAGCGGAAACGCCTTCCCATGGCCGAGTAACCTGATGACCGCATTCGTGGCCCGACCGATCCAGTGCCCTGGCTCGGCAGCGACCTCGCAGCGTTACCCCGTCCGTGACCCGCCAGCGCCCCGGTCCACCCGGCTGCTGAGTTGCCTCGACGGCTTGAAGACCGGCACAACACGCGGTGGAACCGCCACCGCCTCGCCTGTTCTGGGGTTGCGGGCCGTGCGGGCCTTACGGTGCCGCACCTTGAAGGTGCCGAAGCCCCGGATCTCGATGTTGTCGCCACGCGCCAGCGTGTCCTTCACGGCGTCTAGGAAGGCATCGACGACCGGCCCGCAATCCCTCTTGGTGACCCGTGGTCCGACCGCATCGGAGACCTGCTCAACGAAGTCGGCTTTCGTCATCCCCTACTCCTCGAAGGAGTAAGCGGAAGTCCTTTTGCAACCTTGGGATAACTTGAACGGACGCGGGCACCCCCACGTCAAGACACCTCCTCACCGACACCTAGCGGTGGCTTCACCCGCAGAGCCCGATGCTCGTGCCGAAGAGCAGTTGCAGACCGAACGGGGCCGCGTGCAGATTGGAGCGTCCCTCCCCGCGTCCCCGAATTCGCAACTCGAACACGACCCCCCGGATCGACATGGCCATCACCGTCTTCAAGGACAGTTCGTACAGCCTGTCCACCCTGCTGGAGGAAATCGACCGAGGCGAGATCGCGCTGCCGGACATCCAGCGACCGTTCGTCTGGAAGGCAGCCAAGGTCCGAAACCTCTTCGATTCGATGTACCGTGGCTTCCCGGTGGGCAATCTGCTCTTCTGGGCCACAGGTGCCGAAATGGGTGCGCGCCGGATTGGCACGCATGCGCATGAAGCCGCCCCGCGCCTCATGATCGTGGACGGCCAGCAGCGCCTGACCAGCCTCTATTCGGTGCTGACGAGGAAGGAGGTGCTTCGGGCGGACTACAGTTCCTCGCGGATTCGGATCGCGTTCCGACCGAGGGACGGCAGGTTCGAGGTTGCAAATGCGGCGGTGGAAAGAAACCCCGAGTTCATCCCCGACATATCGATTGTCTGGGTCGGCGGTCGGCGAAAAAAGGAGCGCGAGTTCATCAAGCGCCTTGAGACAAGCAAGGGTGAGCTGACGGAAGATCGGAGAGACAGCCTTCTGGAGGCAATCGATCGGCTCTACGACCTCCGCAACTACCCCTTCAAGGTCATGGAGCTTGCGTCTAGCGTAGACGAGGACCAAGTCGCAGACGTATTCGTACGCATCAACAGCGCGGGCGTTGACCTCGGCCAAGCCGACTTCATCCTGACGCTGATGTCGGTCTGGTGGGAGGAGGGCCGCAAGCAGCTGGAGACCTTCGCCCGCGACGCCAAGCTGCGGTCCCCCGGGCCGTCTCCCGCAAACCCCTTCATCGACCCGTCGGCGGATCAGATGCTGCGCGTCGTCGCCGGCCTTGCCCTCCGGCGCGGTCGACTCCGGTATGTCTACCAAGTGCTCCGCGGCAAGGACTTGGAGACCGGCGAGATCTCTGCTGAGATCCGGGAGAAGCAGTTCGCAACGCTACAGGAGGCCCAGGCCGAGACTCTTTCCCTGACCAATTGGCACGAGTTCCTCAAGGCTGTGCGCCGCGCCGGCTACCGAAGCCGGGCGATGATCAGCTCGCAGAACAACCTGATGTTCTCATACCTGATGTACCTGATCGGACATCGCGACTACCGGATCGACCGCAGGACCCTCCGCGAGGCAATCGCCCAGTGGTTCTTCATGACCTCGCTCACCGGCCGGTACACGGGCAACTTCGAAAGCCGGGTCGAGCAGGACCTCCGCCGCATCGCCGAGGCGAAGTCCGGTGACGAGTTCGTGGCAACGCTGAGCGGAATCATCGACACGGCGCTTACGGAGGACCACTGGACCATCCAGCTCCCCAGTTCGCTCGAAACTTCGTCGGCCTATGGCCCGACGGTGTTCGCGTACCAAGCAAGCCTCGTCCTGCTGAATGCGCGGCCCCTGTTCTCGCCGCTTCAGTTGGGTGAACTCCTGGATCCTTCGGCCCACGCTCCCCGGTCGGCCGTGGAGCGCCACCATCTCTTCCCCAAGGCGTATCTGAATCGGATCGGAATCAACCGCACGGTGCAGCGGAATCAGATCGCCAACTACGCCTTCGTCGAGTGGCCCGACAACGCGAAGATCGGTGACTCGCCACCCAGTGAGTACTTCCCTCCGCTCTTCGCCAGGCTGACTCGGCAGCAGCAGGAACGAGCCCGGTTCTGGCACGCTCTGCCGGAGGGATGGGAGCAGATGGACTACCGGGAGTTCCTTCAGCAGCGGCGAGTGCTCATCGCCGAGGTCGTTCGCGCTGCGTTCGGCAAACTCCGCGCCGGTGAGCTTCCACAGGAAGAGGAGACGCTACCGCCGATCGATCATGCGCGCGAATGGTCGGTCGAGGACTTCCTTGGCGAGATGGAAACCGAGAGGGTCGAGTTCAAGGCTTCTGCGTATTACAGCTACAGGCCGGACGTGCCTGAGAAGGTCATCACGGAGTCCGTGCTCAAGACCGTCGCGGGCTTCCTCAACGCTGGCGGTGGCACTCTCCTAGTCGGCATAGCGGACGATGGCGAGATCCTCGGGATCCAACCGGACCTGGACTTGAAGAGCTTCGACGGGGACCGCTATGTGAACTCACTCACGACCGCGATCGAGCGCTCGCTTGGACCGCTCGCTTCGACGATGGCAAAGATCCGGCTGCAAGCCGTTGACGGCGTTCGAGTCGCTGTGGTACACGTTGCTCCGTCTCCTGAGCCGATCTATGCCAAGGTCTCCAAGCGGAACCGGGCCTTTTTCGTCCGGGTCAACAACTCGACCCGGATCCTCGATGGCGCGGATCTTGTCGGCTATGTCAAGCAACGCTGGGCGTAGGGCACCCACGGCACATGTGCGCGATTCGCCGCCGCTTGCTCTCCGTAAACGCGCGAGAGAATGCGCGTTTCGCATTTCGACCGCATTTCGCGGTCCGGTTCCGCCGATAATGCGCGGGTAATGGAAGAAGTGCGTCGCGGTCGGATTGGATCCGCGAGCGCGACCCCGGCGACTATCCCGCGACCCACCCTTGCAGGCCGCCCGTGGGCTCCGCTCGGCAATCGGCCTCGTCACTGCCGCATGAGAATGAACCGTCGGTGGAGCGGCTGGACGGGACGTGCGTTCATCGGATACAGGGCCGCAAAGGCGTCAATCTGCTCCTGCGAAACCGCAATTGACTCGCCCATTACGACCCAGCTTACCACCTCGGAGCAGGGCGGCGTCGCGAGGGAGCCGGCCCGCACCGCCGCGGTCCTTCCGCGCGGTCGCTGGTCGATGTCACGCCTCCGGCGGCTCGCGAAATGCGTCCTCCACTGCGCCGTGAACCGCTTCGCTTTCCCGTTGGGATGGTTCCGAATTCAAGTGTTTCGCGAGGCGTGCGGCCAGCGCTTGGCGATCTTCGATCTTCACCAGAAAGAACATGACGCGCGCTTGCTCGAATACCCGCCCCATTGCGAATCCCTGCTCGAGTGCCTTGTCGACCCACTCTCGAAACTCGCGGTCGGCTTCCTTCTCGCGTCCCCCGTCCATCAGACCTCCGCCACTGCTGCGGGTAGCTTGCGTACCTCTTCCGGGATCCGAGCGGCGCGTAGATGGCGAATCAGCTTGTCGGCGATTCCCGTCGCGTGCTGTCCCCGGCGTCGGTGGTGGAGCGTACAATGCACGACATCTTCCGAGGCAACGTTCATGTCGGCGTCGTAGCGTCGGGCGAAGCCCACGGCCAAATGTCGGATGGCAGGCGGATCGGTCAGTCCCATGAGTGCAACCTCCTAAGTTCTGTTCCTTCCGTCCTCGCGGGGGACACGAGGGTGACCAGGGCTCAGCCCGCCGCCGCCTGGCCCTTCACCAAGGTCTGGGACCTCGCCACGCCGTAGCTGGTCGAATGCTTCCAACACATACCGCCGCGTCCGGTATTCTCCGAACTGCCTTATCTCGTTCTGCTTGAGTGACGGGAACGAGGAACTCGGCGGCGGGGCGTCGAGGATCCACTCAACGTCGCTCCGATCCAGCCGGTACATGTGCGAGAATATGGCGTCCAGTTCGCTCTGGAGCCGGTGGCGCCGCGCATCGTCCCAAGGGAACGGTTGATCCCCCGGATAACCGAGATCCGAGGCGAATCCTCCAAGCTCATGGCCGGTGTACGTCAATTCCAACACGCGGGGGACGATCAGTTCCACATAGGTGCCGCCGCAACGAACCTCGTCCAGGTAACTCTCCGGAGGCAGAACGGGAAGTTGCTTGACGATGAAGAAACTCAGGTTGACCCCACCGACCGACATTCGAGCTGACCAGTCGAGAGGAATCGAATTCATGTTGGCAACAACCAGCGCAGTCGAGACGGCTGGAGCACTGCGATAATCGACCATAGCGGCGCTATGCCCTACGCCGGAAGGCCAGAGATCGCTCGCAATCAACGTCCGCTCATTCGTTGCCGTGGTGATGCCGCGGAGGGCCTGAAGCCATTCACGCGCATCAACATGCAGGAGAGGTCCCTTGTGGTTCACTGCGGTTCCCGGGATGCCTGAGAGGATGGCGGTTCTCCGGTCGGTGGGCCTCGCGATTTCTCTGAATGCGACGAGCCAAGTGCCATCGCCGTGCCGGAATCCGTCAGACCGAGGACGGGGATCATTGCGAAGATCCCCGTGCGCTCGTCGGTGCCCCGCGTGATCCTTCGGAGAGCGACCTGCCAGCCAGTTTCGCGAGCGCGTGGAATACTGCCTGCCTGCCTGCCTGCCTGCCTGCCTGCCTGCCTGCCTGCCTGCCTGCCTGCCTGCCTGCC
>VXNP01000073.1 GCA_009840525.1 Gammaproteobacteria bacterium
CCGCCGCCGCCCGCAGCCCCGGCCGGTTCCTCGCCGCCCACGGGCGCGCCTGCGCCGCCTCCCGCCCCCGGGGGGCGCTCGCGCCTCGTTCCCGGCTCGGTACCCGCGCCGACCCCCCGGCCGGGCATCCTCGCCGACACGCGCTACGTGGTGGCGGTGAGCTCGGGCAAGGGAGGCGTGGGCAAGTCGATGGTCACCACCAATCTCGCTGCAGCGCTCGCGCGCCGCCGCCTGCGGGTCGGGCTTCTGGACGCCGACATCTACGGCCCGAACATCCCGGTCATGTTCGGCGAGCGCCGCCGGCCGAGCGTGTCCGGCGGCAAGGGCAAGGAGATGATCGAGCCGCTCGAGGCCCATGGCGTCAAGCTCATGAGCCTCGGATTCCTGCTCGCCGACGAACAGCCGGCGATCATGCGCGGCCCGCTGATCGCGGGCGTCCTGAAGCAGTTCCTGGAGCAGGTCCGCTGGGGCACTCTGGATGTCATGCTTGTCGACATGCCCCCGGGGACCGGCGATGCCCAACTGTCGCTGGTGCAGAGCGTCAACCTCGACGGGGCCATCATGGTCACTACCCCGCAGGGTGTGGCCACCACCGACGTCCGGCGCGGCATCAAGATGTTCGAACGCGTTAACACGCGGATCATCGGCGTCATCGAGAACATGAGCGGGATGGCCTGTCCCCACTGCGGCGAACCGGTGGACGTGTTCGGCACGGGCGGAGGGGAGGTTCTGGCCAAGGAGCAGGGCGTACCCTTCCTGGGCGCCGTGCCGCTGGACCCCGCGGTCCGGCGGTCGGGCGACGACGGGCTGCCCACCGTGGTGGACCGGCCGGAGTCACCGGTTGCGCAGGCGCTGAACCGAATCTGTGACCAGGTGGTGGTGGCGTTGCGCGAGGGGACCGGTTGAGGTGGTCCCCGCTTCCGCGCGTCGGCCCGGAGCGAATCCGGCGGATGCCCGCGCATGTGATGGTGCGCGACTACCCCGAATCGCTTGCGCCGCTGCTGGCCCGCGACATCGATCTCGACCTGGTGGGGACGTCGCCGGTAGGAGCGTTCGCCGGCCCTGACCTGATCGCCGAGATCGAAGAGGTCATCGCCTGGCGACCGCCTGCGCGGCCACCCGCCTGACCCGCCCGGCTATCCTTCCAGCCACTTGCGGTCGGATTCACTCAGCTCCTTGCGCTTGCGGGGCGCGATCAGGCGGAGCACCACATACCCCAGTAGTGCGATCGGGGCGACCTTGAAAAGCAGGAAGCTGGCCAGGCCGAAGCCGATGGAGAACACCGTGCCCGCCACCGCGAGCAGCACTCCCACGACCAGCAGCGTCACGAGGCCAACGGCGAACAGGGTCAGCAGGGCGCTGATCATGTCGAGCATCTCCCCGGGCCCAATGCCCGAATCCTGATGACGAAACCCGTCATGGGGTCCACACCACGTCGATCGCCCCGATGTGCGCGTCGACTTCGATCGTAAGCCGTGTCTCCGCGCCATCCCAGTCCGCGGAGTAGTAGCTGTCGCCTCGCCTGAACATTTCCTGGGCATCCACGGAGGTCAGGAGCGCATCCACCACCAGCTGCACGCCGAGGCCCCGCGGAAAGCGAAGTTCCACCGCGCCCAGGTCGAGGTCGAGATCCACATCGGCGTCTCGCTGCCATTCCCCGTCGAAGTCCAGGGTCGCCTTGCCTGCTTTCGCCTCCAGCCGGATGCGGTCGGCGTTCAGGTTGCCGAGTCCGGTGGCGACCAGGTTGGCCGCGCCCGCCTCGAACGAGGCGAGTTCCAACTCCACGGGGTTGGGCACCGACACCTCGATGCGCGTATCGGATGCCCCCGTCTCGACATTCAACTCCCGGATTGCGAGCCCTCCCAGATCGAGGTCCGCCCGCGCCGCGCCAAACTCCAGGTCCAGCAAAAGGGGAACTTCCGGCGACAGTTCCAGATCCAGTCGCCCCGATCCGTCGCGTGAACCCATGCGGATACCTCTGCCGACGCGATCCATGCCGATCTCGAGGACTCCGTCCTCATAGTGCGTCTGCGGCTCCATGAGATCGCGATCGTAGCGAAGCTCCATCCGGTACAGGGTGCCGGGCTCCCCCGGACGCAGATCGAGGACGCCCGCTCCATATTCCACCTGGACCTCAATCTCGCGCTCGCCACCCAGCTGGCGTGAAGCGGTCACGGTGCTCCAGTCCTGGGCCGCAAGTCCGGTGGCCGTGCAGGCCAGCCCTCCGATGGCCGCGCAGGTAAGTCGGGCCAGCCCGGCGCCCCGCCGTTCTCCATGTGCGCGCTGATTCATCCACGAACTGCTAGTCACCGGTGCCTCCGTCGTCGGGGTGTCCGGGCTTCTCGCGCGAGCGCCGCCGCGAACGCCTCCGCGTCCATGCCCGCGTCGCCCGAATCCCCCCGCCGTAGGTCGCCGCCATCCTGCCCGGGTCGGAAGTGCGGCCCGCCCCGGTGAGCAGCACGGCGCCGAAGCCGAGCATCAGCGCGATCATCGCGGTAGCCACCGCGACGAGCGTGAACAGCCCGCTCAGGAAGGAACCGAGCGTCGGCCCACCCATTTCCGTGACGTGGGAAAGGGCCGACGGAAGAACGAGCGCTGCCAGGCCGACGGCCAGCACGTGCAGCCGGTTGGAGGGCCGGAAGCGGTCCAGCGCCGGGATGCCCTTGCGCGCCAGCCACTCGCCGACAACGCTCGCCACGGCCAGGTATCCCAGCCCACCGGCCAGGAGTGCGGCCAGGGGGAAGAGCGGCAGCCAGGCGACCAGCAGGGGGATGCCGATGATCGACACCAGGAGAGCGAGACCTCCCAGCACCCACAGCGGCAGAAGGAGAAAGCCGCCTGCCAGACCGACCAGCGCGGCCCGTCCGGGAGCGGCTCTCACCACTTCGGCCACATTCTGCAGCCGGTCTCCGGCGAAGTGGACGACCGCAGTCCCCACGGCCAGGATGACCACGAGCCAGAACACGTCCCCGAAGAGACCGCTCAGACCGGATGTGACGTAGCGGAAAGGCAGCCGGGCGCGCGCTTCACCCTGACGGGAGGGCGGGCCGCGCTCCTCGTCCCCCGCAGCTGCCGCATCCGGCACCATCCCCGCTCCCGCGACGTCGCCGGCGTCCACGGTGAGGATGGTGCCCTCAACCGTCCCGCCGTCGCGCTCCAGCTGTCCGTCGATCACGCGCACCTCGCCCCGGATGTATGCGTCACCCTCGATGCGCAATGTCCCCTCGACCACGACCACGTCGCCGGGGACTTCCCCGGAAATGGTGGCGTCGCCCTCCACCACGAGCAGTGCCCCCTCGATATCGGTGCCGGCGTCAACGGTCACGTCCTCGCCCAGATGAAGCGACAGCTCCGTCAGATCGACGTCCTGGAGCGCCTCTTCCAGCACCCGGCCCCGTTGCAGGAGGAGGCGAAGCAACGGGGGAACCAGGGCTGGTGCCATGCCTCCCAACTCAGCGCTCCCCGAAACGGGTGTCG
This sequence comes from Gammaproteobacteria bacterium, assembly GCA_009840525.1. GTDB lineage: Bacteria > Gemmatimonadota > Gemmatimonadetes > Longimicrobiales > Gaopeijiaceae > BD2-11. Next base: position 3,478 of record VXNP01000073.1, read on the forward strand.
GGCTGTCTGCCGGCCGCGGACCGGCGAGCGCCTCCTGCAGCGCTCGGTCGACCCGCTCGGCGACGGCTCGCGCGTCCCCGGCCAACTTTGCTCCGGGCTCCCACGCGAGCAGGGCTTCGGCGAGGGGTCCGTCATCCAGCGGAACGACTTCGGAGAGCAGCGACCGCCACGAGGCAGCGAGCTCCCCGCCGGCCTGGTAGCTGCCTACCTCCTCGCCGTCGACGCGGATCTCGCCGTTCTGAAAGGAGATCTCGAGGGCCGGGCCGGAATCGAACTCGAGCGACAGGGTTGCATCCGCGTCCGACACGGTCACGCGGTTCGATACCACCTGCCGCTCCTGAGCGCCGGCGGGCTGCGCCGCGCCCGCGGCGGACAGCGCGAGCACCGCGCCGAACACCGGAGTCAGGCCGGCGGGACGGGAGGGGTCAGCTGTGAACATGGCGCAGCGCGAAACGGGGGAAGCCGATGTTGCGGTGAAGAACCCAGATTGAGCTGAACATAAGGACGGTGAAGCTTGCCGCGGCCGCGACCGCGGTCGCAGGCGACGCGATCAGAGATTCTGCGAGCGAATAGGCCCGGAAGGCCGCCCCACTCTGCATGACCGCCGCCAGCAGCGAGCTTCCGAACGCCGACAGGACGTCGCGAGCCTGCCACCACAGATAGGTGACGAGGCTGCCGGTGGTAAGCTGCGGGACGGTTGAGAGGAAGGCCGCCACCGCGGCGAATGCGGCGACCGGCATGCCGGTCAGCGTCCCCGCGAGCACCCATCCACGCGGCGAACGAGGCAGGAGTCGCCACTTTCGCGCAGCCTGGCTCCGGCCGGCGGCTTCTTCGGCCACCTCCCGCCAGCGCGCCATCACCCTCTCGGCGAAGCCCGCGGCAGGCGCGAAGGAGGGCAGGGCTTCCAGTGTGGCGATCAGGCGCCGCCAGCTCGCCAGCCTGCTCTCACAATCCCCGCACGTCGCAAGATGCGCCTTCGCCAGGGTGGCGCGTCTCCGGGGCAGCGCACCGTCCGCGAGCTCCTGCAGCCACCTCCCGGAAAGATGAGCGTCCGCGGCCCGTCCGGTCAGCCAGCGGCGCAGCCGGGCCCACGACCATGCCCGGGAGGAACTCCAGGCCTCGCCGGGGAGATCGATGCCGGACAGGACCCGCTCGGCGAACCGGCCCGGAGGGGCGAATCGCCCCAGTCGGCCGAGCTCGCCGAAGACCTCCCGCCAGGCATCGACCCGACCCTGGCACTCGGGACAGTCCGCCAAATGCCTGCGGGCGGACGCGGTCTCCGCGTCGGCAGGTCCTTCAGCGGCGTCGAGCAGGCTCTGGATCGCGTCATCGTCCAGATGCCTGCCGTAGCTGGATCGGTCCGAATTCATCTGCGGCCTGTCCCTGTCTCCGCCTGTCGTGGCGTTGCCATCCTCGCGGGATCTCCGGGCTCCGGGGTCATCGTGGTCCAAGTGTCCATGCCGTCCATCGGTTCTCCCGGCGTACGGCACGAACCCGCGGGAAGTTTCGCGTCCATGCGCATCGAATCATGCCTCGGCGAGCCGAAGCTTGAGCTCGGCCCTGGCCCGATGAAGGTAGGTCTTTACCGTCCCCAGCGGGATATCCATGATGCGGGCGATCTCGTCGTAGGTGTGTCCCTCGATGTGGCGGAGCAACACTACCACCCGATACTCCTCCCGCAGCTCCCCGATCGCGGCCTCGATCTGGCCGCCGAGCTCGCGGTTCTGAACGTACTCCTCGGGGCTCTCTCCGGGCGACCGCACCACCAGGCTGGTGCGCGCCTGGGCCTCCGGGGTGACCGCGTCCGGCGCGCCGTGCATGGAGACGGTGGGCACGCGCCGCTTGCGCAGATGATCGATGGTCAGGTTGTTTGCGATCTTGAAGATCCAGCTGGAGAACTTGTATTGGGGATTGTAGGTATCGATCGCGTTGAAGGTGCGGATGAAGGCTTCCTGCGCCAGGTCTTCGGCGAGGGTGCGGTTCCTCACCATCCTGTAGATGAGGGAGAAGACGGGACGTTCATATCTGGAGAGCAGTTCGCGATAGGCGCTCTCCCGACCCTCGGCGGCGAGGGTGACGAGTTCCGCGTCTTCGACGCTCTGGTAGTTCAAGGACATCCGCCGGATGAGGTTCGCGCCGGCCCGTACGAGAATCGATGATGAACGTTTCCGGAGGTCAGCCCTCGTCGGGTGAGGATCGCGCGCGCCAGGTGCACGAGATCTTCTCGCGCATCGCGCCGCGCTACGACCTGCTCAACCGGGTGCTCAGCCTGAGCGTCGACCGCTGGTGGCGGCGCCGGGCCGTGCGCGCGCTCGACTATTCCCGTCATGACTCGGCCCGATACCTGGATGCCTGCGCGGGCACCTGCGACCTGGCCATCGAACTGGCGACCCGCCCGGACTTCCGGGGCAGGGTGGTGGCGCTGGACTTCGCGGAACCCATGCTGCTCCGGGGCGGGACGAAAAGCGTTCATCTGCCCGTTTATCCGCTGTGCGGGGACGCGCAACGTCTGCCCTTTGCCGACGAGTCCTTCGACGGCGCCATGGTGGCCTTCGGGGTGCGCAACCTTTCCCACCTCGACCTGGGGTTGGCGGAACTGCGCCGGGTGCTGCGCGACGGGAGCCCGCTGGTCGTTCTCGAATTCACCACTCCCCCAAACCCGATCGTCCGGGCCGCATATCTCTGGTACTTCCGGCACATTCTTCCGGCGGTCGGCCGGATCGTGTCGGGGCACCGCTGGGCGTACAGCTATCTGCCGGCCTCGGTCGGTGAATTCCCGGGACCGCAAGTCCTGGGCCAGCGACTGCTGGACGCGGGATTCGGCACGGTGCGGTGGCAACTGCTGACCTTCGGGATCGCGGCGATCCACGTCGGTGTGAGGTAGTTCGGGGACGGCGGACCCCGGATGGCCCGGCTTCACCCGGGGGGCGGTCCGACCGGCGGAACCGAATCGGTAACTCCCTCCACTTCCCAGGTCGTCACTTCCCCGAGCGTCTCGACGGGCAGGTCGAACCGGGAGGGATCCCCTAGAATCAGGATGACCATCCGGTCCGGGTCCAGATGCCTGCGCAGGACGTTGTGCACGTCGGCTGCGGACACTCGCTGCACCCCCGCCACATACCGTTCCAGCCAGTCTTCCGGCAGCTCCTGAGCGTCGTGCAGCACGCGCCGGGAGACGACCTGCATCGCTCCCTGGAAGTTGAAGGAGAAACCGTTGCTGGCCGCTTCGACGGCGGCTTCCACCTCGCCGCGCGCGGGAGGAGAATTGCGCATCTCCTCCATCACCTCGAGAATCGCCCGCGTCGCGGCGATCGTCGACTCGCTCTTCGTTCGCGTGAGCGCGCCCACGATGCCGTCGTTGTCGTCGGGCGTGGTCCAGAAGGAGCCCGCGCTATAGGACAGGCCGAGTTCGGTGCGCACCCGGTTCAGGATCCGGCTCGAGAAGCCCCCGGATCCGAGGATGGAGTTGGCGATGCGGGAGGCGAAGTAATCGCGCGAGTCCTCCTGGCGGATGGAGCTTCGGTGCGCCATGACGATGGTCGTCTGGTCCAGCTCCCGCGGGATCAGGTAGACCCCCGGATCGTCCAGGATGTCGGGCACCGGCGGTTCGGGCAGCTCCTCCTCGCAGGCCGGCCATCCGGAGAGGAATTCGAGCAGGTGGGCTTCGACCTCCTCCCATTCCAGGTTGCCCGACACCCCCAGCGCCAGGTTGTCCCGACACAGGATGCGACCATGGGCGGTGAGCAGGTTTTCTCGCGAGAGATCCTCCGGTTCGAGATCGCCGGGTGCCATTTCCCAGCCGATGGGGTGGTCGCCGAACATGAGTCGGTTGAACTCCGAGAAGGCCAGACGACCCGGGTCGTCCGGGCGGCGCAGGGCGCTCTCCAGTTCCTGGCCGCGCCATACCTCGACCTGCACCGAATCGAAGCGGGGATTGAGGAGCATGTCCTTCCACAGGCGCAGGCCGGGCTCGAGATTGGCGCTGAGCGAGTTGAGGGTCGCGGAGGTGCTCCCGCCCGAGGATCCGAACGCGAGCTGCAGCGCGTGCTGGTCGACCTGTTCGTCGACGGAGTCGGGGTGCAGCTCGATCGTTCCCCCAAAGCGCAGCAACGAAGGAAGCGCGGTGGTCGCGGCGTACAGTTCGCGGCCGAGGAGTCCAAAACCGCCCGCAAAGCGCGCGTAGACGTTCACCAGGGGCAGGGAGTGGTCCTCCAGGAAGAATACGGTTACGCCCTCGATCTCGTGCTGCGAGGGGGTGGGCGGCGTGAAGGACAGCGGGGCGAATCGGAGCGCCTCGACGGCCTCCCGGTCGGCGGGCGGCCTCTGCGCATTCGCTCCGTCCGGCGCCGCAGCCGCCGCAAGCAGGGTGGCGATGACCGCCCGGCGCCCCGGCCCGAGTCGGTTCACGGGTCGGTTTCCCCGGTGCGCTTCACGAGGGTGGCGACGGTACGGTTGTCGCGCGTGAAGTAGGTTTGCACCACGCGCTGCACGTCGGCGGGCTGGACGTCGTAGAGCCGGGCGGTGCGCTCGAATGTGGTCCGCCAGTCTCCGTAAAGGGTGACCGAACTGGCGAGCTGAAGCGCGAGTCCCAGGTTGGACTGCAGGCGCCGCACGCCGGACGCCACCAACTGGTTGCGCACGCGCTGCAACTCCCTCTGTTCGGGAGGCTCCAGCGCCAGGCGCTCGATTTCTTCGTAGAGGGCGGCTTCGATCTGGGCGGGGGTGCTCGGCGCGCGCGGGGTTACGTGCACGACGAACTGTCTGGGGAAGCGCGATCCGGGCACCGTGGACGCGGTGACCGCGGCGGCCAGGCGGTCCTGCGTGATCAGGCGGCGGTAGAGGCGGGAGGTGCGCCGTCCCGACAGCACGGATGCCAGCATGGTGAGTGCCGGACTGTCCGGGTGATGACCGCTCACCGTATGCCAACCCACCCGCAACTGCGGCTCGGCGTCCATCACCAGTTCCACCCGGCGCTCGCCCCGCTGCGGAGGCTCAACGGCGAGCACCGGAGGAGGGGGGTCGCCGGGGCGGATGTCGCCGAGGTAGTCGCGCGCCCAGACCGCGATCGAATCCGGGACCACGTCGCCCACGATGGCGACCACGGCATTGCGGGCGCCGTAGTAGCGGCGGTGGTACTCCTCCACGTCGTGGCGCGACAGCCGCTCCAGGTCCGACATGTACCCGACCACCGGAACCCCGTACGGATGCATCAGGAACGCCGTTCCCAGGTGGACCTCGTAGAGCAGGCCCCCCGGGTTGGTGTCCACGCGGGTGCGGCGCTCCTCCATGACCACGTCGCGCTCGGTGTAGAATTCGCGGAAGACGGGGTTGTGCGCCCGGTCGCTCTCGAGCAGGAACCACATCTTGGCCCGGTTGGCCGGTAGTTCCACAAAGTAGGTCGTGGCCTCGGAGGAGGTGGTCGCGTTGAGGTTGCGGGCACCGTTTCTCGTGAGGATACGGCTGAACTCGTTGGAGACGACGGGGACCTGCGCCTGACCCTCATAGGCTTCCACGCGCTCCCGGAGCGTCCTGAGGCGAGCGGTGTCGGGGGCGGTGGCGGACGACTCGAACAGCAGGGAGTCGTGGGCGGCGTCCATGCGCGCGAACAGATCGAGCTCGGCTTCCACGTCGCGGGTGCCCACCGTGGTTGTGCCCTTGAAGAGCATGTGCTCGAGCAGATGGGCCGTGCCGGTGGTGCCGAGCGTCTCGTTCACGCCCCCCACCGCGTACTCGACGACGAACGCCACGGTCGGAGCCGATGGCTTGGGGAGGATAATGAGCCGCAGCCCGTTGTCGAGCGTCAACTCGTGCACGGGAAGGTCGGGAACGACGATGCCGTCCTGGCCCGAGGCCCGCTCGGGAAGCGAACCGAACGAAACGAGGACCGCGGTCGCGAGAATCCCGGCAGCTCGCTCAGTGCTGGTCATTGAGGTGGCGGCTGGCAGCGGGGACAGTGGAACGCCGATCGGTTGCTGATCACCGTCCTCAGGACAACCCCCGGACACTTCACGCAGGGCTGACCTTCTCGACCGTATATCACCAGACGGGGGCCGAACGATCCTTCCAGCCCGGCTGGGTCACGGTAGTCCCGCAGGGTTGTGCCGCAGGCGGCGATGGCGGCGCGCAGTACTCTTCGTATGGCTCGGTGCAGGGGCGCGACCTTCGCCGCCGGGATCGCCCGCGCCGGCACGGCCGGATGGATGCCCGCGAGGAACAGCGCCTCGTTGGCATAGATGTTCCCTATGCCAGCCACGCGCCGCTGATCGAGCAGCCACGATCGGATCGGTGAGCGTGAGCGGGGGAGTTCGGCCGCCAGGCGCCGGGCCGTGAAGGAACGGCTCAGAGGTTCGAGCCCCAGCGTGCGCGACCAGCGACGCCAGGAGCTGCCGGAGAAGCGCCGCAACCGCCCGAATCTGCGCACGTCGCTGTAGACCGCCGCATCGCCGCCGGCCAGATCGAAGGTGACGCCGGTGTGGACGGGGAGTGGGGCGGGATCGCCGCGCGGATGGAACAGAAGGCGGCCGGTCATCCCCAGGTTGATGACCAGAACCGTGTCCTGGGAACAGAACCAGACGACGTTCTTGCCCCTTCTGCCGACCTGCTCGATCTCGGCGCCCGCCATCCCGTGCGCGAAGGCGCCGGCCGGCTCCGACAGCAGGTCGGGGCGCCGTACCCGCACGCCGGAGATCGTCCGGTCGGTGAGATGCGGTGCGAGGCCGCGCGCGATCGTCTCCGCTTCAGGAAGCTCCGGCAGTCTGACTCCGGCGGTTGGAGGTGGGGGGCGGGTTGGTGGCCCTCAGGTTTCCACGGCGGTGCCCGCGGCGGTCACCATGAGCATGTTGTTGATCACCTCGTAGTCCAGGTCGACCGACACCACTGCGTTAGCGCCCCGGTCGGCGGCGCGCTCGGCCATCTCGCGCAGGGCATGCGCGCGTGCATCGCTCAGCGCGCGCTCGTATGCGTTGGAGCGCCCGCCCACGACATCGCGGACGGCCGCGAACAGATCCTTGAAGATGTTGGCGCCGATGATCGCCTCGCCGGTGACGATTCCGAGATAGTCGCGCACCGGACGCCCTTCCAGCGTTGGCGTGGTTGTAATGATCATGGTCTCCCTTTCTCGCAAAGCGGGTTTGTTGAGGTTGCACTGTCGGACGCGTCCGGCTCCGGCATCGGGGAAGCAGTCAGCTTCTCGCCAGCTCACGCCATCCGATGTCGGAACGGAAGTACCTGTCCTGGAAACGGATCTCGCGCGCGGCGCGCCGGGAACGCTCCGCGGCCTCCGCCAGCGTGCTGCCGAGCCCGGTCGCGGCGAGCACGCGCCCTCCCGCGGTCCGCACCGCACCCTCGTGGCGCCGGGTGCCCGCGTGGAAGAGCAGCACGTCGGGGTTGTCCGCCACCGACGCGGGGATCTCCATGGCCGCGCCCGTCCGGTAGGACCCGGGATATCCGTCGGCCGCCAGCACCGTGGTCACCGCGGCGCCCGCGGCGGTGCCGGCACGGTATCCGGCGAGCCCGCTTCCGTCGGCGATGGCCGTCATCGGGTCCAGCAGCGACCCCTCGAGCAGAGGAAGCACGACCTGGGTCTCGGGGTCCCCGAAGCGGCAGTTGAACTCGACCACCCTGGGCCCGTCATCGGTAAGCATCAGGCCGGCATAGAGGAGCCCGCGGAAGGGACAGCCTGCCTCCGCCAGGGCGTGCAGCACGGGATCCAGGACTTCATCGCCGACCCGCGCGATCAGATCGGCGGTGGCCAGGGAGACCGGCGCGTATGCGCCCATGCCGCCGGTGTTGGGCCCGGTATCGCCCTCGCCGATCCTCTTGTGATCCTGGGAGGCTACCAGGGGAACGGCCCGCTCGCCGTCGGCGAGGGCGAAGACGCTGAGTTCCTCGCCGGTCATGCGCTCCTCGATCACGACCTCGCGCCCGGCATCGCCCATGCTTCCCTCCACCAGCATCTGCCGGATGGCGACGCAGGCTTCTTCCGGATCGTCGCACACGATCGCGCCTTTTCCCGCCGCCAGGCCCGAGGCCTTCACCACGCAGGGGCCGCCCCCCTCCACCACGTACGCTTCGGCCGGAGCCGCGTCGGTGAAGACACGGTAGTCGGCCGTGGGCACGCCCGCGGCACTCATGAGGTTCTTGGCGAAGGCCTTGCTCGATTCGATGCGCGCCGCCGCCCGCGAGGGCCCGAAGGCGGGTACGCCCGCATCCTCCAGGCGGTCCGCGAGGCCGAGCGCGAGCGGGACTTCCGGGCCGATGACCACCAGGTCCATCCGGTGCGACTCCGCCCAGGAAGTCAGCGCCTGTACGTCCGTCGGCGAAATGTCGACCGCCCGCGCCATTCCGGCCATCCCGGCGTTGGGGCGCGTCGCGAAAAAACCGGCAGCGGGCGCGTCCCGGCGGAGCTTCCAGAGCAGGGCGTGCTCCCGCCCGCCGTTGCCGACGATCAGAATGCGCATGCCAGTGGTCCCGGGGCTATCTGCGGATGTTGTCCCGTATCGAGTCGCCCATCCTGCGGGCCGCCCCGCGCATGGATCCGATGAAGCTGCGGGCCTCGTCCGCGTATGCCTCGGCCGCCGAGGAAATGTCGTCGCGGTAGGACGGGTCGGGGTCGTCGCGGCGAGGGTATTCTCCCGCCACAATCCGGTCGTACTCGCCGCTCTCGATCCAGCTCCGTATCTCGGAGAGCCGCAGGACCCAGAACGGATGGGTGACGCCCAGCAGGTTGAGCACCTTGAAGACGTGGTCGGCCACATCTCCGCCCTCGCGGTAGTCCTCGGCCTGGCGCACGAACTCGCCGAGATCGAGGTCCGAAGAGGTGCCGCCGCCCGCCATCTTCATCATGGCGTTCATGGCGACATCCGCGTCCTGGATGGAGAGCAGTCCGGCGCGGTCCGAGGAGAGCTCGCTTTTGCGGGACCACTCCAGCAGCCCCATGAGCACGGCCCGTGCGGCGAGCCCGACGATCGGGAACCCGAGGCTGGCAAGCTGGATCAACAGCACCATCATCGTGCGGTACAGCACGTGGCCGCTCATGATGTGGCCCACTTCATGGCCCAGTATGAACGACAGCTCGTCATCGTTCAGGATCAGGACCGTTCCCGAGTTGAGGATGATGAAGGGCTGGTCCATGCCGTAGGCACCGGCATTGGCGATGGGCGTCTGGGAGACGTAGAGCGGGTACTCCTCGGTGTCCAGCGTCTCCACGATATCGCGATAACGCTCGTAGATGTGCCCGTACTGGCGCTCGCTCACCCGCAGGGCGTTCGCCTGGAACGCGAGCCGGATGGGCTTCTCGCCGAAGAAGCCGAAGAGGGATTTCAGGACCTCGTCGAAGACGGGGAGCTTGCGCAACGCCGCGAGCGCCGCGCGATCCGCGGGATGTTCCCACGAGCGCGACGAGATGCTCGTGAGGATGCGGCGCGCGTTAGCATGGGGCGCGCCCCCGTTTCCATTGGCGTTCTCGGCCGCGCCGCCCGCACGGTCTGCGTCAGAACCGTCCATGGTGATTCTCCTTTGGCGGACGTCTTCCGACGTCCTCGTATTCGTGTTGACCGCGCCGGGCTACCCCCCGCCGTGGTCGGTTCTCGTACGCCCTGCCCTGAACCGAGGTTTCGGCACGTATTCCGCCGTATTTCCGGAAGGCCATCACCCGCCAGGCCCGCGCCCGAGGGCCTGGTCGAGATCTTCCAGCAGGTCTTGCGGGTCTTCGATTCCCACCGATAGCCGCACCAAGCGGCCGCTTACCCCCATCTCCTCCCTGCGCTCGCGCGGTACCGACGCGTGCGTCATGAGCGCCGGCACCGAGATGAGCGACTCCACCCCGCCCAGGCTCTCGGCAAGTGCGAAGATGCGCGTGCCCTCCACCAGCCGCCGCACCGCGTCTTCGGTCGGCAGGGTGACGGACACCATGCCGCCGAACCCGGCCATCTGGCGTGCGGCGAGTGGGTGCTGCGGGTGGGAGGAAAGGCCCGGGTAGTGTACCTCTTCGATGGCCGGATGAGCCTCCAGGAAGCGCGCCACCGCGAGCCCGTTGGCGTTGTGCTGGCGCATGCGCACATGGAGGGTCTTGGTGCCGCGCAGACAGAGCCAGCAGTCCATGGGGCCGGGCACGGCGCCGGTCGACTTGCGCAGGAACCGAAGCTGTTCGTCCAGGTCGGGGTCGCGCACCGTGAGGACGCCGCCGATGATGTCGCTGTGGCCGTTGAGGTACTTGGTGGCCGAGTGCATCACGATGTCCGCTCCCGTCTCGTGCGGGCGCTGGTTGACGGGCGTCGCGAAGGTGTTGTCGACACACAGGAGAACGCCGGCGTCGCGGGTCGCGTCGGCGGCCGCGGGCAGATCGCACAGGCGCATCATGGGGTTGGTGGGGGTCTCGAGCAGGACCAGCCGCGTGTTCGCCCGGAGCGCGTCGCGGATCCGCTGCGGATCCCTCGAGTCCACGAACGAGAACGAGAGGCCGGCCCGGTTCAGTACCTGCGTGGCCAGCCGCGTCGTCCCGCCGTAGGTGTTCTCCTCGCAGACCACGTGGTCGCCGGCCGACAGCAGGCGGGCCACGCAGTCGATGGCGGCCATCCCGCTCGCGAAGGCGATGCCGTGGGACGCCCCTTCCAGGGAGGCGACGTTGCGTTCCAGGGCTTCGCGGGTAGGGTTCTGGACGCGCGCGTACTCCCAGGGCCATCCCTGGTCCAGTCCCGGCTGTACATAGGTCGAGGTCTGGAAGATGGGGGGCATTATGGAGCCGGTGTGCGGCTCGGGCGCCTGTCCCCCGTGAATCGCGAGCGTCGCGAGGCGAGGTTCCGGCGGCTGCGTCTCTGCAGAGGGTTGGGTCATGGATCCCGAATGCGTCCGAAGGGGTTCTGGACAGCGGTCACAGGCCCGAATGTAGCAGTCCGTGCAAGAAACCGCCCGAGCACCGGGAGCGGCGAGGCACCGGGCGAGTCCCGCCCCCACCAGAGAGGTTCGCCAGGCATGCCAATCGTTCTTCCGCCCGATCTCATGGTAAGCGTCTCGGGTTTCCGGGGCCGGGTAGGAGATCCGCTCACGCCCGAACTGGTCACGGCGCTTGCCGCGGCGTACGGCGCATTCCTGTGCGGTGACGGGGGAGGGCGTTTCGTGATGCTGGGACGCGACTCGCGGACTTCCGGGCCCATGCTCGCAGCCGCCGCAGCCGCCGGACTGGCGTCGGTGGGGTGCGACGTGGTCGACATCGGCATCGTCCCCACCCCGACGCTCATGATGGCGGTTCGCGACGCCGGGGCGGCAGGCGGGATCGCCGTCACCGCGAGCCACAACCGGGCGGAATGGAACGCCCTCAAGTTTGCTACCGCGGAAGGTATGTTCCTGGACGCACCCGGGATGGCCCGATTTCGCGCGCTGCTCGCGGAGGAGATTCCGCGCGCGCCGTGGGATCGGGTCGGGGAGGTGAGGCAGGACAAAGGGGCGGCGGAGCGGCATCTGCGGGCGGTGCTGGACCTTCCCTTCGTGGAAGTTGCCGCGTTGCGCGCACGGGGGTTCTCCGTGGTGCTCGACTGCGTTCACGGGGCCGGAGGCACGGTCATGCCGGAGCTGCTGGACCGTCTGGGGTGCCGCGTGCACGCCATCGGGGTGGAGATGGACGGGCGCTTTCCGCGCGATCCCGAGCCGACGGCGGAGAACCTGGGGGCTCTGGGCGAACTCGTGCGGGAGAGCAGCGCCGACCTCGGCATGGCGGTGGATCCCGACGTGGACCGGCTCTCGCTGGTGGATGAGACCGGCGATCCCGTGGGCGAGGACTTCACCCTGGCCCTGGCGGCCGCGGCCGTGACCCGCAGGCGTCCGGGCCTCGTGGTGACCAACCTCTCCACCAGCCAGGTGGTCGAGGATGCCGCGGCCCTGGCCGGGGCGAGGACGCTGCGCGCGCCCGTGGGCGAGATCAACGTCGTGCGCCGCATGCTGGCGGCTGTGTGGTATAAACAACTCCGAGCCCCCGAGACGGAGAGGGATGGGGGGGGGGGGGGGGGGGGGGGGAAAAAAAAAAGGGGGGGGGGGGGGGG
>VXNP01000051.1 GCA_009840525.1 Gammaproteobacteria bacterium
CCCCCGGGTTTCCGGTCCACTCTCGATTGCGCCCGCCCGGACCGCAGCACCCGCAACGCCTTGGGAAGCAGCAGCGGAAACGGAAAGCGCCGCTCCAGGGGTGTGATCTCGAGCGTCATCCCGGTGCGCCGCTCCACCTTGCGCACGATGTAGGGGAACCAGCTGTCGAAGGTCAGCATGTGCTTGACCCAGCGGGTGGTGGCGCGCGCCTTGCTGATGCCGAAATACGCGTTCAACCTGAGCTGGGCCACGGACGAGGCGGGACGAGCCGCGCGGTACTTGCCGTTCGATCGCTCGAGCACCCCGGACGCCACCTCGGCCTCCAGGATGGGCGTGTAGATGCCACGCAGTGTTTTCCGCTGAGCCTCATACACGGCGCTTACCCGGCCTCCGCGTTCCGGCCGGATCTCTCCGGCGTACGAGATCTCGAGCATGCGCCGGCAGAAGGCGTCCACGGAAAACGAGCCCTCCAGGAAGGGAAGGGTCCAGTCGAGCACCATCCGCCTCGCCCCGGCGACCAGCTCCTCGATCCACGCGGACGCCTCCTGGTCGCGGGCATGCACCACCGAGATGTGATGCGCCATGCGGCCCAGGCAGAAATGGTCGAGGCGGCGAGGCCCGAGTTCCCTCTGGAAGTCGGCGCGCGAGAGCACGAGGCACTTGGCCAGCGGACCGTCCGGCGGAGCGGGCCAGAAGGCGATGACGGTCGGAGCCAGCACCCGGCTCACGGTCGCCAGCAACCCCGCGCTGCGCGCCGTGTAGCCGCCGTCGGAGAGCGCGCGATAGAACGCCCCGTAGTCGTCAACGACGACGATCAGGTCCCAGGCGCTGTGCCGGTCCGGGCTTGCCGACACGAGCCGCGATCCGTACGCGAGCACGGCAACCAGGCCGTCGCCGCCGGTCTCGCGCAGCCTCGAGATCAGGTGCACGACGGACGCCTCCATCCCCTTCATGCGGGCTCCACCGCCGTGGGGACGCCACGCATTTCGCCGAGCATGCCGGTCATGACGCTTCGCATCTCTCCGATGAACCCATCCAGATCCTCATCCGCCGCCGGCGACTCGAAGGGTCCCCGGCACTCGACTCGGGTCCGCATCAGCGGTAGGTTTCCGAAGAAGTCCCCGAGTCGCGTCCACTTCCACAATCCGTCCGCCACCACCACGTACACGCTCCAGCGGCGTGCCGCCAGAATGGTCGCGAGCCCCAGCGTCTTGAAGGGGCCGATGCGACCGGTCCTGCTCCGGGTTCCCTCTGGATAGATGATGAGGGGATGCGTGGAGGCGGCCGCCTCGCTGCGAAGCCGGTTCAACTCGCCGCGCAGGGTTGCTCTCGCATCGACCAAGGGGTATCGGTACAGCCTTGTCATGTGGGATATTAGGGGCACGCCGCGTGCGTATCGGCGGCGCGTCACGATGCGAGGGTAGACGCCGTGCATCGACGCGACGACGAGCGGGATGTCCAGCAGCGACTGGTGGTTCATGAGCACCAGCACGCCGGCGGTTGCCGGGATGTCCGGCAGCTCGCCGAAACGGACCCCGCCCATATGACGAAGAAAAAAAATGACCACATGAGCCGTGAAGCGCTGCCACCCGGTGAGCAGAGCGTCACGATTCCCCGGCAGCAATCGCGCCATGGGTGCGATCAGGAGGCGCTGAATCAGATCGCAAGCCAGCAGAGCCGCGCCGAGCGCGGTCAGAGTCGAGGCGCCACGGAGGTCCAATGACGTGTCCTGTATGGCGGGTGTGGTCCGATCGGAAGAACATCGGGCAAACATATGAGTGACAACGGAAACGCTAGCAGGGAATCCGCTTCGGCGTCAACGCGACGGGTGGCCCGCGACGGGACCCGGGATGGCTTCGCCGCCGGGACGGACGGAAGGACGGCGGTCGCCCCGAGCCGGGCCGAGCCGGCGGATGAGCGGCCGCCGCTTCGCGGACTCAGCGACTACGACTACACCAACTTCTACTTCGCGGCGGGCACGGATCCGTTCGGGATCCTGGAGCCGTTCGGCGAATGGTGGAAGGACGCCGAGTTCGACGGAGGCTACTACCTCTACGGGCTGCCGATGGGCTCGGCGCCCGCGACGCGTGTCGAGATCGGCGATCCCAAGACGAGCGAGACGCGCGAGGGGCTGATCAACTTCGCGTCCTACAACTACCTGGGCCTTTCCTATCGTCCCGAAGTGATCGAGGCGGTCTGCGATGCCGTTCGCAAGTACGGCGCCGGAGCCTCGGGGTCGCCGGTGCTCTCGGGCACCATGGATCTGTACAAGCGGCTGGCGACGGAGATGGCGGACTTCAAGGGCAAGGAAGGCGCCCTCATCTTCCCGACGGGATACAGCGCCAACGTGGGGCTCATCTCGGGGCTGATGCGTCCCGGCGACCTGATCGTGGCCGACAAGCTGGCCCACGCCAGCATCGTCGACGGCATGATCCTCTCCAAGGCGACCTCACGTTTCTTCAAGCACAACAACCCGGAGGATCTCGACCGCAAGCTCCGCGGATTCAACGGCAAGAAGCTGGTGATCGTCGAGGGCGTCTACTCGATGGACGGTGACGTGGCCAGGCTGCCCGAGATCGTCGACGTCTGCAGGAAGCACGGTGCGCGCCTGCTCATCGACGAGGCGCATTCCACCTTCGTCTACGGTCCGAACGGCCGTGGCGTCGCGGAGCATTTCGGCCTCGACGACGAGGTCGACATCCACCTGGGCACCTTCTCGAAGAGCCTCGGAGGCCTGGGCGGGTTTGTCGCCGGCCCGGCCGAGCTCATCTACTATCTGCGCGGCTTCGCGCGCTCCCGGGTGTTCTCGTGCGCGCTTCCGCCGCCGGTCACGGCCGGCCTGCTGAAGGCGCTGGAGATCGCGAGAGCCGAGCCGGAGCTGCGCGAAAAGCTCTGGGACAACGCCCGCTACATGCACGGGCTGCTGGGCGAGGCCGGGGTGGACGTGGGCGATTCCACCTCGCAGGTGATCTCGATCATGATCCGCGACGACGCCGGCATCTTCCAGATCGCCGAGGACCTTCTGCACCAGGGGGTCTACATCAACCCGGTCCGCTTCCCTGCCGTGGGCAAGCACAAGTCACGCTTCCGCATGTCCATCTCGGCGGCGCACACCCGGTCCGAACTCGAGGAGGGCGCCGAAATCATCATCTCCATCCTCCAGAAATACGGAAAATGCCCCTGACCCGATATCACTATTCCCAGGCCGTCAGCGCCTTTTTCGAGATCGCCACGTCGGACGCCCGGCGCATCCTTCCCCCGCACCTTCAGCCGCTCGAAGTCCAGCACGAAGCCAGCATCCTCGCCGTCACGGCCTTCGACTTCACCGGCAGCATGGTCGGCACCTATCAGGAGATCGTGCTCTCCGTGATCGTTCCGCCGCTGATCGCCCCGGGCCAGGGCATGGCGAAATCGGCGTTCTATCCCTTCCTCGTGGGCACCAGCACCGAGGCGTCGCGCGAGCACGCCATCGAGCGCTGGCACCTTCCGCACTACATGGAGGACCTCGACATCCGCTTCCTGCCTTCGGACGGGCGCATGCGCGTGGAGGTGCGCGAGGGCGACCAGCCGATCCTGGACTTCGAGGTCGCGGACCACGATTCGGAGCCTGTCGATCACCTGTACCAGTCGTTCATGGTCAACGGCGAAGACCGCTTCAAGGTGGACATCCACATGCGCGGGCCGCACAGCGAGCACGAGGAGGAGGCCGGGTCGCTGAAGCTCCACGAGCATCCGATGACCTCCCAGCTCACGCTGGACCAGGTGGCCACCTATCCGTTCCGCGAGCAGTGGATGACGGACGGCGTCCAGGTATTCGAGGAGCTCGAGCGCATCTGAGTGGCGAGGCGCGCACCTTCGTCATCTTCAACCCGGCCTCGGGGCACGGCCGGGGCGCGCGCCGCATCCCGCTCTACCGGGAACTTCTCGACAGGCACCTTGCCTCGTGGGAATGGGCGGCGACGACGGCGCCCGGCGAGGAAGCCGAACTCGCGGACAGGGCCATCGCCGGGGGTGCGAAGCTGGTTGTGGCGGTCGGCGGCGACGGCACCTGGAGCCAGGTGGCGGATCGCGTGGTTGCGGCCGGGCGCCCGGATGTCGTGCTGGGACTGCTGGCCTCGGGAACCGGCAACGACTTCGGCAAGAGCCTTGGCCTGAGCTACGGGGACCCGGAGCAGGCGGTCGCGGCGCTGGCGGCGGGCCGGACCCGCCGTATCGATGTCGGGCGGGTGGTGTCGGAATGGCGGCCGGCCCCGCATCCGGAGGTAGATGACGCCGAGCTCTGGCGGGATGCGCCGCGCCACTTTCTCAACCTGGTGGGCTTTGGCTTCGACATCGCGGTGATAGATGCGAGCCTGCGGGCACGCTTCCTGCGGGGGGCGGTCCTGTACAAGGTCACCGCGCTGCAGCAACTGTTCCTGTACACGAGTCCGCGGCTCCGCCTGACGGACGGCGGTGGATGGAGCACGGAAGGACGGCATCTCATACTCACCATATCGAACGGACGCATCTTCGGGGGCGGGTTCCCGATCGCTCCCGACGCGGACCTCGAGGACGGTCGGCTGGACGCGTGCGCGATCGCCGATTCCTCGCCCCTGGGCCGGGCGCGCCTGTTCAGCCTGGCCGAGAAGGGCAGGCATGTGGGGGCGAAGGAGGTCTCTCTGCGCCAGGGCCGCGCTTTTGCCGTACAGTTCGACGAGCGCGTACGTTACGAGGTCGACGGCGACGTGCATCAGTCGCGCACGGGCGAGGTGCGGGTGGATGTCGTCCCGTCGGCGCTCCCGGTGATCGTTCCGTGAAGGAGGCTGGATGGATCGCCTTGCTGCCGCCCCGCCGAGCACCGCTCAGCCCATCCGCGTAGTTACGGCGGCGTCGCTCTTCGACGGGCACGACGCCGCCATCAACGTGATGCGCCGGATCCTCCAGGATTCGGGCGCGGAAGTCATCCACCTGGGCCACAATCGGTCCGCCCTCGAGATCGTGGAGTGCGCGATCCAGGAGGACGCGCACGCCATCGCGATCAGCTCGTACCAGGGCGGTCACATGGAGTTCTTCACCTACGTGCGCGACCTGCTGCGCGAGCGGGGCGCGGACATCCGCATCTTCGGCGGGGGCGGCGGGACCATTCTGCCAGCGGAAGCCGAGGAGTTGCACCGGCGCGGCATCGACCGGGTCTTCTCTCCCGACGACGGGCGGGCGATGGGGCTCCAGGGGATGATCGACGAGGTGCTGGAGGGCGCGCGTGCTTCGGTGCGTTCGTCGCTCGAGGATCCGGTGAGCGAGGTGCGCGCGCTCGAGCAGGGGGACGTGGGCGCGGCGGCGCGCCTGATCTCGGCGGCCGAGAACGGCTACCCGGGCGCAGCCGAAGCGATGGAGATGGTGGCCGAGATGGCGACCGCCCGGCGGGTACCCGTGCTGGGCGTCACGGGCACGGGCGGCTCGGGCAAGTCGTCGCTGGGGGACGAGCTGGTGCGGCGCTACCTGTCCGGCACCTCGGACGGCCGGGTCGCGATCATCTCGGTGGACCCGTCCAAACGGCGGACCGGGGGGGCGCTTCTGGGCGACCGCATCCGGGTGAACGCCGCCAGCAGCCCGCGGGTGTACATGCGCTCGCTGGCCACCCGCGCCTCGACGCTCGGCCTGTCGCCGCACGCGGGTCAGGCGGTGGACGTCTGCAAGGCCGCCGGCTACGACCTGGTCATCGTCGAGACGCCCGGGATCGGTCAATTCGGCGCCGAGGTGGTGGGGCATTCGGACGTATCGCTGTACGTGATGACGGCCGAATACGGCGCCGCC
Organism: Gammaproteobacteria bacterium; assembly: GCA_009840525.1. Lineage (GTDB taxonomy): Bacteria > Gemmatimonadota > Gemmatimonadetes > Longimicrobiales > Gaopeijiaceae > BD2-11. Next base: position 5,794 of record VXNP01000051.1, read on the forward strand.
AGCCAGCTCGAGAAGATCGACATGCTGGACTATGCGGACGTGGTCGCCATCAACAAGTTCGACCGCCCGGGGGCGCTGGACGCGCTCCGGGACGTGCGCAAGCAGTACCGGCGCAACCACCGCCTGTGGAGTGTGCCCGACGAGGCGCTCCCGGTGTACGGAACCGTGGCCTCGCGCTTCAACGACGCCGGCGTCAACCGCCTGTACCTGGCCCTCCTCGACCAGTTGCGGCGCAAGACGGGCGCGGCGCTCGCCACCGAACGCGACCCCGTCGACGACGACCGTGCCGAACACACGCCGATTCCGCCCGAACGCACCCGCTACCTGGCGGAGATCGTGGAGGCGGGCCGCGACTACGGCCGCCGCGTCGACCAGCAGGCCGCGCTGGCCCGTCAACTCTACCAACTGCACGGGGCGATCCGGCTGCTGCGGCAGGAAGACAGTGCGGCGTCCCGTGCGGCCACGCCCGGAAGCGGCGGCGCGGGGGACTCCAGCGCGCCCGGAACCGCCCGCGGCGAACCGGAAGAGATCGCGCCCGAACTTCCCTCCGCAGCCAGCGAGGCGCAACCTGTCGCCCGCCTGATCGACCTCTACCGGCAGACGCGCGCGCGGCTCGACCAGCGAAGCTTGGCCCTGCTCGAGGAATGGCCGGCGGTGAAGCGCCGCTACCAGGCCGACACCTACACCTACCAGGTTCGCGGCCGGACGGTGGAGCGGAGCCTCTTCAGCGAATCGCTCGCCGGCTCGCGCATCCCGCGGGTGGTGCTGCCCCGCTTCCGCGACTGGGGCGAGGTGCTGCGCTGGCGGCTCACCGAGAACGTGCCGGGGGCGTTTCCCTACACCGCCGCGGTCTTCCCCCTGCGGCGCCTGGAGGAGCATCCGCAGCGCATGTTCGCCGGCGAGGGCGGTCCCGAGCGCACCAACCGGCGCTTCCACTTCCTCAGCCGCGCCAGCCTGGCCAACCGGCTCTCCACCGCCTTCGACTCGGTGACGCTCTACGGCGAGGACCCGGACGAGCGCATGGACATCTACGGCAAGGTCGGCAACTCGGGCGTGAGCGTGGCCTCGGTGGACGACGCCAAGAAGCTCTACTCGGGGTTCAACCTCGCCGACCCTTCCACCAGCGTGTCCATGACCATCAACGGGCCCGCGCCCATGCTGCTCGGCTTCTTCCTGAACGCGGCCATCGACCAGCAGTGCGAACTCCACATACGAGAGAACAGTCTCGAAGCCGAGGTCGAGGAACGCATCCAGGCCCTCTACCGCGAGCGCGGCGTGGAACGTCCCCGGTACCAGGGCGCGCTTCCGGAGGGCAACGACGGCCTCGGCCTGATGCTGCTCGGCGTGAGCGGCGACGAAGTCCTTCCGGCCGATGTCTACGAGCGCATCCGGCGCGAGACCCTCGCCATGGTCCGCGGCACCGTCCAGGCCGACATCCTCAAGGAGGACCAGGCCCAGAACACCTGCATCTTCTCCATCGAGCTGGCGCTCCGGCTGATGGGCGACATCCAGCAGTACTTCATCGACGAAGGGGTGCGGAACTTCTACTCGGTGTCCATCTCCGGATACCACATCGCGGAAGCCGGCGCCAACCCCGTCACCCAGCTCGCGCTCACCCTCGCCAACGGCTTCACCTACGTCGAGTACTACCGCTCGCGCGGGATGCGCGTCGACGACTTCGCGCCCAACCTTTCGTTCTTCTTCTCCAACGGCATGGACCCGGAGTATGTGGTGCTGGGTCGGGTGGCGCGCCGCATCTGGGCGAAGGCGATGAAGCACGTGTACGGCGCCAACGCCCGCTCGCAGAGGCTCAAGTATCACATTCAGACCTCGGGGCGCAGCCTGCACGCGCAGGAAATCGCCTTCAACGACATCCGCACCACGCTGCAGGCTCTCTACGCCCTTTGCGACAACTGCAACTCGCTGCATACCAACGCCTACGACGAAGCCATCACCACGCCCACCGAGGAGAGCGTGCGCCGGGCCCTGGCGATTCAGCTTGTCATCAGCAGGGAGCTGGGACTGTCGAGGAACGAGAACCCGCTGCAGGGCTCGTTCATCATCGAGGAACTGACCGACCTGGTGGAGGAGGCCGTGATGCGCGAGTTCCTGCGGCTGTCGGAGCGCGGAGGCGTGCTCGGGGCGATGGAGCGCATGTACCAGCGCGGCCGCATCCAGGACGAATCGCTCGAGTACGAGTCGCGCAAGCACAGCGGGGAGCTGCCCATCGTGGGGGTCAACACCTTCCTGGGGCCGGAGGGATCGCCCACGCGGGTGCCGGATGAAGTGATCCGGGCCACCACCGGCGAGAAGGACTACGCCATCGCGTCAAACCGGGCCTTCAGGGCGCGCAACCGGGGGCGCGCCGACGCCGCGCTCGACGAGCTGAGGCGCGTGGCGCTGGCGGGCGGCAACACCTTCACCGCCCTCATGGAGGCCTGCAAGGTGTGCACGCTGGGGCAGATCACGGGCGTGCTGTACGAGGTGGGCGGGCAGTACCGGCGGAACATGTAGGGGCCGGGCACGGACTCCCGGAATCCGGATGAAGGTCTTCCTGAAACGCTTCGCGGGACGGTTCGCGCTCACCCTTACCCTCGTCGTTCTCGAGGCGGCGGGGTGGGTCCTGTTCCCGCTGGTCATCAGCCGCGCCATCGACAGCGTTCTCGCGGATTCGGCGCGAGGGCTCTACGAACTCGCGATCCTCGGCATCGTCACCATGGGGATTGCGGTGGTCCGCCGCATGGTGGACAGCCGGGCCTACGGGGGCATCTACGCCACCCTGGGCGAAGAGATGGTGGAGGCTGCGGAGGGAACGAGCACATCGACCCGGACCGCGCGCCTGGGGATGCTGAGGGAGCTCGTGGAGTTCTTCGAGAATTCGATGCCTGGACTCATCAACAGCATGCTCGGGTTGGTGGGCACCGTGGCGATCGTTGCGACTTTGAACTTCCGGGTATTCCTGGGCTGTCTCGCGGCGGCCGTTGCGACCGTCACCCTCTACGCCGTCACCGGCAGGCTGACCACCCGGTACAACCAGGGGCTCAACGACGAGCATGAACGGCAGGTCGACGCCGTCGACAGCGGCGATCCCGGCCGCTTGGGCGAACACCTGCGCGCCATGATGCGCTGGAACATCCGTCTCTCCGACCTGGAGGCGGCCAATTTCGGGATCAACTGGGTGTTCATGATCGCGCTACTGGTCTTCGCGGTGAGTACCGCCGTGCGTGAGGCGCCGGAGTACGGCGCGGTCTTCGCCCTGGTCATGTACGTGTTCCAGTTCATGGAATCCGTGATGCTGCTGCCGCTCTTCTACCAGCAATGGCTGCGGCTCCGGGAGATAGCCGGGAGGCTGGCGAGGGTTGCGGGGCCGTAGATTACCCGAGGGCCATCCACTAAAGACACCGGACGAGGTGACATGTCATCAGATTGGCGATGGGCAGATAGCAGGGCGATTCGACCGGAGCGCAGCGTTGAGCGACGTGCCAGGGTGGGACGTGCGGGCGCCAGGATGCCGTCAGTGGTACAACGGGGGCTACTGGGCGCGGTCGTGCTGTGCACGATCCTGATCGCCGCCTCCTGCGCGCCCCCAGGACGCCGCGCCCGCATCTCCGAGGAGGTGCGCGTCCTCGACACGTACCCGTTCTCCGACCCGAATCCCGTGCCGGTGCTCGCCACCGACCGCAGGCTGTATCCCTACCACACCTTCGAGGGATACGCGGCGACGCCCGAGCCCAGGGAATGGAGGGTGGTTCGGATGGAGAACGATCTCATTGAGGTCTTCGTCCTTCCCGAAGTGGGCGGCAAGGTGTGGGGCGCGGTGGTGAAGGCGACCGGCCACGAGTTCATCTACCGGAACGAAGTGATGAAATTCCGGGACATCGCCCTGCGCGGGCCGTGGACCTCGGGCGGGATCGAGTTCAACTTCGGGGTGATCGGGCACACTCCGGCCACCGCCACCCCCGTCGACTATGACCTGCGGGAGAACGCGGACGGCAGCGTGAGCGCCATCGTGGGCGCCATGGACCTCCCGTCGCGCACGCCGTGGCGCGTCGAGATACGCCTGCCTCCGGACCGCGCCGCCTTCGAGACGCGCGTTCTCTGGTACAACCCGACCCCGCTCGAGCAGCCCTACTACAACTGGATGACGGCCGCGGCCTTCGCGCAGGACGATCTGGAACTGTTCGTGCCCGGCAACGCCTACCTGGAGCACTCCGGGCGGGTGCGCCCCTGGCCCGCGGACGAGGACGGGCGCTTCCTGCCTCTCTACCGCAACAACGCGTTCGGGGGAAGCAAGTCGTACCACGTCGTGGGCGCGCTGAACGACTTTTTCGGCGGCTACTATCACGACGATGGATACGGCTGGGGACACTGGGCGCCGCATGAAGAGATGCCCGGGCGCAAGATGTGGTTGTGGGCGCTGTCGCGCGAAGGCGGGATCTGGGAGGATCTCCTCACCGACACGGACGGACAGTACGTCGAGTTCCAGGCGGGGCGGCTGCACGTGCAGTACCAGCCGGGGGCGGATCGCAACCCCGTCTCGCAGGCCGGGTTCGAGCCTCTCTCAGCCAGCCGCTGGACGGAGGTCTGGTTTCCGCTGGAGGGAACGGGCGGCCTGACCGACGCCTCTCCCCACGGCGCCATGCACGTCGAGCAGGAGGATGGCCGCCTCCGCGTGGTGGTCCAGGCCTTCGGGACAAGTGCCGACACGGTGACGGCGTGGTCCGGGGGCGAACAGGTCGCGGCTCGGCCGGTGGCGCTCGAACCGCTGGAGCCGGTAGTGGTCGAATTCGACGTGGACCCCGATGGCCCTTGGCGCGTTTCGGCGCCCGGACTCGGCCTGGAGGGTTGTTCGAACCCGGGCGAGCCCGGCTTTGGCGGCATTTGCGGACTCGACGGTGATCGCGCGCTGTCCCGGCCGTTCGCAACGAACGCCGAGGCCTGGGAAGCCCTCCCGGAGACGGAACGGCTCGTGTTTGAGGCACGAGAGTTGGCGCGTGGCCGGCGCTACCCTGAGGCGCGGGCGCTCTACGAACGGGCGCTCGCCGCCGAACCGTGGAATCGGGAGGCGTTACTGGGTCTGGGCGCGCTGGCGATGAGGTCGGCCCGCTACGAGGAGGGCCTCGTGCACGCGCGCCGTGCGCTCCAGCTCGACACGTACGATCCGGAGGCCAACTTCCTCGCCGGGAACCTGTACCGCGCTCTGGGGCGCCGCGCGGATGCGCTCGACTCCTTCGGCTGGGCCGCCCGCTCGGTGGCCTTCCGAGCCGCGGCGCGCATTCGGCTGGCGGAGTTGGCGCTCGACGGTGGAGATCTGGCCGAGGCGCGCCGCCACGCCGCGCTGGCGCTCGAACATGATCAGGGGAGCATTCCGGCCCGGGAAGTGCTGGCGATCGCATCGCGTCTGGCGGGGGACGGGATCGGCGCGGCGCGCGTGCTCGCGGAGCTGCTCGAACTCGATCCGCTCAATCATTTTTTCCTGGCCGAACGGTACCTCGCGGCGCGCGACGACCGATACGGAGAGTCCGCCGACGGGGCCGCCGCCCGCCTCGCCGCATCGATGCGGAGCGAGTATCCGGGGCAGACGCTGCTGGAACTCGCCGTGGGCTACGCGAGCCGCGGGTTGGCGGACGATGCTGCGCACCTGCTGGAGCTGGTTGACGAGGTGGGCGGCGGTGCGGTGCCCGCGGCGTGGCGCGCCTTCCTGGCGGAAGATGCCGACATGCTGCGCGGTGGGGTCGATCCCGATTTCGCCTTCCCCTACCGGCCCGAGACCTTGCCGGTGCTGCGCTGGGCGGCTGCCGAGGACCCGCACTGGGCCTGGCGCTACCTGCTGGGCCTGAACCTGTGGGCGCTCGACCGAGACGCCGAGGCGGCCGACGTGCTGGCAGCCCTCGGCGATGAACCCGACTACGGACCAGCGTACGCGGCGCGCGCGCACCTGGCGCAGACCATGGGCGGCGACCCGGGGCCGGACTTCCGGCGCGCGGTCGCGGTGGATCCCGACAGCCGTCTCCTCCGCATCGCCCTCGTCCGGCACCTGCAGGAAGCTGGACGATGGGCAGAGGCGCTGGAGGCGTCGGGTCGGGGCCGGGAACTCTTCGCGGACGACTTCAACCTCGACCTTCTCCATGTGCGCGGGCTCCTCCATGCGGGCGACCACGGCGAGGCGATCCGGATCCTGGCCGACACGCATGTCCTTCCCTCGGAGAACGCCCGCGAGAGCCACCGCCTGTACGAGTTCGCCCACGTCGGGGCCGCGCTGGACGAACTTGAGAACGGGAACCGGGCGGTCGCTCGCGGCCATCTGGAGACCGCGCTCGAGTGGCCGGAATCGCTCGGTCAGGGCCGTCCCTTCGACCCGGACGAGCGGCTGGTGCGGTTTCTGCTCGGGGTGGTGGGGGACGAAGTCGGCGGTGGGCCCGGGGCCGGGTCTGGGGATGCCGAGGCCGCGGACGCACTGCGCGCCCGCGCCGATTCGCCCTCCGGCGCGGCGTCGCCGACTGAAGTGATCGAGCGAGCCCTCGTCCGGCGCGCGCTCGCGACGGCGGGACGTCTCGCCGGCGGGTAGCGCCTTCAGCTCATGCAAGATGGCGGTGGGTGGGGGCGGGGTCGGCGATCCGGAACCACCTGCGGGCCGGAACCATAGCAGCGCGGCTCATGGTGGAACTCGGCACGCCGCCGGAGGATGCGATGAGGCTCGTGCGCGAATCGCGGTCTGACGCCATCGAGACGGCGGAGCAGGAAGCGCACGTAAGGAGCTGCCGGGCACTGGCGGAGTGATCTGGCGGACGCCGTTTCGGACCACGGTTCAGGGTTAGCCACAAGCCTGTAGCCGATTGGGAACGCCTTCCGCGACGGAGCCGGGCGAATTGCAAATCCACGACTGATATCGTTGCAAAAGCACGATTGCGTGCACCGGTTCAGCCGGCGGCGCTCGCCGTCATCACGGCCAGCGACGACGGATATCAGCGGCCGGATGGCGTGGGCGTGATTCCGGTGGGGGCGCTGGGACGGTGGGGGGTAGGGCTTGGAACTCCCACGTGTCAGCTTGCACATTGGTGCAGCCTCCGCCCGGCGGGGTACGAGCCGGGCGGACGGAGCCCGACGGAACATGCAGGGGAGGATGATGGACTCGGACGCATTGGCGGCGGCGATCGCGGAATGGCGGGAACGCCGGGCAACCATGCATGAGGAAGATGACGAGCGGCTGTGGAGGAAACTGCGTCTCGAGTGGAATTACAACAGCAACCACATCGAGGGAAACACCCTTACCTACCACGAGACCGAGCTGCTGCTCATCTTCGGCCGGACATCCGGTGGGCACCCGATGCGGCACTACGAGGAGATGAAGGCGCACGATGCCGCTGTGGACCATACGCGACACCTGGCCAGCGCAAAGCGGGTTCTGGGCGAGGGCGACATTCGGGACTTGAACAAGATTCTCCTCAAGGAGCCGTTCTGGCAGGTCGCACAGACTCCCGACGGGCAACAGACCCGGAAGCGAATCGTTCCGGGAGAGTACAAGACCCAGCCAAATCATGTGCGAACTGCGACGGGAGAACTCCATCGGTTCGCGGAGCCGGAGGAGACGCCTGCGCTCATGCAGGCCTGGGTACGCGACTTTCGGCGCGACTTGCGCGATTCAGAGATGAGCGCGTCTCGGCTACCGGTGGTTCTGGCCGAGTCGCACTGGAGCTTCCTGCGCATTCATCCGTTCGATGATGGAAATGGGCGAACCGCGCGGCTGCTGACCAACTATGTTCTGCTGAGGTCCGGTTTTCCGCCGATGGTGATCAAGAGCGCCGAGCGGGATCGCTACATTGGGGCGCTGCAAGGTGCCGACGTGGGTCGGATGGCACCGCTCACAGGGTTCATGCTGGAAAACACCCTTTGGTCGCTCGGGCTGGCGATCCGGGCGGCGAAGGGAGAGTCGATTCGAGAGGCGGATGATGCCGAGAAGGAGACTACGCTCTTTGTTCGACGGAATAAAGCTGGTGAGCCGAGGAGGTCAGATGTCGAATTGCTGGACGATGTTGTCGGCCAATGGATTCGCCCAACGCTTGACCGTGTGAAGAAGGCGCTTGAGCCCTTGCGCCAATTGTTTGCGGCCGGCAATTGGCTGTCATCTGTCAGGCGGGGCCAGCGAGGCGGCGTCGAGGGTGGAGACTTGTTTGGGAGCCATCTTTGGGAAAACACGAAGAAGACCCATGTGGTGAAACCGGGATTTCGGCTCTCCGACGAGCAAGGGCTCAGGTTGGGGAGCAGATCTGTCTGGCGGCACTACACGGGTCGCGGAGGAAAGACGTTTTCGCTGGAACTTGCTCTCAACTGGGAACTCGACGAAGAAGGCGTTTTGTTCTCGGTCGCGATCGACGGCAAGCCCATCGCCCTCTCAGGCCAACGTGTTCGTTATGAGGAGGTACTGGCGCATGACGCTGAAGCGGATCGCACCGTAGATATGATCAGCCGGGCTATGATGGCCGAAATCGCTCGTCGCTCGGGAAAGCAAGAGTGACGCTGCCACGCTCCGACGCGGGATTGCTCCGTGCCCGGAAGCTGGACCGTGTGACCTCTCCGCGCGTCGCGGCCGGAAGCGTCGCTGAGGGCTATCCCGGGAGTGGCTGCGGAACCCTCGCCAACGCGCGCGCCTTCGCCATCACTGCCTCGGCCGTGATCCCGAACTTCTCGAACAGCACCGCGCCCGGCGCGGATGCCCCGAAGTGGTCGATGCCGACAGAGGCGCCGTGGTTGCCGGTCCAGCGGGTCCAGCCGGCCGTGGTCCCGGCCTCCACGGACACACGCGCCGTGACCTCCGGCGGGAGCACTTCGTCGCGGTAGCCCTGCGGTTGGCGCGCGAACAGGAACCAGCTGGGAAGTGAGACCACCCGGGTCGGCACGCCCTCCGCCTGGAGCACCGCGCGCGCCTGCACGGCGACCCCCACCTCGGAGCCGCTGGCGATCAGGATCACCTCCGGGTCGCCGCCGTCCGCTTCCAGCAGGACGTAGCCGCCGCGGTGCAGGCCGGTCGCGGGGGCCGCCTCGTCGCGGTCGATGATCGCCACGGCTTGACGGGTAAGGGCGAGGAAGCTGGGCCCGCCGGTGTACGCGAGCGCCGCCCGCCACGCCTCCGCCGTCTCGGGTCCGTCGCCGGGTCGCAGGTCGAGCACGCCCGGGATCGCGCGCAGTGACATCAGTTGCTCGATGGGCTGGTGGGTGGGGCCGTCCTCGCCGACGCCGATGCTGTCGTGGGTGAACACGTAGGTGGCGGGCACGTGCATGAGCGCCGCCAGCCGGATCGAAGGCCGCATGTAGTCCGAGAAGATGAGGAAGGTGCCCCCGTACGGGCGCACGCCCCCGTGCAGCGCCATCCCGTTCAGGATGCCGCCCATGGCGTGCTCGCGGACGCCGAAGTGGATGGTCCGCGCGCCCGGCGTCCCGGCGAGCAGGTTCTCCTCCCAAGGCAAGGTGGTCTTGTTGGAGCCAGCCAGGTCGGCCGAGCCGCCCAGCAGGTTGGGGATGCGCCGGCCCAGCCCCTGAAGCACCTGCCCGGAGTACACCCGGGTGGCGAGCGGCTTCGGCGGCGCGCTCAGGTCGGGGATGTCCGCGTCCCAGGCGGCCGGCAGTTCGCCCGCCAGGGCGGCCCGGAGCTCCTCGGCCGCGGCGGGATGCGCCGCCCGGTAAGCCTCCCACCGGCCCCGCCACTCCTCCTCCACCC
>VXNP01000088.1 GCA_009840525.1 Gammaproteobacteria bacterium
GTGCGAGGCGGCGCCTCACCCCGGACGTCACGCGGCGAAAGATTCCAGCGCGGATCCCTTCTCGCCGTCCCGCAGGCGGCGTAGCGCCCGGTCGCGCAGCTGGCGGATTCGCTCGCGCGTGACCCCCAGCATGTTGCCGATTTCCTCCAGCGTGTGCTCCCGCTCGCCCTGCAGCCCGAAATAGAGGCGCAGCACCTTGGCGTCGCGGGCCTCGAGCGTGGTGAGTGCCACGTTCACCGACTCGGCCAGCAGCCGGGCTTCCACCCCCAGCTCGGGCTCGGTGGCCTCCTCCGTCAGGAACCGCTCAACGAGCTGCGAGTCCTCGCTGTCGCCGATGGGGGCGTCGAGACGGATTTCAGCCGCGTTCAGAGTCTGCAGCGACTCGATGAGCTCGGGCGTAAGCCGGGTGGCCTTGGAAAGCTCCTCGGGAGAGGGCTCGCGGCCGCGCTCCTGCCGCAGTCGCTCCTTCTCGCGGAAGATGCGCGCGAGGTCGGAGGCGCGATTCAGGGGCACGCGCACCGAGCGGCCCTGGTTGGCCAGGGAGGCCAGAATGGCCTGACGAATCCACCACACCGCGTAGCTGATGAACTTGACGCCCTGCTCGGGATCGAACTTCCGGGCCGCCGTGACCAGGCCGACATTGCCCTCCTGGATCAGGTCCGTAAGCGATACCCCCCGATTCTGATACTTCTTGGCTACGCTGATGACGAACCGCAGGTTGGCGCGGGCCAGTTCCTGCACCGCCTCCTCGTCGCCGAGCTGAGCCCGGGCTCCCAGCACCTTCTCCTGCTCCGGGGTGATCAGCTCATGCCGGCTGACGTCGCGCAGGTACTGGTCGAGCGCACTCTGCTCTTCCACTCCGGTATCGAAACCGACGAGCAGGCTGGTCGAGCGCTTCTTGGGTCGACGAACCGCCTTCTTTCGACGAACCACTTTCTTTCGACGAACCGCTTTCTTTCGCAGCGTGGCGGGCATTCTGAAAAGGTCTCCTTATTGGCTCCGGCGGCCGTTGGCGCGCTGGCATCGCGTTCGTATCGGCCTCGCATACCCGCGCGCGAGGCGTAGGGTCCGCAGCCCTGAATCATAATAAGATTTGCGGAATTGTCCAGAACACCGAATTGAGGTGCCACGCATCCTAAACCCCACCGCCAACCGGGTTCCTTACGCTCGGACGGCTGGGGCGATACATGAGCCCGACCGTTGGTCCGCTCACGCCCCGGTTATCAGACCGATGACCTCGTCGGGCGCCAGAGACCTCTTCTCGAAGGTGAAGACGCGCAGCACCCGGGAGGTGCGGTAGAGCTCGCGAGCCACCCTGGGAAGGTCGATGACGCCGGGGATGCCGGCCTTGCCGAGCCGTTCGGCGCGCCCGCTGCGGCGGCGCACCAGGAGGTCGAGCTGGAACATGGCGGGCTTGTACGGGAAGTCGATCACCACCTCGCCGGGCTCCAGGGAGAGCGCCTCCGCGAGCTGGTCCTCGAGCCGGCGGCGTTCGGCACCCGGAGCCTCGATCCAGGGAGGCAGGCTCCGGTCGCCCAGGTCGGCCGCGGTAAGCTCGGCGGCGCGCTTGGGGAGACGGCGGGTCCGCAGGGCCGGCAGCCAGCGGCGGCGGATGCGGTCGGCGACGGGCCCGCCGCGGGTCTCGGCGCGGCGGCCGATCAGATGCAGCAGCTCGTCGTCCGTCGGGCCCGCCAGCTCACGCCCCCCGACCAGCCCCGCGGCCACCGCGTCGTTGACGATGCGCGCGCAGAGCACCGTGCCCGCGCGCACCGCGTGGTGCCAGTACACGTTGCGGAACATCTGGTACTTGGCGAACAGCAGGGATTCCAGCGCGCTGACCGCCTTCTCGCCCACCCCCACCTCGTACGCGCCACTCTCCGGATCCTGGAGAATGACGAGGCCCTGCATGAGACGCTCGACGTCCACCTCGCCGTAGGGCACGCCACAGGAGCGCGCGTCGCGCTTCAGGTAGTCCAGCTTGTCCATGTCGAGGCTGCCGTGCACCAGGCCGCGCAGCGGGGCGGCGCTCTCGCCGCGGATGAGTGCGCCGATCTCCGCGGCGGCCCCGGGTCCCAGGCCGGCCAGCGCCTCCCGCACCTCGGGCGACTCCAGAAAGTGCCCCGCAACCGCCTCGTGGTCACCCGGATGATCGTCACCGCGCAGGTCGTCGAGCGCGTGCGAGAAGGGGTAGTGGCCGATGTCGTGCAGGAGCCCCGCGTACGGTACCAGCTCGGCGCCCCTCCACACGTGGTCGGGGAGGGATTCCCGCTTCCTCAGGCTCCGCAGGGCGGTGCTCACCAGGTGGTACACGCCGAGCGCGTGGGCGAAGCGGGTGTGGGTGGCGCCCGGGTAGACCAGGTGGGCGAGACCGAGCTGGCGGATATAGCGCAGCCGCTGGAACGCGGGGGCGTCGGTGATGCGGGTGGCGGTCGCGTCCAGCCGGATGGAACCCCAGATCGGGTCGCGAATCAGCGTGGGCGCGTTCCGGGGGGACATGCGGGGAGTTTACCGTCGCGCGCGCGGGCGGAGCAATGGTGGAATGGGACGCCGGGGCCGGCGGATGGCGGTCAGCCCTCGCCGCGGCCCATTCCGCGGATGACCTCGAACTCCGCCTGGCCCACGGGCTGGACCGAAAGGCGCGAGTTCTTCACCAGCACCATCTCGCTCAAGGCCGACACCTGGCGGATGTCCTTCAGCGACACGACCTCGGGGAACTTCTCCACGAACTCCACATCGACCATGTACCAGCGGGGTTTGGCCGGGTCGGACTTCGGGTCGTAGTAGTGCTCGTCTGGATCGAAGGCGAAGTGGTCGGGATAGGCTTCCTTGCACACCCGCGCGAGCCCGGCGACGCCCGGCGGCTTGGCCATGCTGTGGTAGAAGAGCACCTCGTCGCCGATGCTCATCGCCTGCATGTTGTTGCGGGCCCCGTAGTTGCGGACGCCTTCCCACCAGGTGTAGCCGTCCCGCTCCAGGTCGTCGATCGAGTAGACGCCCGGTTCCGTCTTCATCAGCCAGTATTTCTTCGCCATCTGGGCTCCCTGTCCCGGCACTGGGCCGGGCCGGTTTTTCGGATCCGGGGCGCGAGCTCGGCCCGCGGTGTTCGACGTTACTTCGGTCCCGCCGCCCGCACCTCCGCCGGAGCGGCGTCGGCGAATTGCGAGAAGTTCTCTCGGAACATGGCCGCCAGCCGCGCGGCGGCGCGGTCGTAGGCCTCCGGGTCGGCCCAGGTGGAGCGCGGGGTCAGAACCCGCGCGGGCACGCCCTCGACCTCTCGCGGCACGGCGAGTCCGAAGACCGGATCGGTGCGCGTCGGCACCCCGTCCAGCGACCCGTCGAGCGCCGCGCGGATCGTCGCGCGCGTGTGCGGAAGATCCATGCGCCTCCCGGTGCCGAACCCGCCTCCCGTCCAGCCGGTGTTCACCAGCCACACCCGCGAGCCGTGGCGGCGCAGCTTCTTGCCCAGAATGCGCGCGTAGACGCTCGGGTGCATCGGCAGGAAGGGCGCGCCGAAGCAGGCGCTGAAGGTCGCGCGCGGGTCGGTCACGCCCCGCTCCGTCCCCGCCACCTTCGCGGTGTACCCCGACAGGAAGTGGTACATCGCCTGCTCGGGAGTCAGGCGCGCGATGGGCGGCAGCACACCGAAGGCGTCGGCCGTGAGGAAGAAGATGTTGTTCGGGTGGCCGCCCCGGCCGTCCGGCACCGCCCCGGGGATGTAGTGGAGGGGATAGGAGGCGCGCGTGTTCTCGGTGAGGGTGTCGTCGTCGAGGTCCAACTCGCGCGTGTCCTGGTCGAAGATCACGTTCTCCAGGATGGTCCCGAACATCCGCGTGGTGCGGTAGATCTCGGGTTCGTTCTCCTGGGAGAGGCGTATCACCTTCGCGTAGCATCCGCCCTCGAAATTGAAGATGCCGTCGTCGCTCCAGCCGTGCTCGTCGTCGCCGATCAGGCGGCGCGCGTGATCCGCCGAGAGCGTGGTCTTGCCGGTCCCCGAGAGGCCGAAGAAGAGCGCAGTGTCGCCTTCCTCGCCGATGTTGGCCGAGCAGTGCATGGGAAGCGCGCCCTTGGCGGGCAGGAAGAAGTTCATCGACGAGAAGATGGACTTCTTGATCTCGCCCGCGTAGCGCGTGCCGGCCACGAGCACGGTCCGCTCGGCCAGATTCACGACCACCGCGGTGCCGCTGCGGGTGCCGTGGCGCGCCGGGTCGGCCTGGAGCAGGGGCGCGTGCAGCACGACGAAGTCGGGACGGATGGCGGCCAGCTCGGCGGCGGACGGGCGCAGGAACATGTTGTACACGAAGAGCGTGTGCCAGGCGCTCGGGCTCACCACGCGAACCGAGATCCGGTGCGCCGGATCGGCTCCGCAGTGGGCATCGCGCACGAAGAGTTCGCGCGGGTTCAGGTACTCGATGATGTCGGCCCTGAGCGCCCGGTAGTGCGCTTCGCTCATGGGGCGGTTGATGGAGCCCCAGTCGATCTGGTCGGCCGTGGAGGGCTCCTCGACGGTGAAGCGGTCGTCGGGCGAGCGGCCCGTGTGCGGGACGGTGACCGCGGCGAAGGGACCCATGTTCACGAGATGCCCTTCGCCCCTGACGAGGGCGGCCTCGTAGAGCTGCGCGGGCGAGAGATTCCAGTGGATGTGCCCCGCGGGGGTCAGACCGTGGGCGTCGAGTTCGACGGCGGTGTGCGAGGGGGCTGGAGACATGTCGAGGGCTGGCAGGGTCATGAGGTCCGGGGAACTCCGGGCTGGATGGAAGAGATCAGCGGCCCAAAACACGATCCTCCGCGGGCCTCTCGAATCACGATGCCGCGCGGAGGAGACAAGTAGCTCCAATTTTATTCCCGGCGACCGGCGAGGGTCAACGGGGCAGCCGTCGGCCCGGGGAACATAGCGCTGGCGCGGGCGTTAGCACTTGAGGCCGGTGTTCGGACGGATGATCTTCGGGTCCGCTCCGACCGGTCGCGGGTCAAACTTCCTCCCGAGCGCATTCTCTGCACGGTCCCTTGCCTGATCTCTCTGTAGCCAGCCTCCGTTGCCTGGCGTCCGCCGGCATTCTCCTAACGGGAGTTCTCGGGGCGGCAAGTCCGGCGCGTGCCCAGCTCCCGGTCGAGGATGCCGTCTGCGAGGAGGGACCGGTCTCGCGCATCATCATCGAAAGCCGGCCCATCTTCGATCCGGGACCCCCGTCCCAGCCACGCATCCTGCGCTGGACGCGCGGGCTCGCCAACTTCATGCACGTCGACACGCGGGAAGGGTTCATCGCCGGGGAGCTGCTGTTCGGCGAGGGGGACTGCCCGGACCTGTTTCTCTTCGAGGAGTCCGAGAGGATCCTGCGCGAACTCGGCTTTATCGCTACCGCGGACATCGTCGCCGAGCCTCAGCCGGACGGAACCCGGCACGTGCGGGTGACGACGCGCGACGAGTGGACGACAAAGATCCAGATCGACGTGACCGTCGATGACGGGCTGCAGTTCGAGGGCGCGAGCGTGGTGGAGGAGAACTTCCTGGGCTCGGGCAACCTGATCGGCGCCTTCTATCAGGAGCGCAAGCAGCGTCGCGACTACGGGCTCACCCTGCACTCCACGCGCCTCGCCGGCACGCGGCTGGACGGACGCCTCAACGTGGGCCGCACGCGCTCGGGCGGTTTCACGGACGCGATGCTGGTGTACCCTTTCGTGGGAGAAGTGGGGCGATTCGCGGGGCGTCTGCGCTTCCATCGCCGGGAGTCGCTCTTTCCGTACGTGCTCGACCCCTCGCTGGAATACAGCTACGCCCTCCTGCCGGTGTTCGGAGAGCGCATCGAAGCCACCCAGGCGTACCGCTTCGGAGAGCCGGGAGATCTGACGCTGCTCGGTTTCGGCGTCACGCACGAAACCTTGCGCTTCGACGAGTATCCCGACTCCGTGTCGCTCGTCCGGGGCCTGGACTTCGGCAACCTGCTCGACGACGAACCGGGCATCGGCTCCCGTCTCGCGCACCAGACGCGCGCCCACGAGCTCACCCGCTTCAACCTGCTCCTCGCCAGGCGAAAGGTGCGCTTCGAGACCCGGACCGGGTTGGACGCGGTGAGCGGGGAACAGAGCGTGCCACAGGGCGTCGATCTTTCCTTAACGCTCGGGCCGCGGCTGCCGCTGGGCCGAGGGCTGTCGGGGGACGATGCGTCGGCGCCCGGGGCGCCGGCCGGGCTCGCGAGCGACTTCATGGGCCGCGTCTCATTCTTCGGGGGCGTGGGATCGGCATCGGCGCTGCTGCTGGTGAATGCCGAAACGGAAGCCCGGCGCGTGAGGTTCGAGGACGAGTCGGAGGGACGCTGGCGGGACATCCTCTCCGAGGCCGACCTGCTTGCCTACTGGCAGCCCGGCGTGGGTTTCGCCAGAACGCTGGTCGCTCGGGTATCCGCAGCCGGCGGCTGGAACACCATCTCGCCCTTCCAGCTCACCCTCGGGGGCCGCGAGGTGGTGCGGGGATACAAGGAAGAGGACTTTCCCGCGGGCCGGCGGGTGGTGGCTTCGCTCGAGAACCGCGTCGATCTGGGTTGGCCCGCTCCATCGTCCATGGACTTGGGGCTCACCTTCTTCGCGGATGCCGGACGGGCCTGGGCGGGCGATGTGCCGTTCGGCATGGACACCGGCTGGAAGTCCTCGGTCGGCGCCGGGCTGCGCCTGGGATTCCCTGCGGGGAGCGTCCGGGCGACGCGCATCGACCTGGCCTGGCCGGTTGGCGCGGACTCGGGGCGCGGGCCCATGTTCCGCGCGACCACCGGCGACTTCATCGGTCTGGTGCGAGGATTCGCCGACGAGCAGATGGTGCGAAGCCGGCGCTCGGGAGTGAATCCCAACTTCGAAGGCGTTTCGAGGTAGTCTGCCCATGTCCCATATCCGAGAGATCTCCGAATCCGAAGCCACCGGCCTTCTGCGCAAGCTCTACGGCGAGGCGCGGGACCGGGCGGGCCGGATCTGGAACATCGTGCGGGTGATGAGCCTGAATCCCCGGGTCATGCAGACCACCATGCAGTTCTACCGCACGCTGATGTTCGGGTCGTCGCCCCTGAACCGATGGCGCCGCGAGATGCTCGCCGTGGTCACTTCCAAGGTGAACGGCTGCTTCTACTGAGAGCAGGCGCACGCGCATGATCTCCGGGAAGAGATCGAGGAGCTGTTCGAGAGCGACGAGGAGCGGGACGACTTCGTGCACGCCATCGTGCGCGACTGGCGCGAGGCGGGGCTGTCCGAGGCGGATCAGGCGCTGTGTGACTATGCGGAGAAACTGACGCTGCGGCAGGCGGAAGTGGGAGCGGGCGATCTGGAGGTGTTGCGCGGCCATGGCTTCGACGACCGGGCGATCCACGATGCCACCCAGGTGATCGGGTACTTCAACTACATCACCCGGGTGGCGGACGGGCTGGGGGTGGAGCCGGAGACGTTTGTGCGGCCGTGGGGGAGACGCAGCTGAAGCAGCGGCACCGAGCCGTCGCGGAGCCGGCCGGCTAAACCGTCGTGCTCGCTCGCTCTGGTCGCTCCGCTCTCTCCGCGGGGCGGTCCTCACAGTGTGACATTTTCGATGTCCATTGACACCTGTATTTTCATCTGGCTTCCCTGGCTCGACTGCCGCATCCTGAAGACGCACACCGCAGACAAGCTGGAATACGAAACCCGGGAAGTTGGCCTTGTCCATGTCGGAGACCGCTTGCCACCTTGCCAAGCGCCTGGGTCGGAGCAAGCCGGACTCCGCCCTCACGTCACGCAGCCTCCTCCCTTTCCTGGTGGCGTTGCTGCTCGCCTGCGGGGACGGAGAGGCGACGGTGCCAACGGCCCCGACACAACAACCCGCCCCGGCCCCGGTACCCACCTCGATGGTGATCACGCCTCCGTCGGCCACTCTGGCGGCGCTGGCGCAGACGGTCCAGTTGACGGCGACGGTCCAGGACCAGGACGGCGGAACCATGACCGGAGTTGCCGTCAACTGGGCGAGCAGCGACGGAGGTGTCGCGGCCGTGGACGCCGAAGGGCTGGTGACCGCGGTCCGGAACGGAGCGACGAGCGTGACGGCGACCGTACGGGGCGGAGGGCCCTCCGCGTCGGCCGCGGTCACGGTCTCACAGCAGGCGACGGAGATGCGCCTTTCGCCCGTACCCGAGGTGTTCCGGGCGTTCGGGGAGACGCTGCAACTCACCGCGGAGGTGCTTGACGCGAACGGCAATGCCGTCGTGGATGCCGCGGTCGAGTGGTCGTCGAGCGATCCCTCGGTGGTCACGGTGGATGGCGGCGGGCTGGTCACGGCCATCGGCAACGGAAAGGCAAGCGTTTCGGCGGCATCTCGATCGACACGGTCGGACGCGGAGTTCGTCGTGGAGCAGGAACCCGCAACGATGAGCGTAACTCCCGCTGCGGACACGCTCAGCCCCCTGGCGGACACGCTGCAGTTGCGGGCCGAGGCGTTGGACGCAAACGGACATCTGGTCGGGACGGCGCGGTTCACCTGGTCGTCGAACGACGAAACCGTTGCCACTGTGAACGCTTCCGGGCTCGTCACCACTGAGGGGCAGGGATCGGTGGAAATCACGGCCGCGGCACACGGAGCGGACCTCACAGCGACCGCCACGCTCCTGGTTGTGCTGCGGGAGCGGGACATCCTCGAGCGATTCTACGTCGCGGCGAACGGCTCGAACTGGAAGAACAGCGAGAACTGGCTGACCGACGCGCCGCTGGGTTCCTGGTACGGCGTCCGGACGGACTCCCGCAGCGGATCGGTAGTGCAGCTCGAGCTCTCCGACAACGGGCTCAGCGGATCGATTCCACCTTCCCTGGGATACCTTGTCGAACTCGGCAACCTGGATCTCCGCGACAATCAGCTGACGGGTTCTCTTCCGCCGGAACTCGGCAACCTGTCGAAGCTCGTTTATCTGGACCTGATCAACAACAGCCTGACGGGCTCCATCCCGCCGGAGCTGGGGAGGCTGACCGGTCTCCTGAACCTCTGGCTCGACCAGAACGCACTCTCAGGAGCGATTCCGCCGGACCTCGGGGATCTCGGCAGTCTCAGGCAGTTGCGACTCGGGTACAACAACCTTACGGGTTCCATTCCGCCGGAACTTGGCAAACTATCAAGCCTGATCAGTCTGTATTTGCCGGGCAACGGCCTTACGGGCGCGATTCCACCGGAACTCGGCGATCTGGTGAATCTCTCGGGCATCAATCTTCGCAAGAACGCGCTTTCGGGCCCCATTCCCGAGCGAATCGGCAACCTCCCCAGGCTCGTGTCGCTGACCGTCAGCGAAAACAGGTTGTCGGGATCGATCCCGAAGGCGCTGGGGAACCTCACGCTTCTCCGATCCATCTACGCCAACGAAAACACGTTTTCCGGCTCGATTCCGCCCGAACTACGGACGATTTCGTAAACTGCGATGTATCAACATGTTACATCGCATATGGCTATGCCCGTACCACTTACAGTATGCAGAAATGAGCGGGATTTCATGCGACGGCATCGGAAGTCAGCGGACGGTTTTCGGGCCATTGCACGCTGCTTCGGACGGATACGCGTTGACGTTCAACGCACCTCGGCCGGGAGCCGCCGCACCACCACGCTGGCCACATCGAACTCGTCCAACTCGATGAACGCCGCCAGTCCGCCCGGGCCGAAGGCGTCCGGCATCTCGGTCGCACCGGTCGCGTAGGTGCCGACGTAGGTCCCTTCCGCCGTCAGGACATCGATGGGGCCGTCGCTATCGGGTTCCTCGCCACCGCGCCGCACCCAGATACGTCCCTCCCATGTGGTGACCAAGTCGCGCAGCACGGGAATCTCGTGGTAGAAGCGGTCCTCCAGATCGAACGTGGCCTCCGACCGAGGGCTGTTTCCCCGGGCGCCCCCGACCAGCATGAGGCGTCTTGAACCGGTTCCGCCGAGTGCGCGCCGGGCCTCCGCCGTCCTCTCCTCGTATGCTTCCCGGACCGATTCCGTCACCGGCTCGGGATCGAAGGGCCGCCGGATGATGCGTGCGGCTTCGCGCGCACCCGGCGGCGTGACCTTCAGCGCGTACGCGGACGAGTCCGAGTGAACGATGCCGCCGTCGGGGAGGACGGCCACAAGGAAACCGGGCTCGAACACGGTCGGCATGGTCATGCTGCGAAGCGCGTCGCGAATCTGGGCGGGGACGGGGCTCGTCGCGAGACCCTCAAGGTCGCTCCGCGGGGGCAGCCATCCCTCCGCCACCGTATCGGTGCGTGCGGCTTCGCCGTCGAGTCCGACCCGCAGCACCGGGCGGGAAGTGGGCGGATCCGCCGCGCCGCCCGCGCCCATGACGATGGAGCGAGAGCCCCCACCGGCAAAGACCGCCCCGCCGCGAGGATCCGGCTGAATGTCGTGGGCCGGGATCGCCACCGGGTTGGATCCGTCATCCGCCCGGACCATGCGCAGAAAATCGCCGGAGGCGTCGAAAAGCTGGTAGGCGCGGTGGCCGACATCGCTCACCACCACGGTGCCGTCGCGCAACACCGCGAATCCCATGGGCTGGTTGAACTCGCCGGGACCGCCGCCCGAAGATCCGAATTCCGTTACGAAACGCCCGACCGCGTCGAACACAAGGACCCTCACCGCGCCGCCCCGCGTCAGACGCATCCCCTCGACACGCATCCCACCGGTCGTCCCGTCGAAGATGTACAGGTTGCCCTCCGCGTCGAAGGCGACCTGGCCCACCGAGGCGAACATCTCCCAGGACTCGCCTTCGAGGACGCCGACCCGGTAGACCTCCTCGAACGCGGGCTCGATCGGACGGTCCCGCCCCGTGACCTCGACGATCTCCTGAGCGGGGAGAGTGGATGGGGCGGCCAAGACGGCCATCAGAAGGAGCGATTGAATAGGGGCGAACCTGCTGGCGTTCATCGAGAACCTCTCTGGTGAGTCGAAGGTAGCGAGTCGGGCCAAACCGCAATTGGGCCACGGGTTGGATGCGCGACCCTACCGCAAGGGTTGTCCACCAACGTGCGTCCGCATTGACTGGCCGTCCAGCGTCCACTTGAGGGCTTCTTTGGCCGGAAAGGGCCTGACAGGTACTGGCCAACACGTCCAAATTGGGTGGTGGTCGGCACACGGACGGCGGCCTTGATGCGTGGCGTTCCGCCCGGAGTCGAGGGATTGGCCCGTGGAGCGAGCGTTGACAGAGCGCGTGCGGCCCGATATGATGACCACGGTGCTGCACCATGCACCTAACTGGAACACCCTGCTACGAGTTCCCATGCCATCCACACATCGTCTTTCGGTGAATCTGACTGCCGAAGAACATCGTGAGATCGCCGCCTTGGCCGAAGCCAGCCGAGTCTCAAGGGCTTGGATCGGACGCCAAGCGCTCATCGAGTTCCTTGAACGCTACCGCGACCGGGAGTTGCAGCTCCCGCTCGACCTCAGGAGGGCCTCCCACCGGAGAAACCAACCATGATCGGGATCAGTTCGTTGGAGATTTGCGCCGGAGGAGGCGGGCAGGCGCTGGGGCTGGAGCAAGCGGGGTTCGCACACGAAGGGCTCGTCGAGATCGAGCGCCACTACTGCAATACGCTTCGGATGAATCGGCCTAACTGGCAGGTGTTCGAGAAGGACTTGCGGGATTTCGTTCACGAGGACGCTCAGTCCTTCAGGGGTATCGACCTGCTCGCGGGCGGCCTTCCCTGTCCGCCGTTTTCGATCGCTGGCAAGCAACTGGGCGACCGGGACGAACGCAACCTCTTCCCGGTCACCTTGGATCTCGTGGATGTTACGAGACCCCGGGCAGTGATGATCGAGAACGTGCGAGGCATGCTCGGCGCTGTGTTCGAGGACTTTCGAGAGCAACTCAAGGCGCGGTTCCAGAAGATGGGCTATCGGGCGGAATGGCGCCTGTTCAACGCTTCCGACTTCGGTGTGCCACAACTCCGCCCGCGCGTCGTGATCGTCGCCTTACGCACGGATTCCGCGCACCTGTTCTCCTGGCCCACTGGCACAGGCTGTACCCCGCCTACGGTCGGGGAAACTCTCTATGACCTCATCAGCGAACGCGGCTGGAAGGGTGCACGCCGATGGAGGGCGCACGCCGATGACATCGCGCCGACGATCGTCGGCGGGTCACTGAAGCATGGCGGCCCGGACTTGGGACCAACCCGTGCGAGGAAGGCGTGGGCGACACTAGGCGTCGATGGCCTTGGGATCGCAGACGAACCGCCCGCGACCGATTTTGTCGGGATGCCCCGCCTCACGGTTCGGATGGTGGCCCGTCTCCAAGGCTTCCCTGACAACTGGGAGTTTTCGGGTCGCAAGACGGCTTCTTACCGTCAGGTCGGAAACGCCTTCCCCCCTCCTGTCGCGCGAGCGGTCGGAGAGAGAATAAGCCAATGTCTGTCGGTCCCAAGATCCCTACAGGTCGCGGGGATTGCTGGATGACCGGTGAGGTGTTTCTTGCCACCGCGCGCAGAGCATTCCACGATGCCCTGCGGGCCTCGATCCTCCGCGTCGATTCGAAGGGCATCCCGAGTAACGCAGACAAACACAGCAAACTGAGTGTCAGCATTGCCACGGGCATCGTCGAGCGCTTGGGAACTGGATCCGTCAGTGAGCGCTTGGCGGGCCAGAAATCTGGAAGCCGGTTTGAAGAAGTATGCAAGGAGTATCTGGCACTCACGTTTCCCCGGCTCGCCCATCTCCGCCCGGGCCGGTGGGAAATCAGCAAGGGGGTAGGCGGGCGCGCCGCCATCGCACAGTTCACCCAATACGAGCACTTGGCCGCTCTCGATGCTGCGGCCAAGGCAAACCCCGAATTGTCCGCTGCCCTCGGAAGCGACTACCTGATCAAGCCCGATGTGGTGGTCATCCGCTTTCCCGAGGACGACGAGACGATCAACGAGAGTGGTGTGCTCGTGGATCGAATGCAGGCGCGCGGCACTCCCTTGAGGCGGCTAAACAGCCGCCTTCCGATTCTTCATGCCAGCGTATCGTGCAAGTGGACGATTCGCAGCGACCGCTCTCAGAACGCCCGTTCCGAAGCGTTGAATTTGGTGCGGAACCGCAAGGGCCGACTCCCCCATGTCGCTGTGGTAACCGGCGAGCCGACACCCAATCGGATAGCTTCGATCGCGCTCGGAACGGGCGAGATCGATTGCGTCTACCATTTTGCCCTGCCTGAACTGGAGGAAACCGTTTCGGACCTCGGCCTCACCGACGCGTTGGAAATGCTGCACACCATGACTCAAGGCAAGCGGCTCCGCGATATCTCGGATCTTCCTTTGGACCTTGTGATCTAGGGTGGGTGATCGGTCACCCGGATCGGGTTGAGGCTTGGCGGAAGGCCCTTACGGCTAGGATCGACATGACCGACACCGTGACTCCAACGCGACGCAGCGAGATCATGGCCAACATCCGATCCAAGGGAATGAAACCCGAGATGGCCGTGCGGCGTATTACCCACGCCATGGGATACCGTTATCGACTTCACGGTAAGGATCTACCCGGAAAACCCGACTTGGTGTTCCCAGGCCGCCGAAAGGTGATCTTCGTACACGGCTGCTTCTGGCATCAGCACTCTGACCCTGCTTGCCGGATCGCGCGACGACCGAAGTCTAATCGACACTACTGGCTACCGAAACTGGAGCGCACCGTGGCGCGCGACGCCGAGCACCGTGCGGAGCTTGTGAAGCGAGGTTGGAAGGTTCTCGTGATCTGGGAATGCGACATCGTGGCCGGAAATGGGGTCGCGGATCGTATCCGGGACTTTCTTGAGTGCCACGACGGTGACGCCGCCGTTCATAGGTGACGATCCGCCCCCAACCCCGCCGCGCCGTCTCCTCGAACCAGCTTGGGGGAATGTCTTGGACATGCCCCCCCGGTCACTGTGGTTACCCGGGGTTCGAGCCGACGCTCGCCGCTATATCCTTTTTCGATACAGAGGTGCCAATTCGTCTCGAAGATGATCCGTCGGCGTGGCAATCTCGACAGGATCGCCGATTCTCAGTTTGACCTCGTCTAGGTCGACATTAGCTATAGCAGCCCACTTGAGCCTGGGCTCGGTTTTTGCCTCATAGTGCAAGTAATGCGCGAGAGGAATGTGTGCCGTCAATCCATCTTGATGCCGTTTCCAGATTAGCTTGACCAATTCCCCAAAAGGAGACTCCGCATATACTGGATGAATCAGGTGAGGGAGGACGTTCTTGAAACGGACTGGGGTGTAAGGTCTCGAACCTGTACACGTCTGCGGAGTCAACAAAGTGCCCTCAAGCAGGACTAGGAAGTCAGGACACAACACATCGTTCTCCGTGTCCTGTACGTTGTCCACGTAATGCTCCAACAACGTCGCTCTCGGGGCAGACTCGTCTGTCGCGGAGGGGTCTGGCAAGGTTACAGGAAGGCTCGCTTTCTCAGCCAAGATGAATCCGAGAACGTCCCCCTTGTTGGTATGATCCCGGTGGAAGCCATGGCTCGAAGAAGATCCTTGGTCTCCGTACCGCCTCCCAACGCAGAGACCGCCATTGGCTGCTTCATAGGCCCTATTCAAGATCTTTACTGACCGGATCTTTTTGAAAGCATCCGCGAGTTCTCGCTTGCCGATTGTGCTCTTTACCTCCCCAACGGCGAGTACGCCTTCGCATGGATAGTAGGTGGTTTCAGGGCTGTCGTTGACGCAAAACACGGGGCACAACCCCCTCTCGTAGAGCACGACATCCATTTGGCGACTCGTGCCTCCCTCGCTGTCCACGACGCACCCGGAGCCCACGCCGATTCCGCGCGGCAGAATCTGTTCAAGTCGAGAGCGAACGGGTTGCTCCATCGCGTCTCCAACCAGCGCAGGTGTCGTGGCTTGACGAGCATCATGGAAGGCACGAACGAGATCGCAGCCAATCCGTCTGACGTATTCTGCGGGGTTGAACTTGCGCTTCATTACTGATCTCTCCGGGAATCCTCGTCATCAGTGCTATTCGCATGCCGTGGCCACGGCATTGCGGAAGATAGGAAGATGGGCGCAATCTTGGAAACAGGCGATCAGCGCGTTTGCGGGACAGCTTTCCCAGGAGAGCCCACCTTTGGACGCGTAGGGTTTTCGTTGCCGTCATCCGACAGCCGTCTCCGATTCGGCTAGTGCGACGGAGGGTGGCGGTCGACGGCGTCGGCGGATCCTCTAGTTGTTAGCGGCTCGGCCCGGAATCCCGGTCCGGCCCGGGCCGCCGAATTCTTTCCAGCAGTTGCCTCGTCATCTCCACCTGCTCCCTGGCCCTGCGCCGTAGGTCCCGGAGTAACCGGTCAAGTCCGTCACCCGCGCGCTCAGCCGCTCGACTTGCCGCTGCAAGGCTT
>VXNP01000023.1 GCA_009840525.1 Gammaproteobacteria bacterium
CCAGCCTCCGCAGGGGACTCACGGAGTGTGGCCCCAAGGAGTAAGCTGGCTGAACCACGAAACGGGCGTCAGAGAAGCCCGTAAGGGCCGCGTCCGGGACCGGGCGGCCGCCATCGCCGACGCGGTGGCGGCGCACCTCCGCGCCCGCTCCGGGGAACCCGGTCAAACGGCCCTCGCGCAAGCGCGGCTCGCGGTCGGACGGAGGCCGGTGCGGCGAACGATACCAAAAGCGCCGATGTCGATGGACACGGCTATCGGTTCCGCCTTGGGGTGAATCAACCTGACTACGTGCGATTCCTCCGTTGCTTCGCCTCGTTTGCTGGTGCCGTCCTGTACCCTTCGGTGACCCGAAGGGCGGCATCCTACGAGCTCCATCCGCGATGGGTTTCACTCCAGCGGTCGGAGACGAATGCCGCCGAAGCCCCCGCAACCATCTCGGGGCGCTTCCAACGGTGGGACCGTCCGCTAGGTCTGGATTGGAGGCTTCACCGCGAATGCCTTCGGGAACGGCGTGTCGATGTCCCTGGGGGAAGTGCATACCCGCGTGCTGAACTGTTGCTTCGGCGCCGCGATGCTTGGACGCAGATGGTCGCTTGCAGGGCGGTCAACCCCTCGGAAACGACCCATTGTGTCAGGAGGTGTCAGAACATTTCAGAACGTGTCAAAGCCATCGGACACCGCCGCCAGCGGCTGATCGAAATGCCCTTCGCGGGGTTCCGCCGAGGGCTGGGCCGTTCGGGGCCGGGAGGATCTGGTCGAGGGCTGGCGCGAGGGTCTCGACCGGTACCACAAGGGCGAGCGGGCGGCGCTGGGCAAGGCACGCGCCGACAGCGCCCGGCAGATTGAACGGCGGGTGAGGGAGGCCTACCGAAAGGAGCTGCGGGCTGCGGAGCGGCGCGAACCGCCGACCGACGTCGAGCGGGTGGCGCGAGAGATGAAGGAGCGCGATCGGAGCATCTCCCGCATTCCAACCCGGCCGCCCGGGTCCCGAGGCCCCGAGCGTGGCGGAGGAGGGTTCGAGCGATGACCCTTGATGTCGGCATCACAATGTGACACCGCCATGCAATGAGGCGCAGACACCCGAACAACGGTCGACCGTTGTTCCGCCACCCGGAAACGCTCCCACCGGGCCCCTCCCGCCCAAGTGCCAGGCTACCGGGAGGCCGCAGCATGGTTCACGGGAGTAGCTAGCACGCGGGGTTCGGGCCAGGAACGCTAGTCTGCCGACAAACCGGTTGGGCGCGCGCTCTCAATCCTGCTACCCTCAAGGCGCCGTCGGACTCCCGACAACCCCGCCTTTTCGTCCAGGTACGTCCTGTGGCTCAGATACCCCGCGACCGTAACGCGCAGATCAGACTGCACCGTCGCCGCGAGAGACATGAACTGCGAAGGCGCAGAACTTGGCCGCAAAGGAGCCGCAGGAGGGCCTCTCGAGTCGCTCTCCCTACCCCGAAGCCGGAGCCCCTTGGGGTCATCGAGCACTTCGTTGCGCAAACGGTTGCTGAGGCGGCGCCATCTTGGTCTCGCACTCGGAATGGCACAACTCGGATTGACCTGCCTAGAGAGTTCTCCTTCATCGAAAACCCCCGCAGCACCTCTCGGGTTCTTCAGAGAATCGCACGCGCTGCCATGAATGAGCACGTCCAAACCCTAGAGCTCAACCACGACAAGTGTAAGGTCATCGACCACTGCGCATCTGCGCTGGCGACCGTCCTGGTTAAGCAGGCCATCTCTGAGAGCAAGCTGAGAGTAGAGGGAAAGTTGCCACGCGATCCCCAGTTGTTTCGGCTTGTCACATCGGTCGGAATGGTCGGCTACTTGGCCGACGCGCCCATTCCAGACGACATGATCTGTTGCCCTCTCGTCCACGGCGCACGCCGGAAGCCTGGCCGTAGTGCTGGCTTGGTTTCCCGAGTGGGGGCATCAACCAAGGTCATTGCCATGATGAATCGGTGCTTGAACCGATTCGGCTACGTTCTTGCCCCGACGGCCACCCAGGGATACGGCAACCTCGTGACTGAGATGCTCATCAATGCCGAAGAACACACGACACGCCGCGATTGGTGGGTGGCCGCGTACGTCGACGAAAACGACGGCCCGGAGCAGACGGGGGTCTGTCGCATCGTGATCTTCAACTTCGGGCCGTCGCTGGGAGAAACCCTTCGCGCGAAGATGCCTCCGGCCACGAGAGAGGAACTCGAGTCGCTCCTTGACCAACACAAGGCTAGAGGGTTTCCCGCCCACTTCAACGAAGACGATTTCTGGACCTTGGCGGCGATTCAGAAAAGGGTCTCCAGCAAGTTCTTCGGAACCAATCGCGGTTCGGGGCTCCCCGCCATGATCTCGGCTTTCCAACGACTGGCTAGCGACCGTGTACCCCCGAAGATGTGCCTGATTTCAGGGCGAACCCGGATTCTGTTCGACAAGAAGCACCAGATGAGGCGGAACGCAAACAGGCGCCATCGAATCGCATTCAACGAATCCAACATGTTGGCGAACCCCCCATCCCGCGATTACGTTCACAGATTGCCGCGAGTGACCAGTTTCCCCGGGACTCTCGTCTCGTTGCGATTCCGCATCGACCCCGACCACCTACGCGAACTGTATGGAAGGCAAGCCAGCGATCGTGAACCTTAAGAACTTCCAGGACCCCGATGGTCCTGTGTTCACGGGTCGCCGTGAAGGTCAGCGGGTGCGGAGAAAGGTGAATCTGGATACGCATGACCGCACAGGACGGAAGGTCATCGTACGGATTCCAGAGGATACCTTCGCCCTGACGTCCTCCTTCGTCCTGGAGTTGCTCGGCCCGTCCATTCGCAAACTCGGGGCGAAAAAGTTCCTCGAACAGTACGAGTTCGAGGGTTGGGACGCGCGCGCTACGATAGAGGCGGCCATCGAGGATGTGCTGGACCTTTAGGCCCAGTGACCCGTGAGCCCCGCCGTTAGGGGTGTACCGACTGATGTGGCCTGACCACCTCCCCAGCCCAACGACGTGGCTTGACTACGGACCCCTCCTTGCGGCGGTCGCGGCGGCCTTGTCGGCCACCATGTCCTGGTTGGCCGCCCGGCGGATCGTGACATTTTGGCGAATTGATCGGCACTCGGAAGTCTATCGGGCATGGCGTGATGTCGTGGTCAAGGCGCGAGAGGAATTCGACGCAGACGTGAAGCTGGCGGCCACATTGGACGACCCTCGCCCATTGGCAAAGAAGTTCACCGAAGCAGTATGGGTCTATCGGAGCAAGATCCGTCATCTCCGGACGGCCGTTCTCAGCTTGGGGCCGCTTCGCAAAGCGCTCCTGGACGAAAACGAAGCATGTGAGAGCGAGGTGATACGACTCCTATTCTCGAAGGTAGCTTCGGAGTCACCCGCAGATCCGTTGGAACTGGAAGACTTGCTGACTCAACACGCGCACTCAGT
The DNA here is from genome assembly GCA_009840525.1 of Gammaproteobacteria bacterium. Taxonomy (GTDB): domain Bacteria; phylum Gemmatimonadota; class Gemmatimonadetes; order Longimicrobiales; family Gaopeijiaceae; genus BD2-11. Next base: position 3,422 of record VXNP01000023.1, read on the forward strand.
TCACTCCGCTTTGGATCAGCATGAACCCGCTCAGCAACACTTGCGTACGAAGCGCAGAGGGTAGAGTCGAATGCTAAGCGTGTCCTAGGAGCTTGCGCCGTGGAACGATTTCGAGCGCTCCCGCACACCATATGTTGTGGTTCGCGATACCTTGGCCCGCTGCATATTGTAGGATGAAGTTTCTGCGGCGCAGACTCCCTAGAGCGGTTGAAGCCGGGGAATTCGCCGTAGCCACCGGCGCCGGGGTCCCTATCCTCCCGATTCCACCGGGGTGCTGAATCCCCTAAGACCCTCATTGCGGCGATCCCGCGGTGTGTACCGTGGGACTCGATCTGCCGTGTCCACCCCTTTCTTCTAGCCCTTCAGCGGCGGTGCGGTCAGCAACAGGGCGGCGATTCGCCGCGCGGTGTCGGCGAAGTGCTGAACCTCTTGGGTACGCAGCCTCCTGCCCAGGATCTCCCGCTCCCGGTACGACAGCCACTTCTTGAGCACTTGATAGCCGCCAAGCCTGTAGTCCCAGAGGCCGGAGGGGACGTTGCGCCAGAAGGATTCGCCGTTCAGGTACACATCGAAGGTCGTCTCACCAAGGACGGCAACGTGTTCCGCCAAAACGGCGCGCTCGTCCGGTCGATAGGCACGTTCGACGATGCGGCCCCTTCTGGGCATCACGGCGTCGCCTGCCCCGAAGTGGCCCCAGCCCGCAGTAACGGCGAAGTCCTCACCCGCCATGTAGCGTCCCCTGACCGTGTCCGGCACCGCGATCTCGGGACCTAGGGGCGTCCCGGTCCCGCTTGATACAGGCAGTTCCGAATCGAGCAGTGCGGCGATTGTACGGCCTCGCGCCGCTGATCCAACGCCCGATTTCAGTTTCGGATCTGTTGCGATCATTGGACTTACGGGATTTGCGGGTCTGATTCCCGCCCTTCGGTTCCCGCTGAACGGGATCAGGTACGAACTCGGCGGCGGTTTGCGAGCGCGGTTCTGAGCTGTCCCTCGTCGGCTCTCTGATAACACTGGAGAACGGTCTTGGCCGTCTTCCAGCCGCCCAGCTCGCAGAGCACCTTCAGCGGCTGGTCCATGAGATCCGAGGCGAACTTGCGCCTCAGCGAGTGCCAGCCGCGCCCGCGCTTGGGCTCCAGTCCGGCGAGCCGTTCGGCCCTGTCCCACCAACCTCGGGCCACCCAAGCGGCCACGCTCGACGAGGGGTCCTTCGGCGAAGGCAGGACCGGGGCGTCGCCCGTCGCCGGGTTCCGCCGCCGCGCCTCCTCCAAGGCGGCAACCGCCTCGGGGGTGACGGGCGTGGTGTGCTCGTATCCGGTCTTCTCGTGCTCGCTGCGCCACCGGATGGTTTCGCCGTCGAGGTCGATGTCGTCCCACCGGAGCTTGCGGACGGCTCCGATGCGGTGTCCCGTTTCGTGCGCGAGCACGAGCGCGACGCGGAACCGCCAGTCCACCTTCCGGGACACTCCGAGAAGCGCCTGATACTCCTCCTCCGTGAGAACGACCCGGGTGGGGTTCTTCTCCATGGGCGTCCTCAAGCCCCTGAGCGGGTTCGACTCGATCAGCAGGCGGCCCTGCTCGTCCCTCGACCTCGATGCCCAGTTGAAGACCGCGATCAGGAACCTCAGGTCGTATTCGACCATCCGATCCGACACGGGCTTTCCGCTCGGTCCGACCCTTCCGGCCCGGCGCGCCCGGATGAACCGGTCCCAGTCCCTCTGGGAAAGCGTTGCCGGGTCGCGGTTCCTTCCGAGGAACCCGAGGAACATCTTCATCGCGGTCCGGTCATGCTGCCGCGAGTGCCGGGTCTTGGTCGGGGTTACCTCTTCACCGTAGATGTCAAAGAGCGTCTCCAGGGTGAGCGGCCCGGGCTCGGCCTCCTGCTTGCCGTTCGGCTCCGGCTTCGCGAACCCGGCGGCGGCCTCGTCGGCCTGCCGCTTCGCGCGCCTCCAGTCGCGGTGTTTGAGCGACCGGGTGAGCCTCCGCCCGTTCTCGCGCCACTCTATCTGGAAGAGGCCGGTCTTCGGGTCCGGAAACACCCTGACCCGGTTGCGGCCCCATTCTCCGGCGCTGTAGGAGCGCCTGTCACGTTTCGTGCGTGCCATCATTCCATTCCTCTCTGGATGATGGACTGCACGATCTGCCTGTTGGAAAGCTCGCGGCGCGGCGCGTCCCGCGCCAGTGGCGGTGCGGCCGGCGGTGTGGCCTTCCGGGGCAGGTGGATGCGAGCGATTCTTGGCGCGTTCAGCCGTCCGGCGTTGGGGATCTTTCCGTCCCGCACGAGGCGGCCCAGATGTTCCCTCGAATAACCGCTCTCGCGGGCGGCCTCGACGAGCGACAGCGTGGTTTCGTCGCGCTCGCGGATCGTGGTCTCCAAGTCGTCGGCGCAAAGGTCCAGCACCAGGGCCGCGGTCTCGCTGCCGTACCGCCGGAGCGCCTTGGCCTTCCCGCGCCAGTCGGCGGGCAGACCCTCGACGGATGCGGGTTTGGTCTTCCGTCTGGACTTCCGAGTCATTCCCAGTCTCCTTCGGCGTCCCTGCGAAGCGCGTCGGCGAGGTCCCGGTCCCCTTCTCCCCGCCGGACGGACCGTTCGGCGAGATCGACCCGGCTGCCGAGATCGGCGAGCCCCGTCGCCCGGCCGACGCCGTAGATGCCGGCCGCGACCGCCATGACGGCGAGCGCCGCGTGTCGCCCGGCCGGGACGCCGTGCTGGGCGAGGATCGCGGGCCAGTGGGGCGCGAGGTAGTCGAGGTGCGCGCCGCCGATGAGCAGGACGGAACCGGCGATGGCGGCGGTGAGTCCGGCGCTGATCTTCCAGGGCTGCATGTTGGTTGCTCCTTTGGGTCAGAGTTCGACGGATGCGGGATCGCGGTCGGCCGGTCCCTTGAGCCAGGAACCGCCGTCGCCTCCGCCCAGCCCGAGGCTGCGGAGCGTGCCGGCGGCGGCCGGTCCGCTGGCGTGCACGCTGAACCCGGCGGCCGCCTTCGCCTTGACGGTCTCCTTGCTGTAGTTGCCGGACGCGACCTCGATATTGACGCGTCCGGTTCGCCCGTCGGCGTCCTCGTACTCGATCTGCGCGTCCGGGTGGAGGACCCGTCCGTTGTCGTCGACGGGGAGGCCGAGTTCGCGGGCCATGCGGTGCCGCTCGGCGTCGGCCGCCCGCTTGCCCTTCCTTTTCCGCTCCAACTCGCTCGCTCGCGCGACGGCGGCCTTCAGTTCGGCGTCGAGCCGGATGCGCCTGACCGTGGCGCCCTGCTCGCGCAGCCGCTCCCGTTCCCGGGCGCAGGCGCGGTAGACGGCGGTGTCGTGGCTGGCCTGGGCGTCCCGGATCCGGGAGATGCCGATCTCCTGCCCGTTGTCCATCCCCCGCTCGGCAACGTGCTCCCGGACCTTGGCCACGCCCAGCGGGGTGAGGGTGAGGACCTTGAACGGGTTGCCGTTCGGCCCCGTGGCCGTGGTTTCTTGGACGAGTCCGTCGTCGATCCAGCCGTTGACGGCCCGCCGGGTGGTGTAGAGGTGCCCGCCGAAGCGGATCTCCGCGAGGTCGCGGTAGGAGACCACGCCGTGGACGCCGATGTCGGTCAGCGCCCCGGCGCAGCGTTCGGGGAAGGAGATGGACCCGCGCTCGCGGTCCGCGGCGTATTCTCGGCGGTGGCCTTTCCGCAAGCGTTGGCTGTCGCGGCTGGGTGGCGCGGCCGGGCGCGGGTCCGGTTCGGCCGTGCGGCCGAACATCTCCCTTCCTCTCATCCGTCGTTCAGCGGCTGGGTCCGGCGCCGCGCGCCGGGGAAGGGATCCGCGGCACCGGCACGACGATCCTCTGCGGCCCCTGCGCGGGCGTGCGGACCGCCGCCACGGCGACGGGATCGCGGGCGGCCACCCGTTCGCGGTGCCGGTCGAGCACGAAGTCGGAGATCTTCTGCGCGTCCGCGGCCGCGCGCCGGATCTCGCGCGGGTCCTCCTCAAGGGCCTGGATCCAGCCCTCGACGTAGGCCGCGCCCCGCGCCGGGTCGTGCCCGACGCCAACGCGCTCGCCGGTCATCATCGCGCTGATCTCGGCCCGCAGCTCCTCCCGGGCGTAGTCGGGCGAGCCGAACCCGTTGTTGATCCCCTCGATCAGGGTCTCGCGCTTCATCCGGCTCTCGTGGCCGGTGCTGTGGCCCAGCTCGTGGAGCGCGGTCTGGTAGTAGTGGTTCGCCGACGGGAACTGCCCCCGCTCGGGCAGCACGATCTCGTCGCGCTTCATGTGGTAGTAGGCGCGGTCGCCCTGGACGTGGCGGACCGGGACGCCAACGTCCTCCATGACCCGCTCGGCCTCCTGGTGCACCTTCCAGAGCGGCTCGGGCGTCGGGTTCGAGCGCTCGGGCAGCCCGTCGGCCTGCTCGGCGTTGAACACCGTGTACTGGCGCACGAACGGCGCCTTGAGCTTCTCGTAGCGGTAGACCTTCTTGCCCTCGGCGTCCCGCCTGGGCTTGCCGTGCGCGTCGGTCACGGCGATCCGCTTCTTGTCCTGGAAGGAGAGGATGCGGGTGCCGCGCTCGCCCTTCCTGACCTGCCCGCCCCGGGCCTGGATCTGGCGGTAGGTGCCCCAGCGCACGTCGCCGTAGCCCATCTCCTGCTGCACGGAGGCGAGGTGCAGGCTGTTGCCGCCCCGGTAGGAGCGGTCGGTGTCCACGTTCATGGGCATCACGCGCTCGCCCGGCGCCCACGGCTTCTGCCACGGCGCGGTGCCCTGCCTGATCTGCTCGATGATCGCGTCGGCGAACTTGCGGTGGTATTCGTCGTGGTTCATGCGTCCACCTCCTCGCCGGTGCCGTGCGGGTCATTCCAGGCGGCGGCGATCTCGTCCTCGGTCCCCACGTCCTCGGGGAAGAGGCCGTACTGCTCGGCTAGGAAGGCGTCGACTTCGAGCGTGTCGCCGCTGTCGCGCGCGAGCTCGCGGTCGAAGTCCTCGAACGTCTCGACGCGGATGGTCCCGTCGATGCTTCTCATGCGTTCACCTCCTTCGGTGGTTGGGTGGTCCATGCCGGTTCCGTGATCCAGCGGCCGGTGGCCGCGTCGTAGCCCCGTACTTCGAGTGCCTCCTCGACGAACCGCCGGCCGTCGCGGCGGGTGACGTGCAGCACGAGCGAGATGCCGTCCACGACGCCCCGGCAGGTGACCTCCCAGGGCAGCGCGTCCCCGGCCTGCATGGCGCAACTGGCGAGGCGCGAGAGCGCGGAGCGGGCATTGTTGGCGTGGACCGTCGTGAGCGATCCGCCGTGCCCGGTGTTGAGCGCCTGCAAGAGGTCGGCGGCCTCAGCGCCCCTCACCTCGCCGACGACGATGTGGTCGGGGCGGTGGCGGAGCGCGTGGCGCACCAGGTCGCGGATCGAGACGGGCGTGTCGTGGGTGGCTCCGGCCTCGAACCGGAGGCAGTTGGCGCGGTCGATCCGAAGTTCGAGCGTGTCCTCGATGGCGACGATCCGTTCGTCCTCGGGCAGCAGTTCGATCAGCGCGTTCAGGAGCGTCGTCTTGCCCGATCCCGTGCCCCCGGAGACGAGGATGTTCCGGCGGGCCGCAAGCGTGGCCCGGGCGGAATGGAGCGCCTCTTCCGGCAGCGAGCCCATCCGAACGAGATCTCCGGCCGAGAATGCCCGACCCCCGAACCTGCGGATGGTGATCGCGACCTCGGGACTCGCGGGCGGGGTGCAGATGGCGACCCGAGACCCGTCTTCGAGCCGGGCGTCGAGGATAGGGTTCGCGGCGGGATCGAGTCCGAGCGGTCGGGCGATGTGGATCGCGGCCCGGTGAAGCCAGGCGGCGGTGAGCGCGGGCGCCTCGTGGGGTTCGAGGCGGCCGCCTCGCTCGACCCAGACGTTGCCGGGGCCGTTGATCATGATCTCTGAGACCGCCGGGTCTTCGAGCAGACCCTCCAGCCCCGGAAGGAACGGGGCGAGATGGTCCACGCCGCTGGCGCGCTTCATATCCGCCCCTCCTCGCGCTGCCGCCAGTAGCCCTGGGTCCTGGGCAGGTAGTGGGGCTTGAGGTAGACGCGCCGGGCGGGGAGCGACTTCACCCCGTCGTACGGGAGGCAGATCGCCTGATAGTTGGCGAGCAGCCCGAACTGGCGCGGGGTGAACACCGGCTCCCTCTGTTGCCGGAACGACTTGCTCGCGCCGAGCTGGCCGTCGCCGCCCCCCGCCCGTCCGGAAAGGAGCGAGAACTCGGGCTTGTTCGAGGTCTCGGTGAACGTGTAGGAGGCTTGGATCTTCTTGACATCGCCGCACATGTCGGAGGCGATCTTGGCCGAGGCGTCGTCGGACAGCGACAGGAAGATCCGGGTGCGGAGCGTCTGGACGAGCGTGCGCCACGCCTCTCCCGAGGGTAGCACGGAGCGGAGCGAGGAGATCGACTGCGTGGCCACGATGGGGATGCAGCGGCACTGCCGCGTGAGCGCGAACGCCTTCTCGTCGCCCGACGGGTCGTCCTGGCCCACGGTGGCGAAAGCCTGATACTCGTCGCAGATGAACACGGCGGGCCGCATGTAGCGGTCGGGCCGGAGCGCGGCCTCCGCGGGACGCCGGAGCAGCGCCTGCATCCACGCGTTCTTGAGGAACACGCCGATGGCGCGTGCCAGCGCCGGGTTGGCCCCGGCGGGCATGTTGAGCGCCAGCACCTTGCCGCCCTCGATCAGGTCGGCGAGCGGCGGCAGGCGGCGGCGGAGTCCCGGCATGGGCTGCACGTCCGGGACCTCCTCGTCATCCTCGCCGTCCGTCCGTGCGGCCGGGGGATCGTCAGGCGGCGGCGGGCAGAACACGCGCGCCACGTCCGGCTGGTCGAAGAGCGACAGGAACACCGAGATGCCTTCGACGATCGAGGTGCGGAGCTTGGCGTCGAGCTTCAGCCAGTCGTGCCGGTACCACCGCTCGACGGCATCCACCTGCTCGGCGTACTCGCGGCCCGCACCGCTCCCCACCGGCTCGGTGGCGTAGTCGACCTTCAGCTTCTCAAGCCGCGCCCCGCGTTCCGCGTCGAACCGGCACGCCACGGTCTCGGCCCCCGGTGCCATGTCCCAGCCCCAGCTTTCGAGCGCCTTCTTGTGCGCGTGGAGATCCTTGGCGGCGATGACAACCCGCATGGGGCACCGCCGCAGGGCCTCGCCCTTCGCCTCCCCGATCCTGTTCGCGAAGAGCTTCGCGTCGACCGTGCAGCGGTAGATGTCTCGAAGCGTGACCCAGCCGCCCGGCAGGAGCCGGTGAAGCTCGACGATCCAGCGGACGAGGTTCGTGTACGCCTGCTGCCAGAACGGTTCGCGGGACTTGCCGAAGAGCTGGTTGATGAGCGACGCCACGCCGTACGCCAGCGAGTAGGAATCGAGCAGCGGATCGTCGAGCGGGTTCCACTGCCAAGCCCCCCCGAGCCCGATTTCGAGGTAGTCGTCCTCCCGCCCGGCCTCGCCCAGAATGCGCCGGACCTGGTGACAGAAGTCCCCTTTCACTTCCAGCACGAGCGCACCCGCGCGGCGGTCCCCATCGTGGGCCTGCCAAGAGAGCAGCTGCCGGGCGAACGGGTACATGCAGGCCGTCGTCTTGCCGGTGCCGACCGCACCGACGACGAGCACGCCGGTGTAGAGCCCCTTCTCCGGGACGACGAGCCAGGAGGGACTGTCGCTCTCCCGGGCAACGGTCGGGTGGTGCAGTTCCCCGACCACGAGCGACGGCGCGTCGTCCTTGGGCGAGTTGGGCCATGCGGGCAGCCTGCCCCGGTTCCGCCGCATCGCGAGCGGCTCCAGCCAGACCCGCGAGACCGAGCGCATGACGCTGCCGGCGAGTAGCACGGCCGCGCCGGGCGCGAGGTAATACCACGCGCGGATCGCCGCATGGATTCCCGGATCGTTGTGGGCGATCAGGTCGAGAAACGGGTTGCCGCCGATGGGCGGAAACGGCGCGAGGAGCGCGCGCACGGCCGCCGCGGTCAGGGCGGCCCCGATGAGGACGAGCGTCCACGGCCTCATCGGCTCGACACCCTTCCTGGAAGGACTGCTGGCACGCTAGCGACCCCGGGAGGGCGGGGGCGGGCGGTGCGCATGCACACCCGCCCTCGAACCCGTACCGAGCCCTCGGCGAGGGGGGTCGCTAGCGTCACCGCCTGTGACGCCCGCGCGGCACGGGCCGGCATGGCCGCCCCGGCGAAAGGCTCTGGCGCGCCAGCGGTTGCGCGCCGGTCCCGGTGCGCACCGCGGAAGCCTCGAAGTGCGCATCGCACCCCCATGTCGTTTGCGCGCTCAGGTACGGCCGCAGGTCGGGGGACGCTCATCGGTAGCGAGCCCCTTGGAGTCGCGTCGTCTGCCAGACGATGCCCCGGTCGATCGAGCCGGGGCGGGCCTGACGCCGCGCTTGGCTTTCCAGCGCGATGCTGCGCTTCAGCGCCGCCTGAAGACCGCCGAACTCTTCGAGGATGTGGACCGCGCCCTGGAGGATCGCCCGTTCGATCCGGGCGAGCTCCTCGGCGATCCCGGGGTCCGGCTCGCCGCGTCCGCCCGCCTCGGCCCAGCCGTGCGTCACCCGCCGCGCACGTTCGAGTTCGCGCGTGGTCCGGGCGACCGTCACGATCTCCGACGACAGGCCCCGGCTGCGGAGCGCGCGCCAGAGTCCGCCGTGCGCCTTGCCCCACGAACGGAGCGCGGTCGCGGTGTCGTGGCCGGGCTCGGCGTAGACGAACAGGGCACGGGCCGAGTCCAGCGCGACGGGCAGCTTGAGCGGGAAGTGGCGGCGGGTGGTGCCGGAGGCTCCGCGGTACGTCTTGACGGGCAGCAGGTCGCGCTCGATGCCGAGCGCCTCGAACCCGGCGACCTTTTCTTGCTCGGTGGGGAGCCACGGCAGGTCGGAGTGCTCGATCACGTAGTCCAGGGAGAGCAGCCGCCGGAGCAGCACCTCGGGCGACGCCTTGCGGCGGTGGCGGATGTGCTCGGCTCCAAGCGCCCGGTAGACCGCACGCGCATAGATGCGGCACACGCGCCCGATTCCCCGGACGCCGGGCACCGTCTCCTCCGCTGCGAGGCCCTGCCGGATCAGCGCCAGCACGAGGCGGCGCGCCCGCTCGTGGTGCGTGTCCAGGAACCGCGTCGCCTGCGCACGGGTGAACACGCCGCTGTGGAGGCAGACCAGCGCGATCCACTCGGCCCGGCGTCCCGTCCACCCGAACGCTTCGAGCGCCTTCTCACGCCCGTTGAGATGCGCGATCATCGCTCGTCTCCCGTCACGAGCGCCCGGTCGGCCCGCATGTAGGTGACGAGGAGCCCCATCGGGTTATGCACGACAAGCTCGGGCGGGATCGAGTCCAGAAACTCGAACCGGAGCGTGAGCGACCAGCGTTCGCGCCGAAGCTCCTGCTCGCCCCGCAACTGCACGAGGTCGAAGTCCGCCGTCGCGCCGTGCGGCGGCTCGGGCGCGGGATGGATGCGGAGCACCACCTGCTCGACCTCGGTCTCGGTCTCGGCGGTCCCCGCCGCCACGCTCGCGACCTCCGCGCCGTCCCTCTGGAACGCGGCGTTCGCCAGGTCCGTCGAGAGGAACCGGAGGCTGCGCGTCCATTGCTCCTGCGCGGTCGCGCGCCGCCGCGAGTGGAAGTCGTGGACGAACCGGTTCAGGAAGTATTTCGTCGTCGGATCCAGCGGATCGGCCTGCGCGGTCGCGGCCTCGTAGGCCAGCGCTTCGGCGCGGCCCACCTCGTCCACCCGGACCACGATCGGCTTGGGCGGCTCCGCGCCCGCGATCCTGAGCAGGACGAAGACGCCGAGCACGATGCTCGCCGAGAGGAAGATCAGGATCGTCCGGAGCTTCCGGTTCGCCTGCACGGCCTCGCCCCAGATCTCCGCGTACTCGCGGCCCGCGTCACGGTCTCGTTTCATTATTGGATCTCCTTCCGGATCAGACGGGGGGCTTGACGGGAGCGGCGGCCTTGCTCGCTCCCTGCATGACGAGGGCGACGAATCCGGACCCGGCGGAGCCGGAACCGGAGACGAGCATCGAGGCGAGTTCGCCGACCTTGAGCCCGGCCATGAGGCCGGAGACGACGAGCGGCATGAGGACGACGGCCCAGAGCCAGAGCTCGAACGGGTCCGCCGTGCCGGTGCCCATCAGGGCATCGGCGTAGGTCGTGATGTAGCCCATGCCGACGCCCATGAAGACCCTGAGCACGGCACCGGCGACGACGCCGTAGAGCGTGTAGACCATCATGGTCCGGAACCATCCCCAGAACAGGAACGAGAGCGGCTCGAAGAGCAGGAACGCGATGAACACGGGACCGAGCAGGATCGCGATGGCGATGGCGACCTGCGCCCAGATCACCTGCGCGTAGGTGACGCAGAAGAGCGCCAGCAGGCAGACCACGAGCGAGGCGCCCATCACGAGCGTGACCAGCGAGGAGAAGATCACGGTCGCGCCCGCCGTCACGATCGAGAGCAGGTTGCCGGTGGACCACGCCGCGCTCAGGTGCGCGGAGTACGCCTGCACGAGCGCGGTCATCTCGGTGTAGCCCGCCGACACCACGTCGGAGATGAACAGGTTCTGGAGCCAGATCCCGCCCCCGGCCACCATCGCCGGGAACGTGAGCCCGACGCCGGGGATCGGAACGACGTAGTAGTGGAGCAGGGTGCGGGGGATCGCGATCCCGATCACGAGCTTGACGATCTCCCACGGCTGGAACGTGCCGCTGAACGCGATCTTGAGTCCGGTCCACGCGACCATGACGGCGGCGAGCCCGCCCCAGAGCTGGAGACCCAGCGCGTGAACGTCGGGCGCGGCTCCGCCGACGACGGTGTCGAGCACGATGTCCAGGAAGCCCTTGAAGTCCTGAAGCTGATCGGCGGGGATCTGCGCCGGGACGTTCGGGTCGATGGACTGCGGGGGCAGTTGCATGGCCGTCGCGCCCCTACCGGTAGAACGAGGGGACGCGGAACAGGAGCCCGTCGCGGAGCGCGGCCCGGTTCAGCGAAGCCGCGTCCCGCATCTCCACGGCGAACGCGTTCGCCCGCGCCCGGCCATCATGCCAGCGGCCAAGCCATTCGAGGTGGGCGAGTTCGGCCTGCCGCGCACGGCTCGCCTCGCGCGCGGCTTCATGGGCAAGCACTTGGCCGAGCGCCGCGTTGATGCGGCCCTGGCTCAGCGCGGCCGCGACTCCGGCCTGCTGGAGGGCCGTGTTGGAAAGGTTCCCATTCGCGGTCAGGTCCGCGAATGAGCCTTGCGCGCTCTCGATGGTCCCGGCCAGCGCGGCCGCCGCGTCGAGCGCAGCATAGTCAAAGACCCTCTGCCGGTCGGCGGCCTCGCGGGCGCGGCGGTGGTCCTCCAGCGCACGCGTCGCGGCGTGGGGCGGAAGGTTCGCAAACAGAGCGAGGATGTCGGCGTCCGACACCCGGTCGGCGGCGTTGCGGGCGGTTCTCCAGTGGCGCGTAAACGAGCGTCCGCTGCCCATCGCGCGGACGGCATCGACCGTTCCGCGGGCCGGGCCGGTGATGTCCGAGCGCCAGCCGAGTCCGTCGCGCACGAGGCCGACGGGATCGGCGGCGAGGTCGGAGAACGGCCGGAGGAGCGCGTCGATCTCGCCCTTGGCGGCGCGCTCCATGTGGTCGAGCTGGTCTTCGAGTTCGGTAAGCTGGCGGGCCATCGACCGGATCTGGGTGAGCTGGTGCGAGATCTGCGTGATCTGGTTCGCGATGATCGTGGCCCGCTGGAACCAGCTCCCGAAGTCGAACTGCGCGCTCGCGGGA
>VXNP01000006.1 GCA_009840525.1 Gammaproteobacteria bacterium
GGATGGCACGGGCGGGGGGGTGGAAGGTGGACGCTCGAAGACAATTCGACGGGATGGGGAGGTGCCCCTCGTGGCCGGGCCGGCCACGCCGCAGCTCATGGTGGCTCTTCACCGCGGGGCTGCTGCTGACGGTGGCTGCCGCATCGCTGCTTCCCTCGCGGGGAAGCGCACAGGAGGAGATGTCGGGTCCGGATCCCGAGGATTCGCTCCTGCGGGTCTTTCTCGATTGCGAGCCGTGGATGTGCGACTTCGATCACCTGAGGCGAGAGGTCTCGTTCGTGAACTACGTCCGGGACCGGACGGATGCGGATCTGCACGTGCTGGTTACTTCGCAGGAGACGGCAGCAGGCGGCGAAGCGTACGAGATGTACTTCATGGGGCTCGAGGAGCGGGCCGCACAGCAGGACACGCTCTACTTCGTCTCGCGGGAGAGCGACTCGGAAGAGGAGGAGCGGGCCGGTCTAACTCAGATCTTCACGCTGGGCCTCGTCCGGTACGCGGCGTCCACTTCCGCCGGCCCCCTGCTCGACATCAGCTACGAGGCGCCTGAGCAAATGCAGCAGCAGGCCTCCGCTGGGACGGATCCCTGGAACCTGTGGGTGTTCAGCATTCGCGCTGGCGCGGAGCTCGAGGGCGAGAGCCGTGAGAGTGCGCAGGCGTTCGACGGGTCGTTCTGGGCCAGCCGCACGACCGAGGACCTCAAGATCGACATCAGTTCGTACGCCGAATACGAGGAGGAAAGGTTCGAGTTGAACGACGAAGAGGTGCTTGTGAGCACTTCACGCAACTTCAACCACGAAGGCCTTGTTGTGTGGAGCCTCGGGCCGCACTGGTCGGCCGGCGTGCGCGCGTCGGCTCTCACGTCGACCAGGGTCAACCAGGACCTGGCCATTCGCGCGGCTCCCGCGCTCCAGTACAGCATCTTCCCCTACGCCGAGTCGACCCGGAGACAGATCACGTTCCTCTACTCGCTGGGATTGGCGTCCTTCGACTACGAGGAAGTCACGCTCTTCGACAAGACAAAGGAGAGCCACGCGGAGCAGCGCATGGAGATTTCAGGCGAGTTCCAGCAGCCTTGGGGAGACATCAACAGCGGGCTCGAAGCCTCCATGTTCCTCCACGACCCTTCACTGCACCGGATCGACCTGTACGCGCGCGTGGAGTACCGGATCGTCCGAGGTCTGAACCTGGACCTGGAGGGAAGCGTGGCCCGGGTAAAGGACCAGATCTACCTGAGCCGAGAGGGTATTCCCGACGAGGAAATCCTCCTGGAGCGTCGCCAACTGGGAACCGATTTCGAGTACGAGCTGGAAATCGGATTCAGCTTCACGTTCGGTTCGGTCTTCAACAACGTGGTGAACCCGCGAATGGGGTCGAACCGGGGACGCAGATTCTTCTAGGTGATCCGATTCCCAAGATCTGAACCGAAAGAGAGAAAGGACTGGACATGGGCAAGCGTGAAACGGGTGTAGTTCTGATGATCCTGCTGTTCGCCGGAATGACTTCGGCCGGCAGCCCGCACAGCGTCCCAGCCGAGCAGGAGGCGACGGCGGCCGCCGCAGCGGCTCATCGATTCCTTGCAACACTCGACGAGGCTGGCCGGGAAGAAGCATCGCTCTCGCTTGACAGCCCGTTGAAGTCCAACTGGTCCAACCTGCCGGCGGGAATCCTCGACTTCGAGCGCAACGGAGTTCGGGTGGGCGACATGACGGGCGAACAGCGGACGGCGTTGTCCGCGTTCCTTTCCACGGCCCTGAGCCCCTACGGAGCCGACCTGGTTGAAGGCGTCATGGCGGCCGAAGGTATTCTCGCCCGGTCTCCGCGGGCCGCTCGATTCGCCTGGAGCTCGGACAACTACTGGCTGGCGTTCCTTGGCGAGCCCTCCGCGGAGGACGACTGGAGCTGGCAGTTCGGCGGACACCATCTCGCCGTGAACGTGGCGGTCCGTGACGGCGTGCTCAGCATGTCGCCCACCTTTATCGGCATCGAACCAGCCAACTTCGAGATGAACGGATCTCCGGCTGCTCCACTTCAGGACCAGGTCGCAGACGGCATCGCCCTGATGCAGTCGCTACCCGAGGGACTTCGGGCCTCCTCGACCGTTGAATCGCGCCCGCGCGAGGTGTACGCCGGCGCCGGAGAGGACGGCGTGATTCCCCCGCTCGAAGGAAGCCGGGTTGCGGATTGGCCCGCAGAGGGGAAGGCGCAGCTTCTGGACGTCGTCGGCCTGTGGGTGCGCATCCTGCCCGAGGCGGCCGCGGAGCGCAGGCTGGCGGAGCTGAGGGAAGAGCTGGACCAAGTCCGCTTCGCCTGGAACGGCCCTTACGACGGATCCGGATCCATCTACTACCGGATACAGGGCCCGAACCTCATCCTCGAATTCTCGACGCAGGGTGCGGTTGGCAGCGACGAGGGTCACTACCACTCGGTCTACAGGAACCCGGCCAACGAGTACGGGGGTGGCGGTGCCTGATCTCCGGCGATCGCCGGTGCCCATGTGGCATGGCGATTCGCGCCGGTCTCACATCTAACGACGCACCGGCCTCCCCGCCCGCGTGCCCAGGTACTCGCCGCCCTCGATGGTGAGCACGCCGTTGACGAACACGTACTCGATGCCGGCAGAGGGCACCGCCGCGTTGGTGTAGTCACCGCGGTCCCTCACCGTCTCGGGGTCGAACACGGTGATGTCGGCGTCCGCGCCCACCCGGATGCGCCCCTTGTTCGCCATCATGGGCACGTACGCTTCCAGCCGGCGCGCCGGCTCGATGGTCATCTTGCGGAGCGCTTCCATCAGAGTCAGGACGCCGTCCTCGCGCACGTACTTGCCCAGCACCTTGGAGAACGAGCCGGTTGAGCGCGGATGGCTGACCTGTGCGCCCCCGTCGCTCGCCACCATGGTGAGGGGGCTGGCCACCGCTGCCAGTGTCATCTCCTCCGTGCGCACGTGGCTGATCACGCTGCCCCCCTGCTCCCGGTAGCGGCCGAAGCTCGCGCGCGTCAGGCGCTCGCCGGTGGCACCCCACTGGAAGACGCCGAAGCGCTGGTCGTCCCACCCCTCCCAGTCGTCGTAGAGCGCCGATTCGATGCGGCTCTGGCTGGCCCCGTAGGGATACGCCTCGGTGGTGATGTCCCGCCCGGCGTCGACGGCCTCCTGCACCACCGCCAGGAACTGCGCGGTGGCGGCGCCGCCGGTGGAGTTGGCGTGCACGATATGGAGCGGTGCTCCGGCCTGCGCCGCCAGGTCGATGACGTACTGGGCGCCGTCGGGCCATCCGAAGGTGTGCACGTGCGCCGACGCCCCCGCCTCGCCCGCGACGGACATCGCGGCGAGGAGTTCCTCGTCGGTGGCGGCCGGCGTGTACGGGAAGCCGAATCCCACCGCGGGCGCCCCCTGGTCCAGTCCCTCGCGGATGCGGCGCGCGATCTCGTCGATCTGCCCGGGCGTGGCAAGGTCGTCCTTGCCGGCGTCTGCGGGCAGGAAATCGCCCGTGTCGCCCATCACGCGCATGCGCACCGGGATGTGGCCGATGCTCGCGCCGTAGTTCACGGGCTGGCCGCCCTCGCGTTCGGCGTAGAACGCCGCGACGTCGCCGGTGCCGACCTCGAGCTCCAGTCCCGTGGTCACCCCGTCGTGAGCCATGAAGCGGTAGGTCTCGTCGGTCTGGCCGTGCTGGTGCAGGTCGACGAAGCCGGGGGCAACCACCAGGCCCGAGGCGTCGATCACGCGGGTGCCGGCGAGCAGCTCCTCCGAGACTGCTTCGATGCGGTCGCCCGTGATGCCGACGTTGAGCGTCGCGTTGGTTCCGGATTCGGGGTCCATGACCCGGCCTCCCGAAAGCACCACATCGTAGACGGGGGCGTCATTCGCGCATGCCGTTGCCCCGAGGACCAGGACGAGACTGATGGGTGCGAGCAATCGCCAAACGAGACCGAGGCGTGCAATTGGTCGCCCCCTGCGACCGGGGTGTGCAAGCGACGGCCACATGAGACTGATCGATGCGGAAAGCGGCCAATCCGGCATCGATGCTAAGCCGGTGCGATGGTCCGTGGACGATCGTGGTTGTGGGCTTGCGTACGTCATCCGGCAACTCCTCCAGGGGCCTGCGGACTCGGGTCGCGGTGCAGCATCGGGGTGGAGATCGGCTCGCCGCACCTCCCTGGCAATCTTGTATCCGACGGACGCGACGGCCAGCCGCCGGAGGGGTGTCTGCCCCCACGGCGCACTTTGACGCAGCGCGCGCCTTTCGGCACTATCCCGGGCAGATGGCGCGTCCAGCCGGAGGAGTTCGACGATGAGAGCACCGCCCCCCCTTCCCATCCTTGCATCGCTGCTGTACGTGGCCGGCCTGGCTGCCGCGTGCGTGGAGGCGCCGTCGGACGCGACGGCCCGCGTGGACGAGATCTTCGCCCAGTGGGACTCCTCCGCGAGCCCGGGATGCGCCTTGTCCGTGTCGCAGGCGGGCAGCCCCCTGATCTCTCGCGCGTGGGGCATGGCGGACCTGGAGCACGACATCCCCAACACGCCGTCCACGATCTTCGAGGGGGGCTCGCTGGCCAAGCAGTTCACCTCGGCGGCGGTGGTCCTGCTGGCGCTGGACGGGAAGCTCTCCCTCGATGACGACGTGCGCACGTACATCCCGGAGGTGCGCGACTACGGCCCGCCGGTCACCCTGCGCCGCCTCATGACTCACACCAGCGGGATGCGCGACTGGGGCTCGGTCGCATCGATTTCCGGTTGGGGACGCGGCGAGCGCTCGCACCGGCACGCGCACGTGCTCGACATAGTGAGCCGCCAGAGCGCGCTCAACTTCGAGCCCGGCCACGAATACTCCTACAGCAACACCGGCTACAACCTGCTCGCAGTGGTGGTGGACCGGGTGAGCGGGATGCCTTTCGCGCAGTTTTCCCGCGAGCGCATCTTCGAGCCCCTGGGGATGAGCGATACGCAGTGGCGCGACGACTACCGGCGCCTGGTCCCGCGGCGAAGCACCGCCTATTCCGCGTCCGACGACGGGTTCCTCATCAACCGGCCCATCGAGTACGTGCATGGGAACGGAGGCATCCTGAGCACCGTGGGCGACCTGCAGACCTGGAACGCGGCGCTCACCGACGGGCGCCTGGGCGGCGAGGAGTTCGTGCGTATGATGCACGACCGGGCCGTCCTCAACGATGGTCGTACGATCTCCTACGCCGGCGGTCTCCAGTTGCGGGATTTCGCGGGCGTGCCCTCGATCACCCACACCGGATCGACCGCCGGCTACCGCGGCTTCATCGGCCGGTATCCCGACCAGCAGCTCTCGGTCGCGATTCTGTGCAACGTGGGCAACGCCAACCCGGGGGCGCTGGGCGGGCAGGTGGCGCGCGTGTTCCTGGGTGACGCGGCCTCGCCCGACCCGGAGCCGGGCGAGGGGATGGCGCTGGCGGAGGAGGAGCTGGCGGCGAAGGCCGGGCTCTACCGTGAAGTGGATACCGGCGATCCGCTGCGCGTCACGCTGGAGGACGGCGCGCTGCGGGTCGGGAACCAGCGCCTGGTCGCGCACTCTGCGAGCGAGTTCCAGGTGGGGGCGAGCGAGCGCCGTTTCGTCTTCGGGGCCGCGACGGACGGTGGGCGGGCCACCATCGACGAGTACACAGGGGAGTACTACGACAACACGTACGCGCCGGTGGACGAGTTCGCGCCGACTGCCGGGCAGCTCGATGCATATGTGGGCACCTTCCACAGCGACGACGCCGAAACCACCTTGGTCGTGGCAGTAGAGGGCGACCAACTGGTGGCAACGCGGAGGCCCGACGCCGTCTTCGAACTGGAGCCGGTCTACCGGGATGCGTTCAACGCGGGCGGCCTGGGGCGCATCCGCTTCGATCTGGGCGCCGACGGACGTGCGGCGGGCTTCGGCATCCGGCAGGGGCGCGTTTACGACATGCGATTTCAGCGAGTCGCCGACTCTGGAGAATGATAATGGAGCGAAGCAGGATGAGTCAGGAACGTCGTCCCGAAGCGGTGCCCGCCGCGGCCCGCCCCGGTGAGGAAGTGACCGTTTCGATGGACCGGCTTCCGTACGCGGCCGTCTACATCGGCTTCGGGGCACTGGGCGGGAACCACCAGTTGCTTACCCAGCAGGAGACCGACGCGAACGGGCTGCTCTCGGCGACCGTGCGCCTGCCGGGCTGGGCCACGCCCGATCTCAAGCACTTCTTCTTTCTGGCTGGCTTCGACCAGCGGCCGTTTGCGACCTCGCACGAGTTTCACGTGGCCGACGAAGACGGTGTGTTCCGGGTCGACGGAGAGATCACCGACGAAGGACTGGCCTGCCCCACCCTGCGCAACGGCGACGACCGCCTCTACACCCTGGAGGGGAACACCGACGGGATCGCGCCCGGCGATCGGGTGGTGCTGCGGGCGACCCTCGCCGCGGATCCTCTGTGCGCGGAGGGCGTGGCGATCGAGGTGCGCGATGCGCGGGTCCGGTAGGCCGGCATGAACAAGTGCCTCGAGGGCGGGACTGGGTCACCGGCCAGAGATCCCGCCGGGCGGGGGCGCCGCGATGTCAGTACGCGACCCTGGCTGGCAGCCATCGGGCTGCTGGTCCTCTCGACGGCCTGTGAAGCTCCCGAGGCCGCGCCCGTCCCGGAAGACGCGCCCGACATCGACGTCGTCGAACTCACCGCCAAGCAGATCCAGGCCGACTATGCGGAGGGCCGCTACAACGCCGTTCAGCTCACGCAGGCGTTCCTTGGCCGCATCGAGCGCTACGAGGACCTCTACAACGCGTTCATCTCCATGAACCCGGATGCGCTGGCGACGGCCGCGGCACTGGACCGCGAGTACGCCTCCACGGGCCCGCGCGGCCCGCTGCACGGGGTGCCGGTGGTGATCAAGGACAACATCGACCAGGCGGGCCAGGTCACCACCGCCGGCTACGACGGCTTCAGCGCGGCCGGCGGCGGCGTGGACATGATCCCCGACGACGATGCCGCGGTGGTGACCCGCCTGCGTGAAGCGGGCGCCGTCATTCTGGGAAAGACCAACCTGCCCGACTTCGCCGGACACGGCACCCGCACCGAGAGCTCGGTGGCCGGGGTCACCCTGAACGCCTACGACGTCACCCGCGTCCCCGGGGGGTCAAGCGGCGGCACCGCCACCGCGGTCAACGCCAGCTTTGCCGTGCTCGGGCTGGGGAGCGAGACCGGTGGGTCGATCCAGAACCCGTCGGCTGCGCAGGCGCTGGTGGGCGTGAAACCCACCTACGGGCTCGTGCCGCTCGAGGGGGTCGTGCCGCTGAACGGCAGCTACGCGGACGTGGTCGGACCGATGGCGAAGACCGTGCAGGACGCCGCCGTCGCTCTGGACGTGCTCGCCGGGCCCACCCCGGAGGACCTGGCCACCTACGCCGCGTCGGGCAACATGCCCGAGGACGGTTATGCCGCCGCCCTCGACCCGGCCGCCCTGGCCGGCGCGCGCTTCGGGCTGGTGGGCGAGGGATGGCGCGACACCTGGCTTCCGCTCGCCGAGGAAACCGAGGCGATGTACCGGCAGGCCATCGCAGCCCTCCACGAACGAGGCGCCGCGACCGTGGAGGACCCGTTCGCCGGCACCGGCTTCGTCGAACTCTACGCGGAGCGCCCGCGCGTCCCCTCCGCCTCCGCCTACGACATGCTCAACTACTTCCGGGGCCTCGGTCCCGGGGCGGCGTTCCACAGCGTCGAGGAGTGGGAGGCGCTATCGGGCAGGCCATTCCGCGACCGCGAGGACGCCGAGCGCCCACCCCCGGCGCGCCCCAGCGCCACCGAGGAGGGAGACGCCTTCCAGGGCTGGCGGGCCGATGTCCGCGCGCTGTTCCGCAGCGTACTCGAGGACAGTGACCTGGACGGCCTGTTCTTCCCTCAAGCCGGCGCGCCCATCGGCGATCTGGTCGAGGATCCGGAGCGTCCCGACTTCAATCCCAACAACCATCCCGAACTTCCCAGCAATGTCATCAACGACATTGGACTTCCCGTGGTGACCGTGCCCTTCGGCTATTACGCGGACGGAACGCCTTTCGTGCTCGCCTTCATCGGAGACCTCTGGACCGAGGCGGCGCTACTGGGTTTCGCCTACGATCTGGAGCAGGCCACGAAGGCGCGAATCCCACCCCAACTGAGGTAGCCGAACAGGGCAGCGTGCACCTGCGAAGCATGCGGGATTCTCTAGTGTCGGCGGGGATTCTTCCCAACCACGGGCAGCGCATCGGATCGCGTGCCGCGGGTGCTTCCGGCATGCGTTGTTGAATCGGTATCGCTGAGGGCGGACCGCAAGGACGCCACCGCATCGTCAAGCCCATCGGCATCGAAGCGAAAGTCGGCTGGTATCGACCGATAGCGTGAATTCACGCGGGCCAACAGCGCCTTCCGCTGCCCGTCGAGCAGACCTTCTTTCGTCCCGGGACGCGCAACGGCCTCGCGGAAAGCCCCCAACTCGGCTTCCAGGAAGTCCTTGAACCCCTGGAGCACCTTCTGCTGACGGGTGAACTTCTCGAAGTGATGGCCCAGCGCTGCCAGACGGATAGCCTCCGGCAACATGGAAGGATGTTCCTTTGATACCTTCGCGATGTACCTGCTGTAAGCCGGGATCTGGCTGGGCAAGAGGCGCCGACGCACCGTCATCAGCCCCAGATAGAGCGCGCTCTTGCTCACGGCCGGGGTCACGTGGGGCAGCGGTTTCAGGTGCTTCAGCAACGTCAGACAGCGCTCGAAGTAGTTCTCGAGGGAAGGATCGTAGACTGTGGAGATCACGCGCAGATATCCCTCGAGCAATGTCGTGGGATCCATCTGCGGCACGAAGTTCACGGCCGTCGCGCTGGTACCGACGGGGACGTCCAGGAGCCGGTTCTCCGATTGCAGCCGGGTGTAGAGATCCGTTCCCTTCAGCGCGGTCAGCAACCCGACCAGCGCCATGGGAATTCCGGAGTCCTGAATGAACTGGATCTGGGCATCAAAGACGCGCTCGTCGTCTCCGTCCAGACCCAGGATGAACCCGCCCATCACCTGCATTCCCCTGTGCTGGATCTTTCGGACGGCCTTCAGCAGGTAATCCTCCTCGCGCCGGCTGATGTTCTGCGGCTTCTTCGTGATGGCGAGCGCTTTCGGGTTCGGCGTCTCGATGCCCAGGAAGACGCCGTTGAAGCCGGCCTCGATCATGGCATCCATCACCGAGTCCATTCGGGCCAGATTCACGCTCGCTTCAGTGAACAGCTGGAACGGATACCTGTGTGCCCGCTGCCACTCTGCGATGGCTGGCAGCATATTCAGGGCGTCGCGCTTGTTGCCGATGAAGTTGTCGTCGACCAGAAACACATAGCCTCGCCAACCGAGCCGATAGAGTGCTTCGAATTCTTCGACCATCTGCTCCGGCGTCTTGGTGCGGGGCACGCGGCCATAGAGCTTGGTAATGTCACAAAACTCACAGTCGAACGGGCAGCCGCGCGAGAACTGCACGCACATGGCGTGATAGTGCCCGAGGTCGACGAGATCGAATCGCGGGACGGGCGTCCGGGTGACATCGGGTTTCCGCGGCTCGCGATAGATGGCTCTGGCTTTGCCTTGTTCGAGATCCCGCAGGAACCGGGGGAAGATCTCCTCCGCTTCGTCCAGAATGAAGTGATCGACTCCCGGGATTTCCTGATGGAATGATGTCGGATAGGGCCCTCCCGCGACCACGGGAATGCCGGCGTGATTGCAGCGCTCGATCACCTTCCGCAGGGACTCCCTCTGCACGATCATGGTTGACGTAAACACCATATCGGCCCAATCCAGATCGGAGTCCTTCAGGTCCGAAACGTTCATGTCCACGACCCGAAGATCGTATTCCGGTGGAAACATCGACGCGACCGTGAGGAGCCCGAGCGGCGGAAAGGCCGCCTTCACGCCCAGCATCTCCAGGGCGTGGTTGATACCCCAGTAGGAGGGCGGATAATCGGGGTAGACCAGCAGAGGGAATTACATACAATCTTACCCTTGCGCGTAGCGTTAGCGTGGCGACGGAATCGTCCGGGCCGTGCGCGACCGCCGATGGAGATCCTTCAAATCCCCGACGCGGTCCTCCATCTCGCTTCTGAGTTCACTCTCCGGCGTCCATGCCATGGCAAGCGTGAGCGCATCGATGCTCGCCTGAATCGCATCGGGGACGTTGTGCGAGAACTTGAGTGTCGTCTTGCCGTTGGTCATGGGGTCGTTTCCCGGTCGTAGCTGGTCGAACGTCTTGCCCGCCGACGTAGATTCTTCAACGCGGTGTCATGAAGGTCATCCAGAATCACGGCTAATTCCATGCCCGATGGCCCCTGCCCCCGCTCTTGCAGAATCGTCATCCAGTGGCGTAGCCGCTGCTGGAGGTCGTTCAGCTTGTTGAGATTGCCGAGTCTTCGGTCGTGCCCGTTGCTTTCCTCTGCCCGCTTCAAGAGCGTTATCAGGCGCTCGGATTCGGTCATCCTTGCATCATCTCCCTATCAAGCCCCTTTCGGGCGGCCTTCCCCACGTAAAAACGTAGCAGGCGCACAAGCCTCCTGGAAAGGGCCGGTTTGCACGTTCCGGGAGCGATGCGCTAGGTTCGTTGGCGTATGGTAACACATCCGGCGGAAAGCCCCCATGTCGGGCTTCCTGCTGAATACAACAGCCGCCAACGGACGGAGGGTAGCTCCCCGAGTCCCGGCGAATAGGCAGGGCTCATCTTCTGCTTTCCGCACGGTGTGTTGCCGAGCCCGGCACCCGTGCAGGGGAGGCACCGATGGGCCGCTCGGCAACAGCGGCGTTCACGCTGCTCGCGCTCGCGTGCAGCTTCGACGATCCCGCGCTGGTGGACCCGACCGTGGATGTCTCGATGCGCGAGGCGGAGGTTGCCGACACGACGGGTTCACGCACGTGGAATGCGCCACCGCAAGCACATCCACGCCAGCCCGGCAGGATCATGCTTGATTCGGGGCATGAACTGGTCGTGGACCTGGACACCCTATTCTACGATCCCGACGGCGACCCGCTCACGTACTCCTTGGCTTCTTATGACACGAGGGAAGCCTATCGCGCGGCGTACTGGCCGACAGGCGGTATCCGGTTTGACGGGTCCGTTTTTCGGTTCACTCCATCGAGCGACCAGTTGGCTCTGATATGGGTGACGGTATCGGACGGGACTCACGATGTTTGGTTTTTGCTACGCCCCGTCCAGGTCGGCTGTCCGGGCCGATCCATGGTTCCATCGCACACTGCACAAACGGGCAAGATTTCGATCTACCGGGCCGAGAACGCGCCCAAGTTCGACAACTGCACGCGCCTGATGATGAGCGGCGCGGCGGCGTTCCTCGACGCCGTGATCGCGGATGACGAGTACCGGGTCTTCGTCCAATTGGAGACGCTGCCCGACACGACCAGGCTCCCCATCGCCGCGACAGGCACCCAGGACGCGCGCAATCCCGTCACCAAGACCGTTACGGGTCGGCTCGCGGTGCCCAGCCGCTTCGCCGAGTTCAACGAGCCGCTGGCGGCGTACAACATCCTCCGCCACGAGTTGATCCACGTTCTCGGTCTTGGCGATTCGCGCGCATGGATCGACCTCCTGGACCTGTCGGATGATGGCGATCCGCGTTTCATGGGCGAGCGCGCGCGGGACGTGTTCCATCAACACGACCACGAGAACCTGTGGGACGCCCGCGAGCGCGGAGTGCCCGTCGCGCCACGCGACCCCACGCTCGCCGTTCACGGGGCCTTTTCGCACTGGCGGTCGCAGGCGGTGGCCGGTGACGCCATGAGCTACTGCAGCCTGTTCACGGTCGGCATCGAACCCGTCACGCCCCTCACCCTGGCCGCACTCTCCGACCTCGGCTGGACCGTCGATTTCACCATGGCAGAGGACGGACTCCGCATCGGAAAATGGAATTGCTAGCTGGGTGTGTGTAGGTCCGCTTTCCCCCATCGCCGGAGGATTCCGCCATGTTGCGCCATCTCGCAGTCGCCGTATCCATCTCCGCCCTTCTCCTCATCGCCGTGGGAGCGCATCCCGCACCACGCTTCCAAGCGGATTGCTCGCTGCTGCGCGATGTCCACCTGATGGCTCGCATCGAGGGCGATGGCAAACTGACCCGCTTCGCCATCTATCGCGCGGCATCGACGTTCACGACCGCATCTCGCGGGACATTCGCCATGAACAGTTCCATCCCGACAGCCGTCAGGACGGAGACGGATCGCATCGAAGAGATGGGGCGGGATTCGCAGCGGGAATCCACCGATGATCTCAACAAGGCCGCCGATGTCCTCGCCCTGACCGGAGCCGCTTATCGCGAAGCCTGCCCCGAGGAAGCCGCATACGTCAACAATCAGCTTATGCCGAGGTAGGGAGATGCTCACACGTTCGGAAGCGCGAAGGGAAGCGACACGGCAGAAAAGGGAGGCGAAGCGCCGGAAGGCATGGGAAGCGACCGATCACGGACGCGCTCAACTCGCCTACGATGCGGGCGAGCTGTTCTTCCAGATACAGCGCGTGATCTCGACCACGCGCGGAGAGGTCATCGTCATGGTCGGCGCGTCAGCCGTTTCAAGCGAAGCCGATCAATCAGCCGAAGGGAGAACGAGCAGCCTGCTGCTCGCAGACCTCGACGTGGCTCAGCAAACGGACAACCTGCCGATCCCCCAGACATTGGGGATTGTGGAGCAGATCGGATGGTCGCTCATGCACGTTGGCTACACCTTCCGTGAGACCTTCTCCACGAGCCGAAACAAGTTCCTGGCGAGCGGCCAGCAAACCGCCAAGTCCGGCGAGATCGTCGCGATCTACCTCTTCCGGCGGGCGGAACGACCGTCACGCTCGGAGGAATAGCGCCACTCGTCAGACTCCTTCGGTGGAGTCTGAACCAGAATGCGCATGAGCTGTTCCGGCGTCGCGTCGATGCGCGGGAAAAGCTCTGGTTCCCTGCCAGGACGCTTGCGTTCTTTGCGCTCGTTCAATCCGGCTTCCCCCGTTTCTGCTAGTGATTGTTGCGGAGCCAAGTCACATCATCCTCGACCCGCTGCACCCGAACCTCCAGCCGTGCGATGGCTTTGCCGTTTTCCCCGATGACCTCACCAAGCCTCCGCTCGACTTCCCCGATGGCTTCACCAAGCCTCCGCTCGACTTCCCCGATGGCTTCACGATTACTCTCGATGGCTTGGCGGTTCGCCGCGATCTGCGCGGCGAGCCTGTCTTCGCTTCTGCCCACCATGAGCCACATCGCACTCAAGACCAGAACGACTGGCCCCCACACTTCAACCCAGCGGGGCAACTTGTCCATCGTGGATTCTCCGGTCTCTTGGCATCTTTTCTCGTAGAGAATGCTACAGCTTATGTCACGTTTTCCGCAAGCGGTTCGTTCCCGTGCTCGGCAACGAGATCCTTGTAGCGGAGCCGCTTGCCGACCATGCCCGCGACCACGAACGCCATCTGGTTGAGCGTGTCGTTGAGCCGCTGGTTGTGCCGTCCCGAGAACTCCCGGACGTAGCGTCCCAAGTGCTTGACGCTCATCCGGTGATAGGTGCCGTAGTAGCCGCGTTTGAGCATCGCCCAGAAGCTCTCGACGCCGTTCGTGTGGACCTGCCCGCGAACGTACTCGCCAACCGAGTGCTTGACGGCCTCGTGCTCCATCGGATAGGCTGACGCGCCGTCCGTGTAGACCTTCGCTCCCGGCTTGATGCGCTTGCCAGCGAACTCGCCGATGTTCTTCTTGGTCACGTTCGCCATCGGTGCAGCCATCACTTCGCCCGTCGCGCGATCCTTGATCCCGACCACGGGAGCCTTGCCGCCCGTACCGCCGCCAACGTTCAGCCGCTTCTTCGCGTGCTTGTTCTTCTCCTTCCCGCCGATGAACGTTTCGTCGATCTCCACCGGCCCATCGAACACGCCCTGATGCTCCTGAAACGCTTCGCGGATGCGATGCCCCAGATGCCATGCCGTCTTCTGCGTGATCCCGAGATCGCGCCGGAGCTTCATCGAGGACGTGCCCTTGAGCCCGGTCGTCATCAGGTAGACGGCAAACGCCCACTTGCGGAGCCCGAGATTCGACGACTGCATGACCGTGCCCGTCTTCACCGAGAAATCCTTCCGGCACGAGCGGCAACGGAACGGCTGCGGCTTGCGCGTCGGGCGCGCCTGGATGTTGTCGGAATCGCAGCACGGGCACCGCACGCCATTCGGCCAGCGAATCGCGATCACCCACTCCTCAGCCGCCCGATCCGTCGGAAACATCTCCGCCAGATCCATCAAGCTGAGCCCCTTCCGAAAGCTCTTTCCCGGTCCCTTCGCCATCGTCTAAAATCCTCGCTAAGTCATTGCCCTATATATAACTTAGCAGGATGGACCGGAACGCGCAAGGGTAAGATTGTATGTAATTCCCCCAGCAGAGCATTACGCATTCTCATAACTACGACTCCCGGATTCCTCTCTCCGAGACGAACTCGCGATACCGGACGAATGCGGCGTCGATCATTTCGCGCGTCAGCCCATAGTCCGCGATATCGTACCGGTGACGCTTCTCCGTGCGCCGCCGCTCCAACAGCTCGTCCAGCCATGCTTCCATGGCTGCGGCAGTTTCGTGCTCCAGTGACCACCCTCGCCGATCGTAGATGTGGGCCACCACTGCCATGGGGTCCTGTACCAGATCGTAGTAGCTGACATCGATCCAGCGGTCCTCCAGTTCGGGGTGCGAGTCCCGGAAATCCACGGCACGGTCGAGCATGCGACTCATCGCTTTCAGTTGTTCGGCACTCAGCTCCCTGCGGGGGCGCGGCTCGCTGATGTCCGCCCGGAAGCCCTCCACCAGACTGCACCAGGACCCCATGAATTCGACGGGTTCGCGATGCGTCTGA
>VXNP01000137.1 GCA_009840525.1 Gammaproteobacteria bacterium
GGATGGGGGGGCGCGGGGCAGCCGCGGGGGCTCCGCCGGCGCCGGAGACCACGACACCGGCGACCACACCGGCGAGGAGCCACCGGTTGGGAATACGCAGATTACGCATTTTACGCAAAATACGTAAAACGCGACCGGCCGGGCCGATCCCGCTGTCGACCCGGCCGATCCGTCCGGCGTCCCGCAGCCCGCGGACGCCTAGAAGCTGACCGGCCTCGAAGGCGGCAGCACCGCCCGGCCGATGGTGTTCGTGTCGGCCCCGAACCAGACCACGTTGTTGTCGGCGTCGTAGTACATGTGGCGGATGGTCCCGCCCCCGCTTTCGACCGCCACCGAGCTGATGTACTCCTCCGTGCGGGTGTCGAAGCCCACGAACATGTTGGGCTGGACGCCGGTCTCGACGAACCAGACGCGGTCGTCGGCGTCGATGGCCACGCCGTAGGGGCGCGCATCGCCGCCGCTCGGGTTGGCCCACTCGGTGACCTCGCCGGTAGCCGGGTCGACGCGGCCCAGGAAGCCGCGCGCGTAGTCCACGTACCACGCGATGTCGTTGGAGTCGATCACCATCCGCCGCGGGCGCGCGCCTTCCGGAAGCTCATAGTAGGTGGGCTCGAAGCTCTCGGGGTCGACCATGACCAGCATGTTGGTGCCGAAGAGCGTCGCCCAGGGCCGATCCTGCGAGTCCATCTTGAGGCCGTAGGGCCGGGTGGATCCGCCGCGAGCGCCGGGATTGTTCGGCATCTCGACCAGCCGCACCTCCCCGGTCTCCTTCCAGAACTTGCCCACGAAATTGCCGCCCTGGACGGTGAACCAGAGGTCGCCGGCGGCGTCGAACGCGAAGGTGTGCGGGTCGCGGGCACGCTCGTCGGGCATGGGGAAGATCTCGATATCGCCCGTCTCGGGGTCGAGGCGTCCCAGGTTGCCCACCAGGTTGCCGGTGTACCAGACCATGCCGTCGTCGGCGACCACCACGGTGTGCGGGCCGGCGCCATCGGGCAGGTCGAACTTCTCCATCTCGCCCGTCTCGGGGTCGAGGACCGCGGCGTAGTGGGACCTCTGGCCGGCGAACCACACGCGGCCGTCGGGGGCCACGTACGGATCACGGGGCCGGCTCTGCTCCCACGGCACCACCCACTCCTCCAGGGTCGGGTCGTTCTCTTGCGCGAACCCGCTGACGGGGGCCGCCAGCAGCATCAGGGACACCGCTACCATCGCACTGCACAGGGATTTCATGACTCGGCCCTCCCGCCGGGTTTCGGAGATGTTCTGCACTCGTTGAGATGCTTCGGACTGCACTGTTAATCGAAGGTTCGGGTCGGGGTGCGGCAAGGAGGCGAGGCGTCTGCGTTTTTCCACAGCGTCCGCACTTTTCCTGCCCCCCGTTCCCCACGCTGCTTCGCCCACACAGACGCCCCGCCTCGCGCGCGCCCTTCACTTCGCAGGGACACGTCGGCTTCATCCGGCGTTGAAGCGGGCCGCTGCGGTTTCTATCTTGCGAAGATGGAGGGGTGGCAGAGCGGCTAATTGCACCGGTCTTGAAAACCGGCGGGTCTTTACCCACGTGGGTTCGAATCCCACCCCCTCCGCTCACGAGCAACGCTCGCGCCGGAGAGGCTGTGATTCGAACCCAGGGTTGAGCCTCCGGTGCTTCGCATCCTCGGCTCACCTTCGGCGCCGCTGGCGCGGCCCCTCGGTTGCGAATCCCACCCCGGTCGCGCTCGCCCGAGGATCGCCGGGATCCATCATGGGCTGCGGACGGTAGGACGCGGGAAGCGGCATTGCGCGCTTTAGGCGACGAAGTTCCCGTCGGGCGGACGGCGATCGCATGGCGACGCGGCTGTCTGGGCGGCTACTCACCAGCACTTCAAGAAGGCGGTGCAACCGTGGCGATCCTGCGATCCATTCCTCGCGTGGCGATTCTTCTTGCCGTGACGGCGTCACCTGGTGTCGGTCAGGTCCTTGAAGGGCCGGAGGGACCTGTCGAATTCATCGGGCTCGAGCGTTGGAAGGCGTCGGCGCTGCTGGAGGCTATCCGGGAGACCGCGCCCGGCCAGCCCCTCCACGCCTGCTCGGCGACCATGAAGTACGAACTCGGCTTTGCCGACGCCGCCGTCGTCGGCTGGGTCGACGCCGATTCTCCCGAAGACTTCCTGTCCGGTGACCTCGAGCGGTACACGGTCATCATCGGCATCGAAGATCGAGCGCGGGTCCGATACCGTACCGTGGGAACCGAGACTATCCATCTGCCGGAATCATGGCAGGCCCTGAAATCCGTGGCCGAGGAGGATCTCAGGATTCTCCAACTGGCTACGGGGATGTTCCACCTGCGGGACGACCCGGAGAGCGTGCGGCAGCGCACCGAGGTATTCGGCCTGGACACGAGCGGCCTTCCTCGTGTCTGGACGATGATCGAGGCCGTGGACAGCGAACAGGATCGCCTCCTCGCCCATGCAATCCTCGCGCGTGACGCCTCCTGGTCGTCACGAGCCATTGCGGCCAGCGTCCTCGTCAACTTCAGCGACCACGATGCGGCTTGGCACGATCTGGTGTCTGCCGCGATCGATCCGGAAGATCGGGTCAAGGGGTCGGCCCACGGCGTTCTCGAGGCGTGGATTCGAGCCGGCGAGAGCCGCGCCGTCCGGTGGGACGCTGCGCGGGCACAATTGCTGGCAGTGCTCGATGGCACCAGCCCGTACGTGTTCCGGACCGTGCTGGACGTGTTGGCCGCTACCGCGAGCGAGACGACGCTCGCGAAGCAGCTCATCCGCGAAGCACCCGACCTCCTGCTCGCGCATGTCGGCGCGCAGCACGAGATCACGCGCCAACCCGCGATCGACCTCCTGAAGGCCGTGAGCGGTGAGGATTTCGGCGCCGATTCCGAAGCGTGGGCGGAGTGGCTCGACGGTCCGCTGGACGATTCCTGACGGATCGACCGGTCCGTCGGACAATTCCTGAAGGGCTGACCGGTCCGTCGAAACGCCTCCTGACGGGCTGACGATCGGTCGGACGATTCCTCACCAGTTGAGTGACCTGCCCGACCGGTCGCCGCGCCATGGTAGTTCACCGGGGTCCAAACGCTTAACCCTCGGAACAACGATGACCGGGAGCGAGACAACCCGATCCGCGGGCTCGGAATCAGTAGCGAGTGTACCCTCGCGAAAACGACCCTCGCGGCAATCAAGGGGTCGACCCTCGCGTGAATAGCTTGGAGAAGGAGGCAACGTCAATGAGAGTTCCAGATCGGTCTTCGGTTTTCGCGCGCACCCTCCAACTCCGCAGGCGAAGCATCGCCGTGCTCGGCGGGTTGCTGGTGATGGGAGCCGGCGTCTCGTGCATGAGCACCACCGCTCTCAGGCACGAGCCGGTCGCGATGGATGATGCCGTCGCGCTCGATGTCTCGCCGCGTGTCATCCCGTCGTCCGTCAAGGCTCATCTGGCGGACGGATCCACGGTCCTGTTCCCGGAAGGCGTCACCATCGAGGAGGCGCGGGTCACCGGCAACGGAGACCGTTACGATATTCGCCTCAGTCCGGTCGGCTCCGTTTCCGAAATCGCGCGGGACAGTGTCGCCGCGCTGGAACGCTTCCGTACCGTGATCGATGGAGACAAGACGATCGCCTACAATGCACTGAGCACGCTGTTCGGGCTCGCGGCGGGGGCTGTAGTCCTGCTGATTGCAAGATGAACTCCCGGGAGACGAGAATGGCGCACCTTCAACACCGATTCATCCGTGCGGGTATCGTTTGCCTGCTGATGTCGGCCTGCATTCCCTACTATGGGCCGCGGGTCAGCGAGTTGGCGCCCGCTACCCGTCCCGCGGGCATCGCTTCGGTTCTCGATGTGGGAGGCGACCTCATGCAGGCAGAGGTTCTGGCTGTGGAGGACGACGCACTGATCGTCCTGGTCGACCGGGTTCCGCCGCACGGCATGGCCGGAAGGCTGGCGCGGATTCCCTTCACCGGCATCCGGACCGCCGAATTCGCAAATGCCGACGGCTTCGACTACAGCGCCTGGACGTTTCTCTTCAGCCTCGGGCCACCCAGACCCCCCGAGGCCCGTTCCCTGGTGCTGGATGAAGTCAGCCTGGACCCGGAAACCCACGAACGCCTGCGGCTCCTGACCCGCTATCCCCAGGGCCTCGACGCCGGACTTCTCGCCCGCCTCAAGGGCGTCTACGGAGAAATGGAAACGCTGGACGGCGGCTGAGGTTCATCTCTCCACGCTCATCCCCAGGATCAGCCGTTCCTTCCTGAACAGATCGATGCCCTGATGCGCGATGTAGAGGTTGAGGGGCTCGCCCGAGACGCCGCGCACGTGTGAGAGCTGGACGTTCACGCCCCAGGAGGCGTTCAGCACGAGTTCCGAGCCGTCCTGGTTCAGCACGCCGAGGCCGAACGAGGTGACGGGACTGATCCACCAGCTGTCACGTTGGTAGAGCCACGGCGGCCGGTACTGCAGGTTGGCGGCCACCAGCCAGCTGGGTTTCCCCTGCCCCAGAGAGAGGGACGCTTCAGGGACGAAGTTGAACGCCGTCAGGTGATCGCTCGGACCCCAGTCTGCAGCAACGCCGAAGATCCACTGGGTGTGGGGCCCTCCCAGGACGCCCGTGTAGGGGCGCAGTTCGTGGGCCGGGAAGCCGAGGGAGGGATCGAGGCGGCTGTCACCGAAGACTTGCTCCGGGAAGTCGGTCTCAGGATCGACCGGTTCAGGGGCGAACTCGAATCCGGGCGCGGGCTCGATCTCGGGTTCGCCGGGAATGGGCTCGGGTCCGGTCAACGGAGGCGCCACCTCGGGCTCAACCGGCATCACAGGCGCATCGGGTGGCTCGACCTCGACGGGGATGGCCGCTTCGGCGCGGGCGGTCTCCTCCATCCTTCGCTCCATCTCGTCCAGACGGGCGTCCACCCGTTCCGCCAAGCGGTCCTCCATCTCCGCCAGGTCGTCACGGCCGAAGTCGGGACGGCGGGGGCCGCGGCCACCTCCCACGAGGATCTTCAGGCCGGCGGACATCTGCCAGTTGTGGACGAGGTCACGGGGATCCCTGACGTCTTCGAAGTCCACGGCAGTGGCATCGAGGTCCGGCTTCGACATGATGTAGTCGCGCGCGGCCGCCGTCAGCCGCAGATGCCGGCCCAGTCCGAGATCGAGGCCCCCTCCAACGATCAGCGTCGTGCGATCGGCGGGGACGCTTCCCGCATGCGGAGCCAGCTCCGGACCGAACTCCATCCTGCCGGCGCCGGCCAGCAGGTGGGGCGAGAACAGCGCGAGGCCGCCCAGGCTGAACTGCGCTTCGCCGCCGTACCCCCTGATTCCGTCCTCCCACGCGTGACGGTCGTCGACGCCTCGCCAGTAGAAGCCGCGCAGCCCGACGGAAGGGCCGAGCTCGACGCCCGCGCGGAAGCCGGCGATGGCCTGATCGTCGATGCCGAAGGCGGGATCGAAGGCCTGTGCGCCGCCGAAGGGCTCGAACAGCACCGCGGCACTGGACGACGGGGATCGGAATCGGCGGTCACCGGCCCGATACCGATCTGACAACGAAGGGTAGTCGGGCTCGCCGAGCTGCAGCATCAGCCCCACGCGCAGGGCCAGATTCCGGCGCAGGGCGCCCGCACCCGGGTCATTGGGAAGCGCCGCATCTCCCACGGACACGGGTGCGGCCAGCTCCAGCGGATCAAGATAGTACCTGCTGCGCTCCACCATCACCTCGCCCTCGAACAGATCCAGCACCCTGGTCCGCAGTCCCGCTCCGTACCTGAGCTGGACGCGCCTGATGTCGCTGCCGGCCTCCGGCCGGAACCGCAGGATGCCCGCTCCGCCCATGAGCACCGGCACCAGCGAGCCCCTGGCGAGGCCGATGGACATCTCGGCTCCCCAGGAATCGATGTCCAGCTGCTGGTCGGCCGGAGGCGTCCGCATGCCGGCCGTGAACGGCAGGCCGGACAGGTGGGTCGAGCGGGAGTCGCTCTTCCGGTAGAAGGCCGTCAGGTCCACGTACTCTCCGAACCCGAGTCCCGCGGAGCCGCCCAGGGAGCGCGCCTTGCCGAGGCCGAGCGACTCGTCCCACTCGGTCCAGGTGACGGAGGGGCGGAGGTTGTAGCGGAGTTGCTGAGCCGCGAGAGGCGCGGCCGCGGATGCGAGGGCGCCCGCTAGCAATCCGACGAGGAGCAGGCTGCGGGATGCCGGATGTTCCGCGTACAATGAAACGGACTTTCTAACTGTATCTAGTATAGTCACTGCGACTATCCTCCTCATATTGGTTGCCGGTCTCGCGTGCCCGGGCTCGCGTACGTTTCGCCAACCCGAAGGTTTCGGCCTCGGGCAGCCGGCCGTCATGGCGTGTGACGGTGCGCACGAAACGCATCGCCATCCCATGCCTTAAGCGTTTGGACCCGCGACAACTACCATGGATGCGATACGCCTGGTCAGAGCCGACGGCTGGTTTCTTTGTGAGAACGCGCGGAAGCCCTCCAGGCAGCTACCGAGGCCTCCCCAGCGGTCTTCCATCCAGGTCCCAGCCGGGGTCGATCACAATGCCCAGGTGGTCCAGCGCCGTTACGGCCAAGTCCACGATGACGGCCGATCCGGGAGGCGGCCAGGTGGCGGTGACAGGGCCGTTCGCCAGGATGAAGATGATCATCTCCTCGGGTGAATCTCCGCCGTGGTTGCCGTCCGCGAGCCTGCCGTGGTCGGTGCTGATGAGCACGAGCCAGTCCTCGTTCTCGTAGCCGGGCCGAGCTCGGACCGCGTCGATGAGCATGCCCACATGCAGGTCGGCCAGCGCGATCGCGTCCCGGTACTCCGTGCCGATAGAGGCGTGTTGGTGGCTGATTTCGTCGGGATTGCCGAGGTAGACGAACATGGCGTCGGGGTCGGCGGTGGCGAGATGGCCTACAGCCTGCGCGGTGAGCTGCGCGTCGGCCTCGGCCCAACCCAGGTCGTAGCCGTTCAGCACGACGCGGGTGTCGAGGGAGGCCGGGAGCACGGGACCACCGCCGTCAAGCTCGGCCAGCGACAGCCCGTCCACATCGGCCAGCGGCAGCCAGTCCAGCGCGGCGAAGGTGTTCAACTCCGGATGCTGCCGTTCCACGCGCGTGAGGAAACTCGGCCAGCGATCGTAGTCTCGGCCGGTGAAGCTGTTGTTCGTGACGCCGTGCTTCCCGGGCCAAACCCCCGTGAGCATCGACGACCACGACGGGCCGCTGACGGACGGCGTGGTCGTGCGCGCTTCCGCCGTATACCACCCACTCGCCGCGAGGGCGTCCATGTTGGGGGTCGGTACCTCCGCCAGCACGTCCGGCCGGACCCCGTCGATGCCTATGAGGAGGACCTTGGGCGTCGCCTGGGCGGAGGCTCCGTCGGGGGAGGCGGCGCACAGGAGCGCGGCCGCGAGAGCAGAGCCACGGAGAAGCGCCACCCCGCGCGATGCCCGGATGAGCATCACGAGGCCCGATCCAATCGTCCCGCGGCATGTGGCCCTCTCGACGTGGCTGGCAGGCCGGTGAACCGCTGCGGTCATCGCTCGCTCACCAGATCCACAAGCCGCTCCAGGCAGATCTTCCATCCCTCTCGTGCCCATCCCGGTCCTCCGCCGCGGGTTACGATCAGAACGGTCACCATCGCGGGCCGGTTGGGCAAGAGGATTGGCCCGTGGATCCTGGAACCCTCGCGCAGCAGCCCCTACCGCAGAAAAACGCTCTTGGGGATGAACCCCGAGACGACCTGGGTGATGTCCACCACCTCGTTGATGCGGAAGTCCACCGCGATGCTCGCCAGCGAGAGCGCCTTCGCCGGCGTGAGCCCCTTCTCCTCGACGAGGAAGTCGACAACCGCCCGGACGGCGTGTCGCGTGGCGCGGTCCAAGTCGATGTCGATGCCCATCAGGATGTAGTGCTCGTCGTTCTCGGCCATCGGCCACTCGATGGACCGGTCCTTGTGCACGGAGAGGCGGAACGTGCCCGTGAGCGACTGCTCGATCGCCGTGCCGCTCACCTCCCCGTCGCCCTGGGCGCCGTGCGGGTCGCCCACGTAGAAGAGGCCCCCGGGGTGGAAGACCGGCAGGTACAGGGTCGTGCCGGTTTTCAGGTGCTTCACGTCCAGGTTGCCCCCGAAGGCTCCGGGGGGCGTCGACCCCTGGACGCCGGGCGCCGTCACGCCGGGTTGACCCATCACGGGATCTTCGGGCGCCACGGCCATGACGCCCATGAACGGTTCGAGCGGCACGTGGATGTCGTCGGCGAGGAACGCGATCTCCACGCCGTCCGCCATGCCCGTGTGGATCACATGGCGGCCGCTCTCCGGCGGGATGTCCAGCGCCGGATCGCCCTCCCGGAAGCCGGGATACGACGTCGAGAACACGCCGCTGCGCGCGCCCGTGCTGTTGATGCCCCAGTTGGCGCGCGTCTCGACGGAGAGAATCTCGATCGCCAGCACATCCCCCGGCTCCGCGCCCTCGACATGGATGGGGCCGGTGATGAGGTGGCCGCCCCCCACATCGCGAGGCCGCCCGTCGCGCGACGCCCAGAAGTCCAGCACGTCCTGGTGGATTTCCTCGCGCGGGATGCCGAGGCCGGTGAGGAAGTCGACCGGGTCCTGGTCCTGGGTCGCTCCCGCTGAGGTCAGCGTATTGATGCGCACGGTCTCGCCGGACTGGATCCGCAGCACCGGTTCCTTGTCGATGGGAAACCAGCCCCACGTCACGTTCTCGGGGGTCGAGGGAACGAAGTGGCCGGCCTCGGCGGGCTGGGCGGTGGCGGCATCGGAACTGCCCGCCGCTGCGTTGCTCGCGGCGTCGTCCGCGGGCGCGACGCAGGCAGCGGCCAGAGTCAGGAACGCAAGGGCCACAAGCTGCGGTATCCAGTTGTTCCTGGGCACATGACTCGACATTTCGGATTCCTCCTGGTTCGACCGACGCAGCCGGGGTGCAGCCGCTCTCGCGGCGTTCGGGCCCTGGTATCGCAGACTCAAGTTAGGAGGACAATCGCTTTCCCGCAGTGGCGGTCCACCATCGAAGCCGTTACATCGACAAATCTTAGGACATTCCTGCCGGGAAGTCTTGAAGGCACCTGCGCCAGAATTGCGGCACCGGAGCGGCGGGGATGTAGAGGAAGCAAAAGATGACTACTCTGATCGAGCGGGTGCGGAAGCCGAAACCGGGCAGGGCGCTGCGGAATACAGGCTGCGTTCTCTCGGCCTGCGTCGCGGTCCTGCTCGCGGCGACGCAGGCGACGGCCCAGCTTCCGGTCGTCGACCTCTCCGACAGGCCCGTGGAGACGCTGATCCCACCAGAGTTCGAGGGCGGATTTTTCAATCGTATTGGAGCGATGGTGATCCGGGACGATGGCCTGTGGGTGCTTGATACGGGCCAGAGGAGAGTGTTCCGGTTCGACACCGAAGGTCGCCTTGTCGTCGCCTTCGGGCGGCAGGGAAACGGCCCGGGCGAGCTGCTCTGGCCCAGCGCGCTGCGCGTCGATTCGGTGGTGACGATACCCCGCAGCTCTCGGTGGACTCTGTCGCGATGGGCATCGAGGGCCTTCCAGTGAGCAATGGGGACCGAGAGCGGGCCGAGGCCGACTTTCGGAGGGATAACCCGAACGTTCGGGGACGGGTGACCTTCGCGGGTTGGCCCAGTCATTGGTCGGTGGCGACCAGTCTGCTGGTTTCGGACGACGGCAAGGTGTGGGCACAACGGGTAGTCGATGGGGACGAGCGCCAGCACTGGACCGAAGTAGACCTCCAGGGACCCCTTCGCCGCCACTTCATTCTTCCCGAGCGCTTCTCCCTTCGCGCGATCGCAGGCGGGAAGCTCTACGGGGTCGCCAGAGACGAACTGGACGTTCAGCGCGTGGCGATTCTGGATCGTCCGTGACGGACCTTCGGAAGGAGCTGCGGTGCCTGCAGTTCCGGCAGGCAGACTGACGGCCGTAGCGCCACCATCGTTCTCGGGCGCTCAATCGGCTCGCATTCCGTCCACGAGTGTCGAGGTGGTCTGCCGGATCAGCCCATCGACATCCACCGCAGTGAGGATCTGCCCCTCGATCAGCAGCGATGCCAGCCCGTGCACGGCACCCCATGCCACATAGGCCTGCTGGTGGGGATCCTGTCGCTTGATGGTTCCGTTTCGCTGGTGTGTCCGGACGATGAGCACGAGTTCGTCGAACAATGCGTTCGCGGCCTCGCGGAGCTCGGGTCGGTCCTCGCGAGTAACCGCTTCCTTACCGTACATCAGGCGATAGTGCCCCGGGTTCTCCAGCGCGAACCGCACGTACTCCTCGCCGAACTGCCGGAGCCGCCCGATCCTTGCGCCCGGGGCTCCGGCGGCCACTGCCTCCAGGCGGTCTCGAAGGCGGCCGAAACCGGCGGCGGCGACCGCAACCAGGAGCGCGGACTTGTCCGCGAAGTGGCGATAGGCCGCGGACCGCGATACGCCCAGGCGCCGCCCGATCGCGCGCATCGTCACACTCGAGGTCCCCCCTTCGTCGATCATCGCGGCGGCTTCCGCGAGCAGTGCCGCCCGCAGGTCTCCGTGGTGATACGCGCTGCCGTCGAGGGTCATGCCAAAAGGTGATGGGTCCAAAGGTGACCGGCAATGTTGACGCCGTCAACGTCGCCGGTTATGTTGACATCGTCAACAGCATCGGATCGGCCAATCAGGAGGAGGAACAGCCGATGTCCACCAACGAGCAGATTCCCGGGTTCCTGGAGGCAGCAGTGAAGCGGGGCTTACCTCGAGAGCCTGTTGCCATCCGCGCGCGCCTCGCGACGGCGGTTGTCCTGGTCGCCGCGGGTTGGTTCGTCGTCCCCGCAGCGGCGAGCGCCCAGGGGCGGGACGGCTTCTATCTGCGGGGCGATTTCGGGGACTCGGATGCGTTGACCATGCGGGCCCGAATCGAGGGCATCGATCAACCCACGCGCTGCGACCGGCTGTTGTATCCCGATCCGGCCGCTGTCCCGCGTGATCCGGCATGCTCCGGACATGCATCCGCGGTGTTCGCGACCGTGGAGTTCGATCGGGGCGCGGAGACCATGACCAGCGCAACCGCTCTCGCCCTCGGGTATGCCCGTGGCCGGCTCCGCGTGGAAGCGGAGCTGAGCAACACCATGCTCGGCGGAACCTCCGCGCCGATGCTGGACGCCGGGCAACTCGCGGCCGAGAGGGTGGATGAGTGGAGCGCGGTCGAACGGCCTCAAGCCCGGCTGTCGGGGTTCAGCATCAACGACCTGTTCTTGAACGTTCACCTCGACTTCAGCAATTCGTCGCGCTTCACGCCGTTCCTCGGCGCCGGAGGTGGCATCTCCACCGTCATTCTCGCTTTCGAAGGCTTGCGGGTTCGGCGGACGCTCGCCGACGGCTTCGCGCCCACAGGCGGCGTAGCCCCAGCCGTGGGCACCGCTGTTCCCGCCTGGCAGACGCGCGCGGCCGGCACGGCCGACTACATGTCGTTCCCAGTGGCTGAATCGACACTCGGCACCAACCTGATCGGAGGGGTGGCGTTCGAGGCGAACGAGCGAGTCAGCCTCGCGTTGCGGGGCCGCTATTCGCGTTACCGCGATGTCCAAAAACCCGGAAGATGGGACCTGGTGCGAAGTCACGAATCGGTGCTCGCCGATGGCCGGACCCCCGCGACCTTCGATCTGGTGCTCGGTGACATCGCTGCCTACTCGGCCAGCATCTCGTTCGTGTACCGCCTCTAACGGGCAACCCTGTGCGGCGTCAACAGACCCGGATCAACCACTCAAAGGAGGAACCGTCAGATGTCCGTCAACGAGCAGATTTCCGGATTCCTGAAGGCAGGCCTGGAGCAGGGGCTGCCTCGAGAGCGACTCAAGGAGGTGCTTCACGAGGCCGGTTGGCCGCAAGATCAGGTTCGACGCGCTCTGGGCGGCTTCGCCGATGTCGCGTTTCCGATCCCCGTCCCCCGCCCCGCACCCTACCTGTCCGCTCGCGAGGCTTTCGTCTATCTCGTCCTCTTCGGTACGCTGTACACCAGCGCGGTCAGCCTGGGGAGCCTCATCTTCGCGTTCATCCATCAGGCATTCCCCGATCCTGCCCTGGATCCGGCAGCCGCCCTGGAGGCGGCGCGAGAGGAGATACGGTGGTCGATCTCCTTCCTCGTCGCGACGTTCCCCGTCTTCGCCTTCGTCTTCTGGACGAATGATCGCGCTGTCCGCAAAGACCCGGGTCGACGGCTCTCGCGAGTTCGGCAATCGCTGACGTACCTGTCGCTGTTCCTGGGTGCAGCCACCCTCATCGGGGTGGTCACGAGCATCGTCTACAACCTGCTCGGCGGCGAATTGACGGTCCGGTTCACCCTGAAGGTCCTCACTGTCGGCGCGATCACCGGCTTGTTGTTCGGGTACTTCCTGCGCGATGTGCGCAAGGAGGAGGTGGCAGCATGAACCTCTCTCCCAGATCCATCGCGCTGGCGGCTTCGGCAACGGCCGTCGGGGCGGCGGTGGCGCTCGGGCTGGCACTCCTGGGATCTCCCGCGCAGGAGCGCGAGCGCCGGATCGACGCTCGGCGCGTTGCCGACCTGCACGGTATAGCGGCGGCCAGCAACCTCTACTGGTCTCGACATTCGCGGCTGCCGGCGTCCCTGGACGATCTGACGGCCGCCCCCGGCCTGAGGGTCAACACCCGCGATCCCGTGAGTTCGGAGACCTACGGATACGAGGCGCTCGACAGCTTGCGCTACGAGGTGTGCGCAACCTTCGATGGGGAGTCCCGTGCCGGGCCCGGAGAGCCTGCCACAGTCCCCCCGGTCGTTCAGATGAGCTGCCAGGGCTGCCATGCAGCGGCGAGGATCCGGGTCGACGGTCCGGTCAGCGGGCACCTCAATCCCCGGGACCTGTGGACACACGGCATCGGACGGCAGTGCTTTCAGTTGCAGGTGCGGTGAGGCGGGGACGGGGCTCCCAACCCGGAACGACCCGGCGCTGGAGGGTGTCCGGTATGTGTACACAGCTCAAGTCGGACTTCAGCGGACCGAGGAGGCGATGGGAACGACGATGATCACCGGCGCGCATACCATCATCTACAGTACTGATCCAGTTGCCGACCGGGGCTTTTTCCGCGACGTGCTGGACCTGCCGAACATCGATCTCGGGGGTGGCTGGCTGCTCTTTGCCCTGCCTCCGTCCGAAGTGGCGGTGCATCCTTCCGAGAAGAACGATGTCCATGAGCTCTACTTCATCTGCGAGGATGTCGATGCGCTGGTCGAACACCTGTCCAACGCCGGCGTCGATTGCAGTCCGGTCGAGGAACAGGGGTGGGGCAGACTGACGGCCGTGACCCTGCCGGGCGGAGGGCAGCTCGGGATCTACCAGCCTCTGCACGAGGTCATCGCCGACACTTGAAGGACGATCGGCGGCGGCGTCCGTGGTTCCGTCATCGCTCAGCGAAGAACCGTGAGGCGCGGAGGAGCTGCTTGTCGTCGTCGCGCAGGTACGTGTCGGGCCAGGCGACATACCCGAACGCCATCAGCGCCCCGTAATCGCAGGACGGTGAATTTTCGTCACAGCCTGGCGGGTGCGACAGCCCGAATGCGTGGCCCAATTCATGTCCCAGCCCTCCGACCCACCGTCCGTGAGGGTGACCACCGCGCCCGCAAGAAAGCTCAAGATCGGGGTTGGTCAGCCCGAGCAGGTCCCATCGACCCAGCATGGTCAGGCCGCGTTCGCCCCGCCCCAGCGTCAGCGGTCGGTCGGAACGCCAGCAGGGCTCGTCCACGTCGAAGTAGACGATCCAGACGAACGTCTCGTCGTAGCGCCGTGGCCCGCAGTGCGCCACTGACTCGAGTGCGGCCGCCCACCGCTCGCTCACGGTGCCGTCGTGCCTGATCAGGAACTGGTCGTCCACCCGGAGACGGCAAACCTCAGGCACCGTATCGGCCACGGCGAACGTGACTCCGCCAAGCTCTTCACCGTACCAGCGCTGCAGGTGGCGGACGGCTCCCGCCACCGAGTCGTGGTAGGCCTGAACCGGTTCCCGGTTCGACGGAATGGCGTACACAGTGCGCACCGACCCCGCTCCAGCGACGACATCCGGCGCGATCAGCGACCCGGACGATCCGGTCGGTGGCTCACAACCTCCCGCCACCAGCGCAAGCGCCAGCACGGGCCACGATGGCCGGGAAAACATGCCCCTACGCCGCCTGCTCTCCGGCGCCGGCCTCCCGCAGCGCATCCGCCATGATTCCGCACGCCGACCCGATCACGCCGATCCCGGCGAACATCGCCACCGTGGCCAGTATCCTCCCCCCGGCCGTCACGGGCTGGATGTCGCCGTACCCCACCGTCGTCAGCGTGACCACCGCCCACCACAGGCCATCGTACACTGAGCCGAAGACCTCCGGTTGAACGTCGCGCTCGAGGTGGTACATGCCGAACCCGGCCGTGAACACGACGATGCTCGTACCTGCGATCAGCGCGCCAGCCTCATCCATGGCGTGCCGGAACGCCCTCGCGAGCTTGCTCACGGCGTGGGTGTGGGCGGCCAGCTTCGCCGTCGAGACGAAGAGGCGAAACAGGCGAAAGGCACGGAGCGCCTTCAGATCGAATCCCGTGAACGCCCACAGCGGCAGGACGGCCAGGAAGTCGACGATGCCCATGAAGCTGAACGCGTACTTCTTCCAGTCCTCCGCCCGCCGGATGCGCACGCACCACTCGACCGTGTAGAGGGCCCAGACGCCCACGCCGGCCCAGAAGAAGAACGTCGCCGCACCGGCCATGGTTTCCGCCGTCTCCGCGGTCTGGAGCACCAGATCCATGCAAATGACGGCGATGACCGCGAGTTCGAATCGTTCCGAGAATGGGGAGGGCTGTCGCATTGGAGGTCTCCCGGGGTGGGGGATGGGGGTC
>VXNP01000053.1 GCA_009840525.1 Gammaproteobacteria bacterium
CCCCCCCCCCCCCCCCCGCGCCCCCCCCCCCCCCCCCCCCCCCCCCCCCCCCCCGGCCGCTTCCGGAGGACCATCCAGGACGGCGCGGATCCGGCCCGTCGCGGCATCGCGAAGGATCGTGACCGAAGCGTCGGTATCTTGGTCGAGGTTCGCCGAGCCTCCCGGACCTTCAAGCGTTATGCTCGCCAGTTGCCCGGTCCACGTCACCGGCAGCGCCACCGTGAACCCCGCGTGGTCCTCTTCCGTGTCGGTGAACTCCGCCATGCCGAGGGACACCGAGAAGAGCTCGCCGCCGCCGGCATCCCGCCCGGTGAGCGACCAGGCGCCCTCCGACGACGGCAGTGTCGGCGGGGCGTCGATGAAGAAGGCCGGCTTGAGGTACGGCGCGCCCTGGCCGTCAAGGCCGCCCCAGACCAGGAGGGTCCGGGATGAAGCCGCTGCACGCGTCTCCGCGGCCACGACGACGATGGAGCTGGTCTCCGTCTCCAGGCGGTACCGGAGCGCGTTCGTGAACTGGTAATCGCTGGTCCACGTCGGCCCGCAATAGGACATGTAATCCGGCTGGTGCGGCGGCACGAGTTCGCTTGTGCGGAAGTCGTAGCCCCAGGCGCCGATGTTCCCGTTCTCGTAGGGATAGTACCGGTCCGGGCCTCCCGCTCCGCCGCACGGCGCGTGATACAGGTTGCGGTTGTGGCCGAACTCGTGCGCGATGGTTTCCGAATCGAGGACCGAGAAGCTCGACCAGTTTCCGATGTCGTTGGCGACGCCGAGGAGATTGCTCGGTGCCGTGGGTCCGGCCATCAGGCCCAGGTAGTGGCCGCGCCCGCCCTCGGCGACCCGGATCATCTCCGTAAGCCTCAGGATTTCAAAGCCGTTGTTCGTCGGCGAAGCGACGGCCGGGTGCGCCGTCACGTCCAGCTCCGCAACCGGCAGCAGCAGGCGCGTCCGTTCAAACAATTCGTGCCCTTCAGGGTCGGCGGCCATGGCCGATGTAATGTCGACTATGGAGGAGTCCGGACTCGCGTCCCAGATGAAGGGCACCAGCGTGACCTCGAACACCGGCATCGCATGCACGTCGACCGCCATCCGGCCGGTTGCCGGGATGCGCCTGGCCACGCCCAGTACCGGGTCCAGCGTCCCCTCCGGATCCGGTTCGATCACCGCCTCCAGCCCCGGCTGGATGACCCACCCCGGGATCTCCGCGTTTACCGACTTCGACAGCGAACTCTCGTCGATCTCCGCCGGAACGGGGTCCTGCTTCGCCGGGATATCCAGCTCGTACGTCACGGCCCCATCCCGGTAGAAGGTGGCACGGACGGGAGGCATGGTCGCGTCGGTTGCCTGCTCCACCGTGACGAATACCCGCAACAAAGCCGGCTTGCCCGCTACCAGAGGGACCGGGAAGTCGCGCGACTGCACGGCCTGAGTGAGATAGGCAGCCGCCCCGCTTTCGCGCTCGCAAAGCGCCACCCGCTGCCGCGTCACGCCTTCGAGCCAATCGAGAAACGCGGGGTCCGCCGGTGCACACAGCTCCGTCCCGGTCGTATGCAGGTCCTCGAGGCTCTCCAGCGCCGTCAGGTCCAGGGGCAGGGCACCGGTCAATCCCACATTGTCGGCAAGCCCCAGACTTCTGAGGCCCGTGAGCTCGACCAGCTCCGCCGGCAGCGAGCCGTTCAACTCGTTGGACGCGACATCGAGAATCTCCAGGGCTGCCAGGCCGCCGAGTCCCGGCGGAACGTCGGTCAGCCGGTTCCCGTCGAGTTCCAGTTGCCTGAGGTTGCCCAGTGCGCCCAGCTCTGAGGGGAAGGACGTCAAGTCGTTGGAGGAAAGATCCAGCGTGCGCAGGTTCGGATAGCCGCCGGGTTCCATTCCAAAGTCGGTCAGCCGGTTTCTTTCCAGGACCAGCAGCCGCAGGCTGTTCATTGCGCCCAGCTCCGGCGGGATGGACGCCAGTTCGTTTGATGCCGCCCAGAGGATCTCGAGACGCTCCAGGCCGGCCAGCTCCGGCGGGAAGGCTGTCAGCCGGTTTTCGTCGAGATCCAGCTCTCGCAGGTTGCCGAGTTCGCCCAGTTCCGCCGGGATGGAGGTCAATTCGTTGGACCAGAGCCCCAGGTAGTCGAGCCTGGAGAGGC
Source organism: Gammaproteobacteria bacterium (assembly GCA_009840525.1). Taxonomy (GTDB): domain Bacteria; phylum Gemmatimonadota; class Gemmatimonadetes; order Longimicrobiales; family Gaopeijiaceae; genus BD2-11. The sequence goes on from VXNP01000053.1 coordinate 2,133, forward strand.
GTCCGAGTTCCGGCGGGACGGTCGTCAGCCGGTTGAAGTTGAGCGTCAGCGCCTGCAGGTTGGCGAGTTCGCCCAACTCCGGCGGGACGGACGTCAACTGGTTTTCTTCAAGGTCAAGTTCCTCAACGCTGGCCAACCCGCCCAACCCGGCAGGGATGGGTCCCGAAAGCTCGTTTTCCGCGAGGATGACGACCCTGGCGCTGGCCAACGTGCCCAGCTCCGGCGGAATCGGTCCCTCCAGCCCATTCCCTCGGAGATCAAGGCCTGTGACCCGCCCATCCGCGTCCGTTCGCACGCCATCCCACAACGCAAGCGGAGCAAGCGTGAGCCAATTGTCCGATTCGATCCAGCTCGGTCCCCCCGTCGTCTCGAAGAGGGCTTCGAGGGCCGCACGGTCGGGGAAGAGAGCGCACTCCTCGCCTGTCCCCTGGTGCGACTGAATGCCGCCCAGCCACTCCCGGAACACTTCCTCCGCCGGGGCGCACAGGTCCGTGCCGGAATAGTGAAGAGCCCGCAGGGAAAGACCGGTCAGCGAGAGCGGCAGACGGCCGGCAAGATCAGGGTTGCCGGCAATCCTCAGCTCGGTCATCTGAGCCAGCTCGCCCATCGTCCAGGGGAGCCGCCCGGAAAGGCCGTTGCCGGTCAGGTCGAGCACGGTCACGCGACCAAGGGAATCCACGGTGACGCCATGCCATTCCTCCAGGGCGCCGCCTCCAAGCCAACCCTCCGGGTTCGTCCAGTTCGCTCCGCCCGCGGTTTCATGCAGCGAAACGAGGGCGGCCTCGTCGGCCGCGTTGCAGAGCGGCCCCTGGTACCGCTCCACCCGGCTCAGCCATTCGACAAAACCGGTGGTTCCCGGCGCGCAGAGGCCCGCGTTTCCCGGAAACCAGAACTCCTTCAACGCGTCCAGTCGCAGGAAGCTGGACGGGACGGAGCCCGTCAGCTCGTTCGAGCCCAGCCAAAGCCTCTCCAGGCTGGCAAGACCGCCAAGTTCGGGCGGGATGGAGCCTGTCAGCTCGTTCACGGTCAGCGACAGCGTGTCCAGGCCGGCGAGCCCGCCCAGTTCCGGCGGGATGGAGCCAGTCAGGGCATTCCAGCGCAGCGACAGCGTCTTCAGGTTGACGAGGCCGCCCACTTCCGGGGGGATGGCGCCAGTCAGTTCGTTTCGACCCAGCGACAGCGTCTTCAGGTTGGCGAGACCGCCGAGCTCCGGCGGGATGGCGCCCGTCAGTTCGTTCCGGGCCAGCGACAGCGTCTCCAGGCTGGCGAGGCCGCCCAGCTCCAGCGGGATGGAGCCGGCGAGGCCGTGAGTATCCCATTCCCGAGTCTGCTGGTCCAACTGGCCGGAGAGGTCCAGGCGCACAACTCGGCCGGAGGCGTCCGTGTCCACGCCGTACCAGTCCCCAATCGGCGCGTCCGTCAGCCAGTTCTCGTTGTTGACCCAGTTCGGCCCGTCGGTTGCGTTGTAAAGCGCGATGAGAATGTCCCGATCGCTCGTTGCGGCCGACACCGCCGCGCGCGATTCGGCAGCCGACACGACGGCCGCCGGGGGAGCGACCACCGGCTCGTCACCGCACGCCGCAAGGAGCGCCATCGTGAGCGCGCCCGCGCGACCGGGTGCGTTCGTTCGGGCAACGGCGGCCGCGCGTTTAAACAGGCGCCATTGGCGACTCATCCTTCTCTCCAATCTCGCCGCGCGTCTCCCTGCAGCCGCAGACTGCCCGTCGGCGCGGTGGAGACGGCCCGGACCCGTATGCCCGACCCGCTGTCGGTCGACCCGAGCGCGCTGTAAGCCCCGGTGATCGTCAGCCGGGCACCGGCCGAGCAGTTGTTGCGCGTATCGGATTCATCCGTCACGGCATCCACACACATGCCGATGTAGATCGTCCCCGGCGCGCTGTCCGAGCCGACCGAGATGGTGATCGGGAACGTGTGGTCCAGGGAGGGAGCCAGGGACGGAAACGACCAGGACCGGAGTTCGTCGTCGCGGACGCTGATGATGGGGTTCGGCGACCGCACGGCGCGGATCGTCGTTGCCTCGGACACACCGGTGCCCTGGTTGCGGACGGCGAACGTGAACGTCGCCGAATCGCCCGGCGCGAGCGTGGCGGCGGCCGGCGACACGGCCGTGAACGTCAGGTCCGGCACTGGAATGACGACAGCGACATGGCCGCTCACCGTATCGCTGAGGCCGGCGGGATCGGTGGCCGTCACTTCGATGGTGGCGGAGCCCCCGGACACGCCGCCGATCGTCACTTCGGAGCCGGAGACGGAAACGGCCGCCACGGCCGAGTCCGACGAAGACGCCTCGTAGCTGAGCGCGTCTCCGTCCGGGTCGATGAAAAAGGCCCCTGCGTCGAGCCTGGCGGTGTCGCCGACCAGCACCGTCAGCTCCGCGATCGCGCCCGCCGCCTCGGGCGGCCGGTTGGGGACGGTGGCCCGGAAGGTCTGCGCGGCGATCAGGCCGGCGGGATCAGTGGCCGTCGCCGTCACGCTGGCGGAGCCCGCCGCCACCCCGGCGATGGTCAGTGTGGCGCCCGACACCGAGACGGAGACCACCGCCGCGTCCGACGACGCGGCCGCGTAGCTCAGCGAGTCGCCGTCAGCATCGGTGAAGTTGGAGGACAAATCGAGCGTGGCGGTATCGCCCACGTTCAAGGTCTGGCCCGGAATCGAAGCTGTCGGCTCGGGCGCGCGGTTCGCCGGGGTCGGTACCGTCGGGGCGTCACCATCGGCGCACGCGGCAACGCAGACGGCCACGAGCACAATCGTCCGCCAATGCCTTGCGCAGAGCGGCGCAGGTAACAAGCTCCCTCCGTTCATGTGGAATCGCCGGCGGTCCCGGAGCGCATCTTCATCCTATTACTAGCGCATTCCCCTCCCGTGTCCCATCCTGACGGCGCGGAGCCCTCCCGGTGTACCTCAGGGCGCCCGAGGCTTTTTCCTCGCGCCCCGAACTCAAGAAGGAACCCCATCTCATGACTACACGACGCATTCTTCTCGCCGCAGCCGCCCTTTCCCTAGCCACGCCGCTGCCCGCCCAGACCTTCCCGACCGACGACCCCGTCATCCAGGCGATGTGGGAAGAGGGCATGGGCCCGCGAAGCCAGGCCTTCGACCTCGCGCAGGCCCTGCTCGACTCCATCGGCCCACGGCTGATGGGCTCGCCGGCCTACTCGCGGTCCGCGGACTGGCTGATCTCCAACTACGAGCACTGGGGCATCGAGACGGAGCGGCAGGAGTACGGCACCTGGATCGGATGGGAGCGCGGCTTTACCCACATCGACATGGTGGAGCCCCGCAGACGGACGCTCGAGGGCACGCTGCTCGCCTGGAGCCCCGGCACCGACGGGCCCGTGGAGGGTGAGGTGGTCGCGCTGCCCGACTTCGCCGACGCTGCCGAGCTGAACGCCTGGCTGCCGTCTGCCGAGGGCAAGTTCGTCGCAGTCTCCTTCGCCGAACCGACCTGCCGCGAGGACCAGTCGTGGCTCGACCACGCCACCCCGGAGTCCTTCCAGCGCATGACCGAAGCGCGGGAAGCAGCGATGGCGGAATGGCAGGCCAGCTATCAACTCACGTTCATCCCCAACGCAGGCCCTCAGAGGCTGGAGGGCGCCGGCGCCCTCGGGCTGATCACCGGCAACTGGTCCCGGGGCTGGGGCGTGGACAAGATCTTCGCCTCCGCCACCCGCGAGATCCCCTCGCTGCATCTGGCGTGCGAGGACTACTCCCTGCTCCACAGGCTCGCATCGCGGAACCAGGGCCCGCGCATCCGCCTGGACGCGGAGGCCGAATTCCTGGGCGACGTGCCCGCTTTCAACGTCGTGGCCACCATCCCCGGAACCGACCTGCCCGACGAGTACGTGCTGCTGAGCGCGCACCTGGATTCCTGGGACGGCGCGTCGGGCGCAACCGACAACGGCACCGGCACCATCATGATGCACGAGGCGATGCGCATCCTGAAGGAGACCTATCCCAACCCGCGCCGCACCATCATGGTGGGGCACTGGGGCGGCGAGGAGCAGGGGCTGATCGGCTCCAACGCCTTCTCGGTCGACAACCCCGAGGTGGTGGACGGGCTTCAGGCTTCGTTCAACCAGGACAACGGCACCTGGCGCATCGACTTCATCCGCATGCAGGGCTTCCTGGGCGCCGGGGAGCACTTCGCCCGCTGGTTCGAGCGCATCCCCCCGGAGATCACCGGCCATATCGAGCTGGATGTCCCAGGGGTGCCGGAGACCGGGGGCTCGGACCACATGTCCTTCATCTGCAAGCCCGCGCCCGGGTTCCGGCTCCAGTCCAACTATCCCGACTATCGCCAGTACACCTGGCACACCAACCGCGACACCTTCGACAAGATCGTCTTTGACGATCTGCGCAACAACGCGACCCTGGCCGCCATGCTGACCTACATGGCGTCGGAGGACCCGGAGCGCATGGATGTGACCCAGCGGGTGCTTCCGGTGAACCCGAACAACGGCAGGCGCGGGGCGTGGCCGCAGTGCCGGGTGCCGCGGAGGAGCTTCGCGAGGTAGGCGGGGCCGCGGTCACGGGCGCGATGCGGCGGCCCGTAGGCGCAGGAACGACCGCGTGATCCCGGGCACCGGATCTGGATCGGGCGGGTAGGAAGCAGTCATGAGGACCCCGCACCGCACCCGCATCCGCATCGCCATCCCGGCGCTGTTCCTCCTGGCCGCTGGCGCGGCGCTCGGGGCTCTGAACGCGGAAGACACCCACCCACGCCTGCACGACCCCAGGAACGCCCGCTCCCAGCCGGGCGAGGCAGCGGCCTCCCCCACCGCGCAGGATACGATCCGCACCTGGAATCTGCTCCTCTGGGGCGGTATCGACGCCGACCGCGTGCCCTTCCTGGAGCCCGTCTTCGTAATCGACGCGCCGCCCTCGCTTCCCCGCTCGATCGGTGAGTACGTAGTCATCGGTCGGGCCGGCGATGGTGCAGTGCTCTTCTCCCTGCCCTTCGAGATGCCGGTGGTGGCCGATGGCGACGGCACCTCGAGCTTCCTCTTCATGCTTCCGGTGCAACCGGGTTGGGAGGGCCGTCTGGCCAGCGTCACGCTCACCGGACCGGGTGGGTCGGCCACGCTGGACGAGGACAGCCGCCGTCCGATGGCGATCGTGCGCGACCCGGGCACCCGTCGGATTCGGGCCATCCTGCGCGACCTTCCGCCGAGCATCGTGACGCAGGCTGACGCGGATGAGGCAGTGGATCGGGATCCCGGAACCGAGGTCCTCTTCAGTCGCGGCATTCCGGGTCCGGGGGCTTGGCGACGCTGACCGCCATCGACATGCCGGCCCAGCCGACGACTTGCCGATTCGCACCGACCCAGGCGCCGGCGTTTTTCGCTAGTTGATCCCCGCAAGGGGCGGAAACCGAACGAGCCAGATCTTTCCCGCGGCATCCCGAAACACGTGGCGCGTAGGATCGCCTCGGTCCATCGCGGCCCAGCCCGACACCAGCCGTCCTGGGCCGAGAGACCATGCGCGCAGTAGCTCGCCCTCGGGCGAATAGAGTTCCAGAGAACGCCGTCCAGTCTCGTCGATTTGCAAGCCCGAGCGCGTCACCACCCGTCCGTCCGGCAGCACGGCAAAGTCCACCAGCGCCTGGTAGGAGCCAAGCCCCAGCGGCTGCCCGACGCGGATGTCGGGCGTCTCATCACGGATCCGAAGCAACCGCAGAGCAGGTTCCGGGACGCACCCGCGGACGACGACTTCGTATTCCTCCGGTCCCGTGATTCTCCAGATTTCGTACCCTTGCCCGAATCCGACGTAGACGTTGCCGTGCGCGTCAACCCGAGGAATGAGGGTTGGCGATCTGTGCCGGTAGACCGGTGGCCGGCCGAACCACTCGGGGGTCTGGTGCAGCAATACCTCCGAGTCCCCGGTTGATGGATCATACCGAACGAGGACCGGTCGCTGCCGCTGGGAGCCGACCCACCACGCCCGTGCCGTCATGTATACGACCTCGCCATCGGTCGCCATCTCGCGCGGGACAAAGTACGGCGGGAGCGCATCCCGCCGGAGATAGCCACCGTCTTCCCCGAACGCGATCACACCTTGGGCGCCATCGGCAACGAAGACCCTCCCGCGAGCATCCATGGCCGCCGCCATCACGGTCGTGTACCCGCCAAAGTCCGGCCCATTGCTCCCGATCGTCCGCACCACGTTCAGATCGGCGTCCAACACCATGACCTGCCTGGCCGTTCTGTCGATTCCGACGATCGTCCCGTTGGGTGCGAATCGGGCGGACAACAGGAGGGGTGCCTCCACGTCCGCTATCGACGTACGGTCGGCGATCAGAGATCCATCCACCCTGGTCCGATCGAGCCGACAAGCATAGACCTGGGCTTCGAGCATGCCGGCCGCTACGAGCGTGGCGAGCGCGAGCGCGCTCACGACAGTTGCAGAGCCCGGGCGCGAAGTTGTCCTGGCCATGTCCGGTCACTCCTCCCCGGTGAGTCGGTCGATTCTCGTCACAACCTGTTCAGGAGTCGTACCTTCACGGCCCTTCCATGGTGCCGGGTTCACGGAGGAAGGGCTGTCCCTCTCATCGCTCTTGCGGGTCCTCCACATCGTCGGAGCGCGACTACCGGCGACGCGACCTGAGTGCTTGCAGAATGATGTCTATGACCCTAATATGCTGGCATGAGCGTTCAGATCACCATCCGAGGCGTGCCCGAGGAAGTGCGCGACAAGATCGCCGCACGCGCGGCCGCGCGCGGCCAGTCGATGCAGGAGTACCTGCGTGGCGAACTGGTGCGGCTGGTGGCCAAGCCTTCGATCGAGGAGTGGCTCAGGGACGTCCGCGCCCGCAAGCGAGCGATGAAGAACAGCGTGACCACGGAGGAGATTCTGCGCGCGCGGGACGCCGACCGGAAGTGACGGTCGTCGTAGATGGGTCGGTCCTCGCGGGGGCCGTCGCCCACCTTGGACCGGATGGAACCTGGTCCGAGGCCGCGATCGCCGAGGCCTGCGAGAAGGGTTCGATTGCGGCTCCCCAGATGGTTCTGGCCGAGGCAGGCAACGCGCTTCGCCGCATGGAGTTGACCGGGCGTCTTCCGAGCTTTGAAGCGGCCCTCGCGCACCGCGACCTGCTCACGCTCGAGATTGAACTCTACCCGTTTGCCGCGTTGGCAGACCGCATATGGGAATTGCGCCACAACATCACCATCTACGGCGCGTGGTACGTCGCGCTCGCCGAGGCCCTTTCCTGCCCGCTGCTCACCCTCGACCGCCGCCTCGCCCGCGCTCCGGGCCCGACCTGCGAGATCATTACCCCACCCGACCTCCGCATCATGCGCGAGCCCGCCATAGCCTCGGGCTGGACGCCGTTCTCGACCGGTTAGACCCGTTTCCCTCGCCACCGCGTGCGGGGAGCGCGGCGATCTGGCGGGCTGCGCGAACGCCCGAGAGAAACGCGCCGTGTACGGTCGACGGATACTCGACGTGTGTCGCCTCCCCGGCAAAGAACAGCTTGTCGCCGACCGGCTCGCCCAGTTCGGCGTATCGCCGATACGAGGATCCGGCCGGCACGTACGAGTAGGACCCCTGGGCCCACGGATCCGAGCGCCAACGCGTGATGAGGACGTCCACGGGCGGCGGGATGACGCCATACATGCTCGCGAGCGCCGCGATCGCCTGCGCGACGACCTCCTGGTCTGAAAGCCGCTCGATCCGAGCGCCGTAGGCTCCGGCGTTGAACATCATCAGAATCGGATGCCCCGTGTACGGATGCAGGTTGAGGGTCTCGGCCCACTGCCCTCTCCGGGCACCGACGTAGCCGATGAGCTCCGCGTCCCTGTCCCAGAGCACGTCGTCGAACAGCAGGCATGTCTTGTTGAGCACGCCCATCTCCAGGCCGTCGATCGCGCCGCGCTTCCGCGGCGGCAACGCGGGCAGGAACGATATGAGGTCCTGCTTCAGCACTCCGAGCGGAACCGTAACTACGACTCGGTTGGCCTCGAAGGTCGCACCGGCGGCCGTCGTCAGGATGATGTCCGCCCTTGCGTAGTCGATCTCCGTCACGGCTTCCAGGAACCGGATGTCCAGGCCACCCGCCAGAACGTCGGCGACCTGTCCGTATCCGCCCGGAAACACCGCGTCATGGCCGCCATACTCATCTCCGCCCTGGATGCTTTCCAGCGAGAGATTCCGCAGGTCGGCGGCGTGCTCGTGCTCCACGATGGTGTTCAGCAGATAGTCCAGATAGCGCCGGTCCGGGACCGTCAGCGGCTCGATCCCGAGGAGCCGTTCGTAGACGGACTGAAGGTTGGTGCCGGGCTGGCGCTCCGCGAGTCCCCAGAAACGGCGCAGCGCCCGCCCGGCGGATGGTGACGGCCTCTCCGCATTGTGGAAGTGCACCACGTCGTTGTCGTAGTCGGTGGGGTGCGTCGCGATGCCGTTTTCCCTGGCGATGGCGGTGATGGGGTTTCCGTCTACGCCGTGGATCCAGGATGCCCCGAGATCGACGGGAATGTTGCCGCCAATGGCGTTTGTCCAGAGGCGCCCGCCGATTCGGTCACGCGCCTCCAGAATCGCGACGTCTGCAAATCCGAGCTCACGGAGTTCGGCAGCCGCCGCCAGGCCGGACATGCCTGCGCCGACGATCAGCACTCTCTCGTCGCGCCGCGAGGAATCAGCGGCGGTGGCGCCGCGGCGCGACGGGACACCACGCCGTTTCGCCATTGAGGATGCGCCGGGCGCAAGTCCGGCCGCGGCGAGTGCGCCTTTGAGGAGGGTGCGGCGAGTCAGCTTCCGTCCTGTCACGGAGCCCCGTCCTCCGCGCCTGCCCGGGGGACGGATGCGGAGGTGTGGCCGCTCAGTATGCGCCATCCGTCGGCTTCGTGGACCCAGACCGTCGTCATCGCCCCGCCGTACGTGAACGCGAACCCACCTTCACCCTGGAGCGTGCTCTCGAACAGGGACCGGACCAGCGCGACACCCGGCGCCAGCGCTTCTATGTCGGTGTCCGAGTACTCCGTCGTGACCCGCATTCCCGGGCCGAGACCCTCGAGCGCGGCGCGCACGTCGGCCGCCGACTCGTAGCGCAGCGCCCCGCTCTCATAGAACCGAAACGCGGGGGACTCGGAGTAGAAGCCGGCCACCGCGGCCGGGTCCGGGCTCGAGCCGAGTTCGCGAAACGCATCGAGCGCGCTCGACACGCTGTCACGGATGGCCCCGGCATGGGCCTCCGACAGCCCGGCGGGCTGCCCGTCGGGCCGGCAACCGGAAGTCGCGCAGAGGGCGAGACACGCGGCCGTCAGCGCCCGTCGGCAAAGCGAAGCTGATCTCATGCTCCGCATCCCTCCAAAGCGACTGCTCCGCGGCGGCGCTCTGTCGGCATCGCAGCTCGGTCCGGCTGTGTTCAGATCTCGCCCGTCAGCGCGTCTGCGGCGCGTTCATCTGCAGCGGGATGATGTCCACGTCCCAGCGGGTGTCGCCCAGCAGGTGCTTCACGAAGTACTCGGCGCGCAGCCAGAACCAGTAGTCGCTCATGTCGCCGAAGCCGTGGCGCTGGCCCGGGAAGATGAAGAAGTCGAAGCGCTTGTTTGCGCGGATGAGGGCCTCCGCCATGCGGAAGGTGCCGGCGTGGTGCACGTTGTTGTCGTTGTCGCCGGTGGTGAGCAGGAGGTGGCCCTTGAGGTTGGCGGCGAGGTCCGAGTTGCGCTCGATGTCGTATTCGAAGCTCACATTGCCCTCGTCGTCCACGACCTCCTTCACGCCGTGGTGGGTCTCGGACCAGGACCGGTTGTACACGTCGTTGTTGTGGTTGCCCGCCGACGACACCGCGACCTTGAAGAAGTCGGGATAGACGAGCATCGCCGCGGTGGACATGAAGCCGCCGCCGGAATGGCCGTATATTCCCACTTTGTCTATGTCTATAAAGCCGTGGCGGTCGGCCAGCTGTTCGATCACCGCCTTCTTGTCAGCCAGTCCATAGTTGCGCAAGTCGCCGTATCCATAGTTATGGTACCACTTTGAGCGATCGGGATGGCCGCCCCGGTTCCCCATGGTCACCACGATCATGCCGAACTGCGCGAGCGCCTGTTCGTACGGGTTGGCCGACCACGACTTCGACACCGACTCGGTCTGTGGTCCCGGATAGACGTACGCCACAATAGGATACGTCTTGGAAGGATCGAAGTCGTAGGGCCTGTACATCACGCCGTAGATGTCGGTCACGCCGTCCGCGGCTTCCACCTGGTACGGCTCGGGGAACTGGTACCCGGCTGCTTCCAGGGCGCCGAAGTCTGCCTCGCCCAGATCCATGATGCGCCGGCCCGAGGCGTCGTAAAGAGCGGACATCGGAGTGGTGTTCACGCGCGAGTAGTTGTTGACGAAAAAGCGATTGGACTCCCCCATCTCGAACTGATGGTTGTAGTCGCCGGGGTTCAGGAGGGTAAGTCCGGTGCCGTTCAGGCCGATCCGGTAGAGGTGGGCGTAGTAAGGGTCCTCGCCCTCCTCCCGGCCCTGCCCGGTAAAGAAGACGAAGCCGCGCGCCTCGTCCACGCCGACGATGCCGTCCACGTGCCAGGGACCCTCGGTGAGCCGCTGCCGCAGTTCCCCGTCGGGCCCGTAGAGGTAGAGGTGCGCCCAGCCGTCCCGCTCCGACCACCACAGGATGTCGCCGCCCGCGAGCATCTCGACCGGGCGCGTCTCGATGTAGGTGTTCAGGCTGTCCACGAAAAGCATGCGCGCATCACCGCTGCCGGCGTCGGCGACCATGACCGCAGCCCGGTGGCGGTCCCGGCTCAGGCGCACGAAGTAGAGCTCCTCGGAGTCGTCCGAGATCCAGAGCGAGCGGTCCGGCTCCTCGGAGTCCGGGTAGTCGAACTGGCGCTGCGTCGTGATGCGCAGATCCTCGTCCTTCCAGGGCTCGTGCGAGACCGTCACCTGGCTCTTGGAGGCGAGGTCGTAGACGATGATCTCCTCCTGGGTCACCGATTCCTCCCCGGCCATCTCATAGGAGTAGGTCTCGAGCTCCGGGCGGTCGTTGCCATTCCCCACCACGTGCACGACCCAGAGCTCGCCGACCTCGCGGTTGTCGCGCCGAATCAGCGCGAAGCGCTCCGAGTCCCTGGCCCACGAGATCGACGCCGCCTTGCGGTCATCCTTCTCTTCCTCGAGGGTGACGTTGGTCTCGCCGCGTCCGGTGAAGTTGGCCTCGTAGGTGTAGTACTGCTCTCCGTCGGTGGTGAGCTGGGTCTCGGTGACCTCGACATCGTCCTCGGCGTCGTCGGCTTCGTCCCCGGACTTGCCCCGGCGGGCCTCCAGAATCTGCTCGTAGTCGTCGCCGCCCATCATGAAGAGGTTGTGGTCGCGGGCGAAGACCACGGTCTGGCCGTCCGGCGACACGCTGGCCCAGTCCGGATGGTTGTCGGGCGCCTCGTAGTCTTCGAGCTCCCGCAGGGTCCGGGTCGAAACCGTGTACTCGAAGTAGTGGACCCGCTTGCGGGTCGAGCTGCCCGAGTCGTCCTCCTCCTCATCCTGATCCTCCTCCGTGTCCTCGTCCTCATCCTCCACCTCCTCGTCCTGCGAGGATTCCACCTCGAAGTGGAGGATGTTGTCGCTGATGAAGCGGATGTTGCGGATGGGAAGGTGCTGCCCGTCCCAGGGATCGCGGGTGATGCGCGTCAGTTCGGCGGCGATGCGGTCGTTGTCGAAGAGCAGGGTGCGCGAGCCGGCGCCGGGATCGACGATGTAGAAGAACTTGCCGTCGGCGTTCTCCCACTCGTACCAGAACCTGTCGGTGCCCTCGATCCACTGCGGGTCGACCGACGTCGAGTGCACCATCTCGCTGATGCGATAAGGCGCGAAGCGCGCGGCGAGATCGTAGTTCGCCGGACCGGCCTGGGCATCCGACTCCTGGGGCGCGGGGGCGGGAGCCGCTTCCGCGGGACGCGGCGCGAGCGCGACGAGCATGAGCAGGGGCGAAAACGCGCGCGGCACGGGCGAAATCGGACGGGAAAGAAACCTGACGATGGCGTTCATGGTAGGGCTCTGTTCGGATGGAGGGACGACGCGGGGGCTCCCCGGGGGCGCTTGTGCACAAGTGAATCCGTCGCCGAAAGCGGGGCAAGGGCGAACGGGCTCGCCGGGCGAACGCGGGGACACGGTCGGGGAACCATCCCGCGGGTTCACGCGATAAACGAGTCTCGCGCGGGTGCTTCGAGCCGCGGCGCCGGCGCCGGTTTCCTCGAACGGGGCGGATGGGCATGGAACCGGAAATCCTGATCGTGCTGGTGTCCGTCTTCGTCACCGGCGGCATGATCGGCGCGGCCGGCATCCTGCTCGCGCAGTTCTTCATGCGCCGCATTCCGGGAGTGAGCGCAACCGGCGCCCCGACGCGCGCCGAACTCGAGGGAATCCGCCGCGACGTCACCGAGATCGCCTACCACCTGGGGTCGGTTGAAGAACGCCTCGACTTCGCGGAACAGCTGCTGGGAGGCGCGACTCCGACCGAGGTGCCCAGGGCCGTGGCGAAGAAGGCCGAGGGTATCGCGCGCGTGTCCGGCGGCCCCGGAGGTGGCGGCACCCCCGCGGGTTGATGCACTTTGCGGGCGGGACGGACGGCAACGTGCGCTGACGCGCACCGTCCGTTCCCTTCCACCCCGCGTCCGCCACCCCCGACCCCGCACACCCATGCGCCATCCCAGCCG
>VXNP01000092.1 GCA_009840525.1 Gammaproteobacteria bacterium
TGCCCTCGTCGCAGGCGGTGAAGGTCAGGGCCATCAGCGTTGCTGTGGCAAGGAGTTTGAGTCGGTTCATGGTACCGTCCCTTGTGAAGGTTGAACGAATCAGGGCTTTAAGCCAAAGCGAGTCGGTTGTGGGGTTTCCTGTGGACATGAGTTGGCAGGAGCCCTTGGATGCAAGGCTAATGCCAAAACGGCGAGTTCGTAAGTTGTTGGCTGACAGTAGATTACGAGACCAGGTCCTGTGGCTGGGGGTCTTGGAAATCCGTGAAAGCGCCGGATTTCCGATGCTCCGGGGCGTTTTTCTCCTCCTCCGCGCGTCTGCGCGCCTGAGTAAGCGAGCCAGTAGCTTAAGGCCCGGGGCCGCAGATCGAAAGGGCCGATAGCCGGTTTCGCACCGGAAATACAACAGCACGCGCGCGCGAGGGGAGCCCCCTGCTCAGCGCCGCGCGCGCCTGCGGGACCGCCGCTCGGCCTGCTTGAACAGCACCTCAACCCTGTGGGGCGCGGTCGGCGGGCTGGTGCGCATGGCCACCAGCACGTAGGCCGCGAGAGAGAGGGCGAGCGCCGGGAAGACCTCGTGCACCACCTCGCCCAGCGGGGTGAGCCGCCAGGTCACGAGCACACCGAGGCCCACCAGGAAGGAAGCGACCGCCGAGGAGCCGTTGCCGCGCCGCCAGTGCAGCCCGAGGATCACCGCCGGGAAGAAGCAGGCGGCGTACATGGCCCCCGAGAAGGCGGTCAGGCCGACCACGCCATCGGGCGGGTTGAGCGAGATGACGGCGGTGATGGCAGCGAAGACGGCCACGTACCAGCGGGTGCGGCGCATCGCAGAGCGCTCGTCGCGCCTCTCGCGCCTCGTCCCGAAGATGTCGCGGTCCGTGGTGGAGGCCATCACCAGCAGCACGCTGTCGAGCGACGACATGGCGGCGGCTACCATCGCGACCAGCAGGAAGGCTCCCACCCCGGGGGCGAAGACGCCGGGCTCGGTGAGCAGCCCGGGCACCACCAGGTCGGTGTCTTCCATGCCGCCGGAGAGGATGTTGCGCGCGTACATCCCGATCGGCACCAGCATCGTGTACACCGCGGCGAAGATCAGCGTCGAGATCCAGACCCCGGTGCGCACCTCGCGGGCGCTCCTGAGCGCGTAGAAGCGCGAGAGCTGGCGCGGCTCGACGATGAACTTGATGGTTGCGGCCACCATCACCCCCAGCACCAGGGGGAAGGCCTCGCCTCCGTTCCAGGTGAACAGGTGCGCGGTGTCGGGGGCGTCGGCCATCTCGAAGATGGAGCCCACCCCGCCCGCGGCGCGCGTGGTGCCGTGGAAGAGGAGCACGGCCGCGAAGACCATCACCACCCCCTGCACCGCGTCGGTCTTCACCACCGAGATGAAGCCGCCGATGACGGTGTAGAGCATCACGATCACGAAGACGATGAGGATGGCGGTGCGGTACGGGATCTCGAGGAAGGTCTCCAGCAGGTTGCCGATGCCCTTGAAGACCGCCGTCATGTAGAAGAACGACGCGAAGATGATGATGATGGCCGCGAGCACGCGGGCCGCAGGGCTCTCGAAGCGGAAGCCCACGAAGTCGGGGATTGTGAGCGAGTCGAGCGCGGCCGTGAAGTCGCGCAGGCGCGGGGCCACCCAGATCCAGGCGGACGTCGAGAAGATGACGATGAGGGGGGCCATGAGGAGCCAGGGGGCGCCCCACGACCACGACTGCCCCGAGAAGCCGACGAAGCTGTTGGTGCTCGAGTAGGTGGCGAAGAAGGACAGGGCGATGGTGACGGCCCCCATGTTGCGTCCGCCCACGTAGTAGTCGGCGAGCCGCTTCGTTCCCCGGTTGCCCTCCCAGGCGTGATACGCGAGCAGGAGGGTGTAGACGGCGAGGAGGGCGTGGACCGGCCAGTATTCGCGCAGCGAGTCGATCATGGGGCCTGGAGGAAGAGGTCGCGCACCTGGTCCTTGAGCACCTTGCCCATGGAGTTCCGGGGCAGGTCATCGACCACCAGGAAACGCGCCGGGGCCTTGTAGCCCGCAAGGAAGTCCTTGACCCAGACGCGCAGCCGCGCCACGGGCAGGGGAAGGCCCTCGGTCAGGACGACCGCAGCCGACACCTGCTCGCCCCATTCGTCGTGGGGGATCCCCACCACTGCGCAGTCGCTGATGCGCAGGTGGCGCAGCAGCACGTCCTCGATCTCGAGCGCCGAGACCTTCTCGCCCCCGGTCTTGATGATGTCGACGCTCTCGCGTCCGAGGATGCGGTAGCCGCCGGGGCCGTTCCGGACGGCGCGGTCGCCGGTGTCGAACCAGCCGTCGCGGAAGGCTGCGGCGGTCTCTTCGGGGCGGCGCCAGTATTCGCGGAACAGGCCCGGTCCGCGCACCTCGATGCAGCCCTCTTCTCCAGCGGCGGCCTCCCCGCCCCCGTCGCCCCGCAGGCGCACCTGCACGGACGGAAAGGGATGGCCGACGTGGCCCTCGGCGCGGGGGCCCTTCAGGGGGCCGGTGAGCACCATGCCGGTTTCGCTCAGGCCGTAGCGTTCGAGGATGCCCTGCCCTGTGATCTCCCTCCAGGTCTGGTGAGCCCGGGCGGGGAGCGCGGCCGATCCCGAGATCGTGAGGCGCAGGTCGCCGGCCGACCAGCCGACGATTTCCCCGCGCTGGTGGGGGAGGCGCTTCCACGTCCGGATCAGGCGTACGTACATGGTGGGCACGCCCATGAAGATGGTGACGCGCAGGCGTGCGAAGCGGCTCCAGACCTCATCGGGGTCGAAGCGCGGGAGGAGTTCGACCGTGGCGCCCTGCCAGAGCGGGCACAGCAGCGCGTTGACGATGCCGTGCACGTGGTGCAGGGGAAGCGCGTTCAGGACCCTGTCGTGGCGCGTGATCTCCCAGGCGCGGGTGATGCTCTCCACCTGGTGCCGGGTGGCGGCATGCGTGATGACCACGCCCTTGGGCTGCCCGGTGGTGCCGCTGGTGTAGATGATGTGCGCGATGCGCGATTCGGCGATGGCCGGAAGGGGAGGCGCGTCGGGCATGGCCGCGAACAGCGAAGTCAGGCGCGTGCCGGGCGGGCCCTTGAGGGAATCCACGACATCGGCGCAGGGAACGCCGCACGCCTCTGCCGCCGGCCTCGCCCTCTTCTCCGTCTTCGGGTGCACGAGCACCAGCTCGGGGTCGGCGTCCGCGATAAGCGTGATCAGCTCCGGGGTCGGATGCGCCAGCGCCAGCGGGACCACCACACCCCCCGCGCGCCAGATCCCCCAATGCGCGGCGACGTACGCGAAGCCGGGGGGCGCCAGCAGCACGATGCGGGCCTCCTTGAGGTCGGTGCGCCCGCGCAGCAGGAAGTGCGCCACCCGCTCCGACACGGAGAGCAGGTCGCGGTAGCGGCAAATCGAATCGCCGATCACCAGGGCGGCCCGGTAGGGATTGGCCAGGGCTGCGCCCAGGAACGGGAGGTGGGAATCGCTCATGCCGTGGTCCTCACCTTGCGGGCGTGCCTCGTCTCCAGCCACCAGCGGTAGAAGATGATCCCCAGCGCGATGCCCATGATCCACCCCTGCCCCACCTTCATCACCGCGCCCGCCATCTGCTGGTCCCCGAGCGCCGTGGTGCCGGGAATCGGGGGCGCCAGTTCGTAGGTGGCGTAGATGGGGAACTCCGAGAACACCATCATCGCGAACGGCGGGCGGATGAGGATGCCGTTGATGCCCAGGTACGCGACCTTGGCGAGCGGATGGAAGCCGCTGCGGTCCGGGACCGGGCAGAGGACCGGCCACCAGAATACCAGGCCGGCCAGGAGCCACGCCATGTCGAGCGCGAACATCCCCGGCTGGGTGGCCATGAGCGTGTCGACGACGCCCGGCCAGTGGGTGACGGTCATCATCACGTTGTAGATCATGAACGCGGCGAGCGGGTGCGTGAGGTCTGAGAGGAAGGCGAGCGCGCGCGGGCGTTCGCCGATGCGGTCGAAGAAACGGGCCGGCAGCCCAAGTAGCAAGAGCGCCGGCGCAATCAGCCCCACCAGCAGGAACTGAGCCATGTGCGCGCTGGCCAGGTACGAAGCCCCCAGCGGACCGAGCGGCCAGTCGAAGGCGGCCCACAGCAGGAGCACGCCCGCGTAGAAACAGCGCGCGCGCCGGTCACGCAGGGGGATTCCGCTCCAGCGGGCGTAGCCGGCGGCCATGGCGGCCACGAAGAGCCACACCCCCGGATAGGCCTGCCACGCCCAGCTCCAGGCCGTGCTCTGGGAAAAGCACCACCACTGCACGTCAGCCGGGCGTCCTTGCGAATCGCGTCAGGAACGCCCGCTCAGAACGTCCTGGCAACCCCGGCATGGATGTTGAGGACGCGGTGCCTGGCCGACTGCCCCACGTACTTGTCGATGTCCTGGATCCCGTAGCTGTACAGGAGTCCGCCGGTGATGCGGGTCTCGCCCGTGCCCATCTCGATGCCCAAACCCCCCGAGACTCCGAAGTCGATCGACTGGGTGTCGAGGTTTGCGTTCCGGCAATCGCCGCTGGGAGCAAAGCCCCCGGCGCCAGCGCTGGCGTCCGCCACGAAGCGGCAACCCAGCTCGAAGGACGCGTAGGGGCCGACCAGCGCGTAGATCGGAAGATTCGCCACCGTCAGCGCCGAGATGCGTGCGAGCGCCGTGAGGTCGAGGTTTTCGAACGTGACGTCCGCGCTGGCGGCAACGTCACCTCCTCGCAGCGTCATTCTGGCCCCTTTCTGCGCGAATTGGGCGCCGATCTGGACGCCGTACCGGCCGCTGACCGGGAATGCGACGCCGAACCCGCCGCCCACGCCGATGATCTGCGACGCGCCGATGCCCGCCTGGCCGCCGAAGGCCATGGTCGATGCGTTCATCGCGACCAGGGGGAAGAGCACGGTAAGCCCGCCCGCGCCCTCGGCAGGCTGAACGGCAGGCTCGGGCGCGGCGGGAGGCGGGGGAGTTGCGGCGGGCGGAGTTGCGGCGGGTGCGGGAGTTGCGGCACGCGCCGGCGCGGGCACGGTCGCCGGACCCGGTGGCTGCGCCCTCGCCACCGCGGGCGCGGGCTCGCCCTCGGCGCGGCTCATCGCCTGGTCCAGCAGCACCAGGGCCGCCTGGTAGCTCTCACCCTGCCGACCGGCCTCCTGGAGATAACGGGTCGCGGACGTGATGGCGGCATCGGGGAATCCGGCCTCCAGAGCTGCCCTCGCGTGTGTGAACCAGAGCTCGGAAGGGGTCTCCATGCCTCCATCGGCCTGCAGCAGCAGGACGATGTCCAGGGCCTCCAGGGCAGCCGGCCAGTTCTGGTTCTGGATGTGGCGCTCCGCTCTCACGAGGTAGAGGTCCACCTGGACCTCGGGAGGCAGCTCCTGGCCGGCAGCCACCGCGGGTCCCAGCACGGCGGCGAGGCACAAGGCCGCGCAACAAACCCATGGACTTGCTCGGGTCATGGTGCTCCTCCAGTGCTTGGGTCGCATCGGCATGTGCGGCACGGAACGTTATCAGCACGGGACGGGGTAACGCTACCCGGGGTTTCGTCCCGGGGGGAGACTAGCCTGCGTTGCGGCGGATATCCTGGACGACGTCCTCGAGTTCCGTCAGGCCGTGCACCTCCGCGCGCAGCGAGACCTCCCGGCCGCTGCGGAAGCGCAGCACGCCCCTGAGCGAGTCGCCGGCGACCGGGCGGCGGGCGAGGTCGAGCAGCATGACGTGCGGTCCCCCGGGCACGAGGCGGGTGACCCGGCGCGCGGGGAGCGGCAGGGCGGAGAGCGGGGCCATGACGCGGATGCCGTCCCGCTCGCCGGACTCGTGGATCCGGGCCGAACCGGCCCCCTCGACCACGATGGCCTCCAGGGTGTCATCCGTCGGCCCGCGGTTGCGGAGGGCGAAGTAGACCGCCGCCGTCTCCCCGGTGACCGACTCGCTGGCGAACGCCTGCGAGATCTCCACGACACCGTCCCGGCTGGTGGACACCCACCGGTGCTCGCCGGTGTCGCAGGACACGGCGGCGAGGAGGACCGGAAGGCACGACAGCCGCATGGCTATGGGCTCGAGCCGGACTGTGCGATGAGCCTGGGGAGGTCGTGGGCCCACGCCGCCTGGCGCGTCCCGAAGGGATAGCGCAGCAGCGCCGGCCCATCCGCGGAGAACGCCAGCACCGAGGCGGCGTGCCCGACCAGGTAATTGCCGTCCTCGTCGGGCTCGTCGAGCAGCGACGCGGGAAGGCCGACCTGGTTCTGGATGCGGTTGACCTTCTCGAGGTCGCCGCGCAGCCCGACGAACGAGGGGTCGAAGATGTCGAGCCACTCGCGGATGCGCTCGGGGGTGTCGCGGGCGGGATCGGTCGAGACGAAGACGACCTCCACGCGGTGCCGGTCCTCGGTGGGGATGCTCTTCATCGCCTGGCCGATGTTGGCCATGTGGATGGGGCAGATGTCCGGGCACCAGGTGTAGCCGAAGAAGAGCAGCGCCACGCGGCCGCGCGTCTCCTCCAGAAACGAGTAGGGACGGCCTTCGGTGTCGGTGAGCGTGAAATCGGGGCGCTCGATGACGATCGGGAGAGGCTCGCCCTGGAATTCGCCGCCGGTGGAGTGCGTGCCGGTGCCGGGCGCGCAGGCGGCAAAAGGAGAAAGTGCGACCAGGGATACGGCGACCGGAGCCAGAGGTCTGGCGCGGCGAGGGATCGGGCCGCCGAGCCCGGGGTGATTCGCTTGCATCATGTTGATCCAATATGCACGGAATCATCCTCCGAAGGAAGGTCCGGCGGGGGTGTTTCCGGCACCTCTTCATCGCGCGGGCGTACCTCCGGAAGGACGTCGCCGTAGGCCTCCGCGAAGATCTCCCAGACGGTCACGAAGAGCGCGGCCACGATGGGTCCGAGGATGAAGCCGACCGCCCCGAAGAACACGATTCCGCCGAAGGTGCTGAGCAGGATCAGAAGGTCGGGGAGCCTGGCGTCGCGGCCGACCAGGCGCGGGCGCAGGAAGTTGTCGACGGTGCCCACCACGAGTCCGCACCAGAGGCCGACCGAGATGCCCGCCACGATCTGGCCGGTGGCGAGCAGCCAGACGACCGCCGGCACCCACACCAGCGCCGTCCCCAGCGCGGGCACGATGGACAGGACCGCCATGACGGTGGCCCAGAAGGCGGCTCCGGGCACCCCGAAGACGGCGAAGCTCAGGCCGGCGAGGCCGCCCTGCAGGACCCCGATCACGAGCGACCCCTTGATCGTGGCGCGCGTGACCGAGACGAAGCGGTCAAGGAGCCTCTGTTCGTCCGCCGACGGGAGGGGAACGAGGTGAAGGACGCGATCGAGGATGGCCGGGCCGCTGGTGAGGAAGAAGTACATCGCGTACAGCATGATGAAGAGCTGGAACAGGAAGTTGGTGGTGCCCAGGGTAGCGGCGGTCAGGCTTTCGACCAGCACGCCGCCAGCGCTCTGCGCGAGCTGGCCCGCCAGGGTGATGATGCGCTCTCGGTCGGGCAGGAGGTCGCCCACGAGGGGGATCTCGAGCAGGCGGGCCTCGATGGATTCGACCAGGTCCATGTTGCCGCGCACCCAGGTGGCCGCCGCCTGGGAGACGTCCACGGCCTGAGAGACGACCAGCCCAAGGAAGGCGATGGCGGGCGCCACCAGGATGACCAGCACGAGCAGGAGGGTGGTGACCGCGGCGGCCCGCTCGCGCTCGTTCATGGCGGCAGCCAGCCACAGGTAGAGCGGCCGGGTCATGGCGCTGAAGACCGCGGCCAGCAGGATGGCGACCAGGAACTGGCGGATCATCAGAAGGAAGAGGAGCGAGATCCCGAGCGCCAGCACGAGCAGGAAACGGTTCTGGAAGCGGACGGAGTCGGAGATCATTGAGGGTCTCGGGGTATGGAGATTCTGACGATCGAGTCGGCCTGGGCGGCGGCAGCGGGAGCTCCCGGGGCGCGAGGCTGGGCGCCGGGCTCACCCGGGATTACGCCGACGACGTTGCCTTCGCCGTCGAGCTCGGTGATCGGGCCCCTGTAGACATCACTGTGGAGGTTGATGGTCGGGGCGTCTTCGGCGACTGCGGCCGCCGCGGCCGGCGATACGAAGTACGGCTCGGCGAGACGGGCGTTGACGCGGTAGCCCAGGTCCGCCAGCGCCCGGATGGTGATCGCACTCACGGGATTCGTAGCACCCCCCGTAAGGACCGGCGTCATGTTCTCCGAGCCCATGACCGATTCCCGCCAGTGCGCGTCATCGCCCCCGTTCTGGACCGGCACCTTGCCACGTGTGTAGCTGGCGCCACCGGCGGCGTTGAACGCCGCGACGGCCTGCGATCCGGGGAAATGCGTGTCGGCGTCGGGAAGTGCATCCGATGGATTCGCAAGCAGGGAGTGCCATTTCGGACCCAGGCCTATCCCCAGGATATGCGCGATCTCGTGCATTGCCACTTCAACCAGATTGCCCGCCTGGGCCAGCCGGCCCACGTCAGCGGCATCGAACAGGATCACGCCCAACGCCGGGGTCTCGCCGGAAACGCGTATCGCGCAGATGCTCGCCCGGGCCGCCACGCCGCCCTCTGCCTCCATTTCCGCGCCAACGGCGATCACCAGGTCGTTCACGTATCCGAGCTCCACTTCGAATACCGTCTCGTTGATTCTGCAGGAGAAGGTGTCGTTGACCGCGGCGTCCGGGAAATCGTTGTCCCTGAGGATCGCCTCCCAGGTCGCCGCGGCGGAACGCATCGCCGAACGCACGTCGGCGCTCACGCCGGAGCCAAAGCCGAGCTGGATCTCGAACCCGGACTCCGGCTCCGGCGGTGGCGCGGGGACCGTCATCTCGGCGGACTGGCTGGCCGAGAGGCCGTCGGGGTCGGTCGCGGTGATGGTGATGGTGGCCGTGCCGGCCGACCACGCGGTGAGGATGAGGTCGCTCCCGTCGACGCGGACCCGCACGACCCAGGGGTCCGACGACGATGCGTCGTAGTGGAGCGCGTCGCCGTCGGGATCGGAGAAGTGGGCGCCCATGTCCAGCCTCCGGGCCGGGCCGCGGGTGAGCGTCTGCGCGGGGATGGGCGTGGTATTGGTCGGCGCGCGGTTGAGCACGGTTACCATGAAGCTCTGGCGGGCCGACAGGCCGCCGGGGTCGATGACGGTCACGGTCAGGGTGGCTTCGCCGGTGACCCCGGCCCGCACGGTGAGCGTGGTGCCGCTGGCGGCCGCCGTGGCCACCAGGCTGTCGCTCGACGCGACCTCGACCTGCAGCGCGTCGCCGTCGGGGTCGTTGAAGTGGCGGGTCAGGTCGAGCGGCGCGGTCTGGCGTTTGTAGAGGGTCTGCGCGGGAATGGGGTCGGTTGCGGCCGGCGGCCGGTTGGGGACGGTGACGGTGAAGCTCTGGGAGGCGGTGAGGCCCTCGGGGTCGGTCCCGGTCACGGTGACGACGGCCTCGCCCTCGGAAAGGGGCGTCAGGATCAGCGTGCCCTCGCTGGAGGAAACCTCGGGCGCGACTACGTCCCCGTTGGACACCGCCGCCGCCCAGGTCAGCGGGTCGCCGTCGGGGTCGGAGAAATGGTCCGTCAGGTCGACCGTGTCCGCCTCGCTCTTGTAGAGCGTCCGCGACGGGATCGTGTCGGTCGCGGCCGGCGGCCGGTTGGGGACGGTCACCGTGAAGCTCTGGGCGGCCGTGAGGCCGTCCGGGTCGGCCGCGGTCACGGTTACCAGGGTCTCGCCCGCGGCCAGCGGCGTGACGACCAGCGTGCCCTCGCCGGCGAGGTCCAGGGCGACCACGCCGGTGTCCGACGCCTCGGCGGCCCAGGCCAGCGGATCGCCGTCCGGGTCGGCGAAGTGAGCCGCCAGATCGAGCGTGTCCGCCTCGCTCTTGTAGATCATGCGCGACGGAATCGTGTCGGTCGCGGCCGGCGGCCGGTTGGGCACGGTGACCGTGAAGCTCTGCTCGGCCGTCAGGCCCTCGTCGTCGGCGGCCGTGACGGTCACGGTCGTGGCCCCCTTGGCGAGTCCGGTCAGCGTGAGGATGGAGTCGGCCACGGACGCTCCGACCACCGTCTCGTCCGACGCAGTCGCCGCGTAGGTCAGCGGGTCGCCGTCGGGGTCGTCGAAGAAGGGTGACAAGTCCTGCGTGTGCGCATGATCGACCATGACCTCGCGGGCCGCGATCGAGTCGACCGCGACCGGCGGCCGGTTGGGCACCGTCACCTCGAAACTCTGCGTGGCGGTCAGGCCGCCCGCGTCGGTCGCGGTGACCGTCACCACCACCGTGCCCTTCGCCAGCGCCACCACCGTTACGGCCGTGCCGTCCACCGAGACCGCGACGCGGTTCGGGTCGGACGCCGCCGCCGAGTACCGGAGCGGCTGCCCGTCGGGCTCGGCGAAGTGTCCGCCAACGTCGATGACCGCGGAGTCGCCCACCATCAACTCCCGATCGTCGATCGTGCCGACGGCGGTCGGGGGCCGGTCCGGGACGATGACCTGGAAGGTCTGCCGCGCCTCCAGGCCCGTCGGATCGGTCGCGACCACGGTCACGACCGCAGTGCCGGGAGAGACCGCGGTGATCGTCAGCGTGGTGCCCCGGAGCTGGACGGTGGCGATGTCGGGGTTGGAGCTGAACGCGTCGAAATCGAGCGCCTCTCCGTTGGGGTCGCGGAAGCACAGGGTGACATCGACCGTTCCACCCACCGCGACCGTCTGATCGGGGAGGGGCCCGCACAGTTCGGGCGCCAGCGGGCTCTCGCACGAAACGACCCAGAGGGCCGCCCCGAGGAGCAGGGCGACCAGGGAAGTCCTTGATCGACGCAAGTTGTCACGCATGCGAGCGGAAACCGCAGGCCGGGGGGGTTGAAGCGTGGCGAAACCTACACACTCCTCGTCGCGCGGGCGATACGAAGAATGCGCCCAACGAGACGTCCGTCATTCGCCGGCGGACGACACTGCCGGTTTGCCCGGTCTTGCCGCCGCGGCGTAGAATTTGCAGCGTCCCGATCCGTAGCGAGGAGACCCCCCACATGATCCGGAGTGAACTGGCATGATGCGTCTATCTGGCCTGGCGACGCTGGGCGTGAGCGTTCTCGCCCTCGCGGGCTGCGACAAAACCGGCGCGTACGGCGATGTCAACAGCATCATCGTGGGCACATCGATGGAACTCTGGGACGAGGTGGGAGAGACGGTTACGGCGGGGCTCGAGCCCACCATCTTCACCGTGCGCGACGAGCGGACCTTCAAGATCACCTACCAGGACCCGCTTGCGGCCGATTGGGAGATCCTGCGCGAGTTCAAGCAGGTGCTGCTGATCGGGACGATGGAGGATCCGTGGATCGCGGAGGCGATGGAGGAGAGCGATGTCACGAATACGGAGCCGTTCGGCGTGCCCGGTGTCACTCAGTTGATCGACGTCTGGGCGCGCGGCCAACTGGTGACCGTCCTCCTGCTTCCCCCCGGCGGCGGGGCGCCCGAGGTGGACGCGCACGTGGGCGAGCTGCTCGCGCTCTTCGACGGGCAGTACCGCACCTACGCGCGCACGCGCATGTTTGTATCGGGCCGCGACTCCCTGCTGGCGGACACGCTGCGCGCCGTGGGCGGCTTCGCACTCGACCTGCCCCGCGTCTATCGATGGGATTATCAGGATTCGGTCTTCATATTCCGCAACGACAATCCCGATCCCGCCGAACTCATCCGGGAAATCGCGGTGACATGGCGCACCCCGGTCGCCGGCCCGCTGGCCGACTCGGCCATTCTGGACTGGCGCCTGTCGTTGACGCGGGCATACTACACCGACGAGCAGGTGGTGACGGAGGAACTCGCGCCGGGCCGCAACCTGGACGACGACGCGTACGAGGTTCGCGGCATCTGGGAGAGTCCCCCGGGCGCCTGGCCGGCCGCGGGACCGTTCCTGACGCGGACGAAGGCGTGTCCCGGCCAGGACCGCGTGTACCTGCTCGACTCGTGGCTCTACGCGCCCGGCAAGGACAAGTACGAGTACATGCTGCAGCTCGAGTACATCCTCGACTCCTTCGCATGCGAGACCGAGCTGCCGGTCGCGGCGATGTAGCGATGGGGCGACCGGGCGCCGAGATGCCGCGATGACCCTGGCGGGCGGGAGGATGTAGCGATGGGGCGATACCGGTCGGTCGTCCTGAGCCTGTGCGCTCTTGCCCTGCTGGGATGCGACAAGACCGTCGCGTGGGGTGAGGTCAACAGCATCATCGTCGGCGCGTCCGCCGAACTCTGGGAGGCGTCGGGCGATGCGATCACCGACGGTCTTCAGCCCACCATCTTCACCGTTCGCGACGAACCCACCTTCAGGATCACGCACCAGGATCCCCTCGCATCCGACTGGGGGCTGCTGCGGGAGTTCAGGCAGGTACTGCTGATCGGAAGCGCCGAGGATCCCTGGATCGCGGAGGCCCTGGAGGCCGGACGGGGACCCGAACCGCCGGATCCGCCGGAGATCTTCCAGTTGTACGACGTATGGGCGATCGGACAGTTGGTGACGGTTCTCCTGCTGTCGCCGGGCGGCGGACCGGACGAGACGGAAGCGCATGTGGACGATCTGCTCGCGCTCTTTGACGGACAGTACCGCGACTATGTCCACGCACGCATGTTCGTCTCCGGGCTCGACTCCCTGCTCGCGGATACGCTGCGGGCTACGGGCGGCTTTGCGCTGGAGTTGCCGGTCATCTATCGATGGAGCCGCGAGGATTCGGTCTTCATTTTTCGCAACGACAATCCCGATCCGTCGGAACTTATTCGCGAAGTCGCGGTCACGTGGCGTTCGCCGATCGCCGGGACGCCGACGGATGACGACATGCTCGATTGGCGACTGTCGCTGTCCCGCGAGTACTACGCGGATGAGCAACTGGTGACGGAGGATGTCGAGCCGGGCCTGGCCGTCGATGACGCGGCGTACGACATCCACGGCATCTGGGAGAGCGCCCCGGGCGCGTGGCCGGCGGCGGGTCCGTTCCTGACGCGCCGGAAGGCGTGTCCCGCTCAGGATCGACTGTACCTGATCGATTCCTGGCTCTATGCTCCGGGCAGGGACAAGTACGAGTACATGCTGCAGCTCCGGTACATCCTCGACTCCTTCGAGTGCGAGCCGACGCTGCCGGGCGAGAGAATGTGAGGATGGGACTCGCGCGCGCGAGATGTTAAGGACGACGCGCCCGGGCGCCGGAATGTGAAGATGGGACTGCCGGACAGGCTGGGAGGCTGATGCGATGCTGATGCGACGACATGGCGGGACTGCGCTCTTGTTCCTTGCGGCGCTCCTGGTTCCGGGGGCGGTTTCGGCTCAGAGCGGAGGTTTCCGTGCGGGCGTCCTCGTCCCGATGGAGCGCGTCAAGGCCACTCTTGCGAAGACGGTCGACAATACCGCGGCCAATACCCTGGTTCCCCCACCGCGGCGCGGGACGCTGGTGATGGACGAGGGTTCCGCCGATACGTGGGGGAGCGGGGTGGGTGCATTTCTCGGCTATCGGGCGCCGCTGGGCGGGAGCGGGTTCCACATGGGCGCGCGTGTGGACGCCGCGCTCCATTTCGCCGCCGTGGACGGGCAGTTGGCCGGGGTCGGGGATTCGCCGGGACGCAATCAGCTCGGCGAGAGCTGGCCGGATCAGTGGACGTTCGAGAGGAAGAGAAGCTTCGGCCTGACCATGGAGATCGGCGGCAGTCCGGGCGCATTGGCGTCGATGGATGCGACGCTGTTTCTGCTTGGGGGCATCCGCCTCGCGCAGGTCGAGCTGACGAATCGCTTTGACGGCTGCATGTTGCCGGAGGGGTGCGGGCCCTCGGATTTCGTTTCGGGAACCGATACGCGCGACCTGAACCACCAGGCCTTCACCTTCGGCCTCGGCTTGGAGAAGGGGTTGGGGGAGGGGCTCGCGCTGCGCGTCGAAGCCAGCCACACGCCCTACTGCGACGAGCAGTGGACCGCGCAGTTCACGGAGGTGGGCGTTACGGTCCCGACCGTCCTGGATGCGGGGGAGACGGGTCTGAAGGTGGGCGTTGTGTGGAGGGGGAGCTGAGGCCGGAGGACGGCTTCACCCGCTTCTCGCTCATTCCCCGTCCTCCTTCCAGTCTTCGCCGCTCTCGATGTCCTTCTTGATGCTGGCGATGTCGTCCTTCACGTCCCGGATGCCACCCTCGACACCATCAAGACGGGAGTTGATTTGTATGACCTGTCCCTCTCCAAGACTCGCTCATGGGAACTCCTCCAACCATTCGAGCGTGGGCTCCTGATCGCCTGAGGCGCGCAGTAGCCCTGACACCAGGTCGACAGTGCGCGCCGAGGCGCCGCGGTGTTCCTCGATGACGCGCCGGCCGTTGCGGGCCATGCGGCGGCGGGCGTCCGGATCATCCAGGAGGCGGGCCGCGGCGGCCATGGGGCTGTCTGTTACGGTAATGCCGCCGCCCGCGGCCAGTGCCGAAACCACGTCGGCGAAGTTCTCGTGGTGCGGGCCGATGATGGTCGCGCACCCGGCGGCGACGGCGGGGATGGGATCCGATCCGCCCATGGGTGCGAAGCTCCGGCCCACGATGGCGACATCCGCCAGCGCGTACGCAAGCTCCAGCTCGCCCATGGTGTCGAGGAGGAAGAGGTCGGTGGGGGCGCTCCGGGCGCGGCTCCGGCGGCGGATGGAGGGGTGGAGCGCGGCGACGGCGTCGAACCGCTCCGGTTTGCGGGGCACCAGGAGCAGTTGGGCGCCGGGAGGACGCGTGGCGATCAGCTCCTTCTCTTCGCCCGGCCCGGTCGAGCCGGCGACGATGAGGGGCCGGGTGCGGTCGAGGGCAAGGGCGGCCGCGAGCGCCTCGGCGGTGGTGGGGG
>VXNP01000076.1 GCA_009840525.1 Gammaproteobacteria bacterium
GGGAGGTCCACGGGCGTGCGCGCGACCTGGCCGGGCGGGGGGATCTCCACCGGAATCGAGGCCACCAGGCGGTCCTCCTCCAGCACCTCGATGCGGGCGGCGGCACCCGGGGCGGCCTCGCCGAACACGGTGACCTCGGCGACGAAGGGTGTCCCCCGTTCGACACGCGCGGGTGGGGCGAAGTCGGCCACCCCCGCATTCGCCATGGTTGCGCCCACCACCTCGAGGCGGGCCTGCAGCCCGGGCACCACCGGAAGGCTGCCGAAGTCGGCATCGGTCAGGCGTCCGTCGCTCACTACCGTGACCGCGCGCGCGCCCGACTCGGCCGCCGCGCGCAGCGCCGGGAGGAGGCGGGAGGAGGTGGCCGTGGGCGCGCGCGCGTCCAGCTGGTCAGCCGTGCTCGCCGCCACGGCATCCCCGAAGACCAGGATCCGGCCTCCGCCGCTCGCGAGGCGCCGCGCTTCCTCGACCGCGTCCGTCCACGCCGTCTCCCCGCCGGGAGAACCTGCGGCCATGCTCAGGGAGCCGTCCAGCAGCACCAGGGCGCCCTGGCCGACGCCGTCACCCGCGCCGGCGGGCAGGCGGGGATTCCAGATGAGCAGCGCCACGAGGCAGATCGCCAGCGCTCTTGCAAGGGCCAGCCACCGCCGGCCCGCCACCGGCAGTTCCCGGCGATGGTAGACCCAGAGCGAGAAGCCGCACGCCCCCACCAGCAGGAGGGGCAGGACGATCCAGGAAAGCAGGCTCACTCTTCCGACCCGGCGCAGGCGCCGGATTGGGTCACTGGTCGTCCTGGGGCTCTGCCCCGCCCTCGGTTTCTTCCGCGACTACGGAAGCGCCAGGCAAGGCCCTGCCCGGCAGGAACGCCGGGCTGGCGAGCAGCGCGCTGCCCTCGGCAAGCTGCTCCTCCCACAGGAGCCACATCGCGTCCGGAATGGGATCGCCCGGAGGGGTGCGGATGTCCAGGGGATCCTCGACCCGGCCGTTCCGGCGCAGCTCGTAGTGGAGATGCGGTCCGGTTGCGAGCCCCGTCATGCCTACGTACCCGATCGTCTGGCCCTGCCTCACCCGCGCTCCCGCGCCCACGCCGGGGCCGAAGCCGCTCAGGTGCGCGTAGCGCGTCACGAAGCCGTTGGTGTGCCGGATCTCCACCAGGTTGCCGTAGCTGCCGCGCCAGCCCCGGTGAGTCACCACCCCGCCGGCGGTCGCCATGACCGGAACGCCGACGTCGGCGGCGTAGTCGACACCGTTGTGGGCCCGCCAGGTCCGCAGCACGGGGTGGAAGCGGGCGCTCTGCACGCGCGAAGAGATGCGGCGGTACTCCAGCGGCTTGAGAAGAAACTGCCGCTGCACCGACCTCCCCTCGGGATCGTAGTAGGCCCCCTCGCCATCCCCCGAGGCATCGAACCAGAATGCCCGAAAAGCGGTTTCCCGGTTAACGAACTCCGCAGCCACGATGCGTCCGTTGCCTCTCATGGATCCGTCCGGGCGGACGGCGCGCTCCAGGACGACGCGGTAGGAATCGCCCGGCTGAACCTGCCGGTGGAAGTCCACCTCCCACTGGAAGATCCGGTCGAGACCGTCCAGGAGTTTGGCCCGGTCGCCGGAGGGCATGAACTGCAGCGACGGGCTTCCCATCACCGCCATCCAGAGACTCGAGCGGATGCTCCCCTCGAAGAAGACCGTGTCGGTCACGACCGGGGTTCGCATCATGCGCGAGGTCCAGCCTTCCGCAGCCCGGTCCAGGTACATGATCGAGTCCGGGCTGAGCCCCACCTCCACTGCCGTCAACACACCGTCGCGGCGGTCTCTCCAGTAGGTTACCGGTGTGCCCGCAACGAGGCGGCGAGGATTGGCTCGCTTCCCGAAGGCCGCCAGCAGGTCGACCCGGTCATTGGTCGAGAGGGAGGCGGCGAGGAAGAGCGAACCCAGCGTCTGGCCGCGCCGCAGACTGACCTGCTCCGCCACTTGAGGGGGCGCGGCCGCGACGGAGGCCAGCGTACCGGCATCGTAGGTCACGGACCTGCCGGAGGCCAACCATGCAGTCGCCCCCAACCCCACGACCCCCGCCACGATGGCCGCCGCCACCGCGACTCTCGGGTCCCCCGCCACGCGCAGCATCCCGCTCCTGCCTCCACCACGCCCGTCGCCATGCCCGTCCGGCGCCTGCCTGGACCTGCCCCGATCCGCTCCTCCCACAAACGTCACCGGGCAAGCGTCACGAAGGTCGGCAGGTCAAGGATATCGACCGGGCCGCGAACGATGACGCGCTGGCGCTTCCGGGGCTGCACCGGCGTGGGGGTACTGGGAGTCTTGTTCATGCTCGCCGAACTTCTGCCTGTGACTGCCGCCGCCTGCCGTGCGGCCGCCCGCGCTGGCCGCGGGGACGGGATCGGCGTCGGTCTCCGGTCCAATCCGGAGGGGGCACCGTTGCTCGCCATCTCCGACCGCAGGGCACCGGGTTTTTCGGATCCGTTGCCGAACCCCGTGGCTATGACCGTGACTCTGACGCTCTGCTGCAGCTTGGGATCGTGGACCGCGCCGAAGATGATCTCGGCGTCGTTGCCGGCCTCTTCCTGAATGATACTAGAGATCCTGGTCACGTCGTCAATGGCGAGATCCATTCCGCCCGTGATGTTGATCAGAACCCCGCGGGCGCCCTTGAGGGACACGTCGCCCAGAAGCGGAGAGGAGATGGCCTTGCGGGCCGCTTCCTCGGCCCTGTGTTCTCCGTCCCCGAAACCGGACCCCATGAGCGCTCCGCCGCCGCAGGCCATCACCGTGCGCACATCGGCGAAGTCGACGTTGACCTCGCCGGCGACCCGGATGAGATCGCTGATGCCCTGGGTGGCGTGGAGGAGAATCTCGTCGGCCTTCTTCAGGGCGTCCTGGAAGCTGGTTCCCTTGCCGACCACGGTCATGATGCGGTCATTGGGAACGACGATCACCGTGTCCACCGCCTTGCGCAGCTCCTCGAGGCCCTGCTCGGCCTGCCGGAGGCGTTTCCTGCCCTCGAACGAGAAGGGCCGGGTGACGATGCCGATGGTGAGCGCACCCATTTCCTTGGCGAAGCGGCCGATGATGGGAGCGGCTCCGGTCCCCGTCCCGCCGCCCATGCCGGCGGTGATGAAGACCAGGTCGGCCCCTTGAATCGCCCGGTTCACCTCCTCGGCGTTCTCGTGGATGGCCTGGCGCCCGATCTCGGGACGGGCCCCCGCGCCGAGGCCGCGCGTCAGCTTCTTCCCGATCTGGATGCAGATCGACGCCCTCGACTGACGCAGCGCCTGGGCATCCGTGTTCGCGGCGATGAGCTCCACGCCCAGGAGGTTCTCATCGACCATCCGGTTGACCGCGTTGCCGCCGGCGCCACCGCAACCCACCACCTTCATGCAGGCGCTGGGGGTCTCGCTTTCGTCGAAGACGAACGTCGGGCCTGTTTTCTTCTCGTCGTAGTCGATGATCGTCATTGTCTCCTTCCTTGCTGGAGGGATGTCTTCCCATTCCCGTGCTTGCGCCGGGCGCGGGACGAAACGTCCGCCACCCGGTCCCGCTGTGTGCTCAGAAAAACTCCTTGAGCCAGGCACCAACCCTTCCGACCATTCCAGGGGTGTGGGCAAGCGCCCCCTGCCCCGTCTTGGCAAAGCGGTCGGCTCCGTATTGCGCCACGCCGACGACCGTGGAGAGCCGAGAGCGGTTCATCGAGTCGGCCAACCCGCTCACGCCTGCACCGGGGGTGCCGATGCGAACCGGCGTCCCCAGCATCCTTTGCACCAACTCGCCGATGCCGTCGAGAGCGGCTACCCCGCCGGTGAGAACGACTCCCGTCCCCAGCGGGGCGATCAGTTCTCGCGCATTCAGCTCCCGCTGACACCAGGCGACGATCGCCGTCAGCCGGTTCTCAAGGGCGTCCGCGACCGTGGCCCGGCCGATGCGACGAGGCCTCGAAGGCGTGGGCCCGGGGATTTCGATCATTTCCCTGGACCCCACGAGTTCGGCCACGGCGCAGCCGTGGTTCTCCAGCACCCGGCGGGCCTCTTCGTGCTGTATGTGAAGATGCTGGACCAGATCCCAGGTCAGTGCGACGCCCCCGGTCGGCAACATGTCCGTGTAGTACGGCCTTCCGTCGACGAAAATCGCCATCTGGCTGGTGGCCCCGCCCAGATCCAGCACCGCGACCCCGATCTCCCTCTCGTCCTCCCTCAGCACGGCGCGGGCGGCGGCCAGGGGCTCCAGAATGAGCTTTTCCACCCGGTAGCCCGCCCGGGAGACGGCGCTGCGGATGTTGTTCGCGATCGCCGAGGCTCCCGTAACCAGGTAGACCTCCGACTCCAGGCGCGTGCCCGGCATACCGACCGGGTGCAGGATCCCGGAGTTGTTGTCGACCGTGTAGTTCTGCGGGACCGTGTGCAGCAGCTCGCGGTCGTGGGGCAGCGCAACAGCACGCGCCACCACGTGCAGGCGCGCCATGTCGTCGGCGGACACCTCCCTGGAGGAGATGGCGACGACGCCGTGCGAGGGGAAGGTCTGCACCTGGTCGCCGCTGATGCCGACATAGATGTTGGAAACGGTGCAGCCCGCCATGAGCTCGGCTTCGCGCATCGCCTTGGCGACCCGCTCGGTCATCTCCTCGACATCCTGCACGACGTCCCGGTGCACGCCGTTGGTATGCACCTGCCCGAGACCCAGGACCTCGATCCAGTGGGCCGGATACTGGCCCCTCACCTCCGCGATGACGGTGGTGGTGCGCGTCGCGCCGATATCCAGCCCCGCAACGAGATGAGAAGCCATCTTCATCTCCTCGCGTTGCCCGGCTCGCCCGTTGACGCGTGTCTCACGACCACCTGATCGCTGAAGCGGAGGTCGGCCACGGTCACTGTTCGTTCCGGGGCTCGCGGGACGGCGTCGGCCAGAGCCGCAAGCCCCTCGCGCAGTCGCCGCACGCTCAGCGGAGGTTCGAAATGGAGCGCCGCCTCGGTCTCCGAGAAGCGGGCCGTCAGAGTGCCTTGCGGGGTCCAGGCGATTTCCGAGACGGAACGCGCGAAGTCGGGATGGAGCTCGCCCAGGCGATGCAACTCCGCGGCCATGGCCTGGATCTGCTGGTGTTCGGTGACCGTCAGCGTGCCGCTCCGGAGCTCCATGGGACGAAGGATGGGCAGGTCGAGTCGATGCAGAGCGGGATCGATGGGCAGGTACTCCCCGGCGGGATCGACGGGATTCAGGGCCGGGGTCGCCACCAGGGCCACCGGCCGCCGCTCCCGGATGACGATCTCCGCGGTGTCGCCGGGCAGGGACCTGACCGTGGCCTCCTCGATCAACCGGTGCGTGCGCAGGCGTCCCTCCAGAGACCGCGCTCCCCCGCGCTCATCCTCGTAGACCGGAATCCACTGGCGGATCTCCTCGGCGTCGAGATAGCGGGCACCCCGCACTTCCACCGCGGAGACGTGGAACCTCGCGAAGTGCGCGAGAATGTCGGGACGGTCGCCCAGGGCGGCCAGCGTGGCGGCCGCGAGCATTACGGGAACCGTAAACGCGAGCAGCTTACGCATCGTGCCCTCCCAGGCGGCGAAGGAGCGCGGGACCGGTCGACTCGATCGAGCCGGCGCCAAGGGTGAGGCATACGTCCCCGGCGCGAAGGGTGTCGGCCAAAGCGGCGGGAAGCGTGGTCAGGTCCGGGTGGTAGCGCCCATCCCCTCCCTGCGCCGCGGTCACCGCGTCGCACACGAGTTCCCCGGTGATGCCGGGGATGGGCGCTTCGCGCGCGGGGTAGATGTCCGAGACCCAGATCCGGTCCCCCGCCGCAAGGGCCGCACCGAGTTGGCTGGCGAAATCTCGCGTCCGCGAGAACAGGTGAGGCTGGAAGACGGCCACCAGACGTGCTCCGGGGAAGCTGCCGCGCGCTGCCGCAATCGCCGCTGCGATCTCGGTGGGATGGTGTGCGTAGTCGTCCACCACGGTCACCCCGCGCTCGCGGCCGAGCCGCTCGAAGCGGCGGCGCACCCCGCGGAACCCCGCCAGCGACCGGCGGATGTCGCTCCACGCGACGCCCATGCGGCGCGCGGCGGCGGCCGCGCCCAGGGCGTTGAGCAGGTTGTGCGCGCCCGGGAGGCGGATCGACAGCTCGCCCCGGTCCCGTCCATCCTCGAAGATGCGCGCCCGGGCTCCGCCGGGACCGGTGCGCACCCGCGTCGCCTGCAGCTGTGCGCCCGCGCGGAAGCCATAGGTGCAGGTGCGCGCGCCGATGCCCGCAAGCAGTTTCGAAGCTCCCGGATCGTCCGCGCAGACGCACACCGTGCCGTCCGACGGCACCGCGTCCACGAAGGTGCGGAACGCGTCGCGCAGACCTGCGAGGTTCCCGTAGGTGTCGAGGTGGTCGGCCTCCAGGTTGGTGACCAGGGCCGTGCGGGGCGTGATGTGGTGGAAGGAGCGGTCGTACTCGTCGGCTTCGACCACGTACAGGTCGCCGCGTCCGTAGCGCAGGTTGCCCTTCCACCCCGCAACCCTCCCCCCGACGACCCCGGTGGGGTCCCGGCCGGCCGCCGCCAGGATCTCGGTGGCGAGCGCGGTGGTGGTGGTCTTGCCGTGCGTCCCGGCCACCGCCACGACCGTTCCCGGGTTGACCCACTGCCCAAGGGCTTCCGCGCGCTTGACCACCGGGATGCCCCGTTCGTGCGCCGCGCGCACCTCCGGGTTGGACGGGCTGATGGCGGAGGAGACCACGACTGCCGAGACGCCTTCCAGGTGATCGGGGGAGTGGCCGGCGGCGACGGGAATGCCCAGGGCCTCGAGCGATCGCGCACTCAGGTCGCGCCGCAGGTCGCAGCCGGTCACCCGGTAGCCGGAACGGTGGAAGAGCTCGGCAAGCGCGCACATGCCCGCGCCGCCGATGCCCATGAAGTGCACCGTGCCCTCACGTGCGCGGTCGCGCAGGCCGCGGGCGCTCACGCGGCCTCCCCCGAAACGGTCACCGACCGCGGCCCGCGCGGGAGCAGCGCGGTGAGCGCCGCGACGATGTCGGCGGCCGCGTCCGGCTGGCCGCGCTCGCGGGCAGCCCGGGCCATCGACGCCATGCGGCGGTCGTCGCGCGCGAGGTCCGTCATGGCCGCCCAGAGGGCGCCCGCGTCCGTTTCGGCCTCGGGCAGGTGCAGCGCCACGCCCGCTTCCGCGAGCGCCCGGGCGTTGCGGGTCTGGTGATCCTCGGCCGCGGTCGGAAGCGGAAGCAGGATCGCCGGCAGACCGTGCACGAGGAACTCTGAGGTCGCCATCGCCCCCGCCCGGCTCACCGCCAGGTCCGCCGCGGCGAGCGCCGCCGGCATGTCGTCGATGTACGGCACCAGCCGGACCCAGTCCGGGGACCCGGCCCGCGTGAGTTCCCGCGACATCCCGGAGAAGTGCGCCGGGCCGCTGGCCCAGAGAAGCTGAAAGCCCTCCGGGCGCTCGGGCGCGCCAAGGACGGCTGCGAGGATACGCCGGTTCAGCACCGCCGACCCCTGGCTGCCTCCCACCACGAGGGCGACCCGCCCCTGCGCCCCCAACCCGAAGCGACGGCGCGCTTCACCGCGCCCGATTCCTTCAGGGGGGCGCACCGGATTCCCGCTCACCACCACCCGGTTGCGCGCCCGGGGCGGAATCGCCTGCTTCGCCTCCGGCCACGCGAGATGGATCTGAGCCGCGTGGCGGCTGAGCAGCCGGGTGGTGACGCCCGGCAGGCTGTTCTGCTCCTGAAGCGCCAGCGGAATGCCCATGCAGGCGGCCACCAGCCCCGACGGCGCGCAAGCGTATCCCCCGGTGACCACCACCAGCTCGGGCCGCAGCCGCCGGAAGGTGTCGAAGACGTCGAGGACGCTCCCGAGGAGCGACTGCATCACCAGGGCATTGTTCCAGAGGTGCCGGCGGTCCAGTCCCTCCACCTCCACCAGCGCATAGTCGAGGCCACAGTCGGGGAGCACGCGCGCCTCCACGCCACGGCGCGAGCCTACGAAGAACGGACGGATGTCGGGTCTCAGCGCCGCGAGCGCACGGGCGAGCGCGAGCGCGGGGTAGAAATGCCCCCCGGTGCCGCCACCGGAGAAGATGACCACGCCCGGCTCCCGTCTAGTCATGAGCCGGCCTCGGACCCGGAGGGATGCCTCGCGCCACGGAAAGCAGGATGCCGATCGCGGCCAGGGTGATCACCAGGTTGGAGCGCCCATCCGAGATCAGGGGCAGTGGGAGCCCGGTTGCCGGCAGCAGACTCAGATTGACGCCCATGTGGAGAAACGCGTGCAGGGCGATGAGGCTGGTGCAGCCCACCGCCAGCAGCTCTCCCAGCAGATCGGCCGCGCGGCGGGCGATGCGGAAGCCGATCACGATCAGGGCGATGTAGGCGCAGACCAGCACAGCCACCCCGATGAGCCCCCATTCCTCCCCGATCAGGGCGAAGATGAAGTCGTTGTGCGCCTCGGGAAGGAATCCGAACTTCTGCTGTCCCTCCCCGAACCCTACCCCGCCGATCCCGCCGGAGCCGATCGCGATCAGCGACTGATCCACCTGATATCCGGCCCCGGTTGTGTGGGATCCCGGGTTCAGGAAAACGATGAGGCGCCTGAAACGGAAATCGGTTGCGAACTGGTACAGGATCGCCGGCGTGGCGAGCAGTCCAAGGAAGACGAAATGCCCCACCCGCGCGCCTGCCGCGAACACGATGATGCAGCCGAGCATCGCGATCAGTGCCGCCGTGGAGAAGTCCGGCTCGAGCAGGACGGGCACCAGCATGGCGCCCCAGATCAGCAGGAAGGGGCCGAGGCCGCGCGTGAGGCTCCGGAATCGATCCTGTTTCTTCACCGCGAGGACGGCCGTCCACACCAGGACAGCCAGCTTGGCCGCCTCCGACGGCTGGAATCCCGCCGGGCCCACCTGCAGCCAGCGGCGCGCCCCGTTCCGCTCCGGGGCGAACGACTCGGTGCCCGGGAGGATGATGAAGACGAGCAGCAACCACGCCGCCAGCATCATGGGCCAGGCCAGCGACCGCCACCTGGTGTAGGGAATCCGTGAGAAGATCAGCAGGAACACCAGCCCCACACCGGCGCCCACGGCCTGGCGGACGACGAAATGGTAGTCCGGCAGCCCCTGCCGCTGCGCCAGGAAGGAGCTTGCGCTGTAGAGGGTCACCAGCCCGAACGAGAGCAGGAGCAGCGTCAGCGTCATGACGGCCGCGCCTTCCCACCCGCCGCCGAAACGCGCGGCCGCGAGCGGCCGGGCGTCGTGCACGCCGGGCGCGGGGTAGGCGGGGGCGGCCGTGGCGGACACTCATGCCTCCCCTCGCGCGAGCGCGGCGAACCGGTGGCCCCGCGCTTCGTAGTCGGCAAACTGGTCAAAGCTCGCGCAGGCGGGGGAGAGGAGCAGGATATCGCCGGGCCGGGCCCATCGCTCGGCCGCACGCACCGCCGCGTCGAAGCCGGCGTCCACCCGAACCAGGGACGCGGCTCCCGCCAGCGCCTCCTCGAGGCGAAAGCGGGCATCACCGTACACGATCACGCGGCGGACCCGGCCGCGCATGGCGTCGGCGAACGGTGCGAGATCCTCTCCCTTGTCCTGGCCGCCGGCCAGCAGCACGATGGGCCGGTCGAAGCTCCGGACCGCGCCTGCGGCCGCGGCCACGTTGGTCGCCTTCGAGTCGTTCACCCAGAGGACGCCGTCGCGCTCGACCACCCGCTCCAGCCGGTGGGGCAGCGGGCGGAAGTCCCGGGCCGCCCGGGCGATCGCTTCCGTCCCGGCGCCCGCCAGGCGGGCCGCCAGCCCGGCCGCCATGGTGTTGGCGAGCCCCGCCCGGCCGGTCAGAGCCACACCCGCGACCGGCATCACCCGCTCCTCTCCGCCCTCCGACGCGAACATCAGCCATCCGTCGCGCGCGTACGCGGCCAGCTCGCCGTCCCGGCCGCCCGACCGCTGCCCGGCGGACTCCTCCGCGTCGAAGAGGAAGCGCGCACCGGGCACCTCGTCGTCCAGGGGCAGAGCGGCCGGCACGGCGCTCCCGAGCACCCAGCGGCTGTCCGCGCGCGCGTTGGCGAACAGCCGGGCCTTGTCGGCGTAGTAGGCGGCCCGGCTCGGATAGCGGTCGAGGTGGTCGGGCGCCAGGTTGGTGACCACCCCGATGTCCGGGCGAAAACGGGAGATGGCCCCCAGTTGGTACGAGCTCATTTCGACCACCAGCCATTCCGGAGCCGGGGCGCGCAGCGCCAGCTCCGAGGCGGGCGGACCCAGGCCGCCCCCGATATTGCCGCCCAGGCCGACCGACACCCCCGCCGCCTCAAGCATGCGGGCCGCCAGCGCGGAGGTGGTGGTCTTGCCGTTGGTGCCGGTCACGGCGATGAACGGGCTGCGGAAGAACCGAAACGCGAACTCCGGCTCGGAAACCCAGCGCTGGCCCGCCGCCGCGAGCGAGGACAGCACCGGCGCTCCGGGCGGGATGCCCGGGCTGGCCACGACCAGGCGGCTTGCCGCGATGCGGGCCGGATCGTGGCCGCCAAGCCGCACGCGCGCGCCCATGGACTCCAGTTCCCTCGCGTATGCGCGCAACGCGGGGGTGTCGCCGTCGTCCGACACGCGCACCTCCCCGCCGTGCCGGAGCGCCAGCCGGGCGGCGGCCCGGCCGCTCGCCCCGAGCCCGACGATCGCGATGCGCTGTCCGCTCAGTGCCGCCATGAGATTCCGCCGTGCCGGAATGCGTAAAACGCGTAGTCTGCCTGAAACTCATCGCCATCTATCGAATCTTGAGGGTGCTCAGGGCGACCATCGCGCAGAGCACGCCGACGATCCAGAAGCGCGTGACGACCTTGCTTTCCGGCCATCCGAGCTTTTCGAAGTGGTGGTGAATGGGGGCCATCAGAAAGATCCTCCGCCCCTCGCCGTAACGCCGCGCCGTGAACTTGAAATACCCCACCTGGGCGATGACCGAGAGCGCCTCCGCCACGAAAACCCCTCCTACGATGACCAGCAGGAACTCGGATTTGAGGAGGATGGCCATGACGCCGATGGCACCTCCCAGCGACAGGGAACCCGTATCTCCCATGATCACCTGCGCGGGATGCGCGTTAAACCAGAGGAATCCAATCGCCGCTCCGGCCAGGGCGCCGGCGAACACCGTCAGCTCCCCCACCCCGGGCAGGTAGAGGACGCCCAGGTAGGCGGAGGTGTCGACGCGCCCGATGAGGTAGGCGAAGATGCCGAAGGTTGCGGCCGCGATTCCGCACAGCCCCGCGGCCAGACCGTCGAGCCCGTCCGTCAGGTTGACCGCATTCGAGGTCCCGGAGACCACCGTGGCCACGAACAGCACGTAAACCGGCGGGAAGAAGACCGCCACCATCTCCGCGAAGAACGGGACACCCGTCCAGGTCGCCGGGACGGGCCACACCGGGTAGAACAGCAGAAACAGCCCCAGGGCCAGCCCAAGCGCCCATTGCCCGATCATCTTGTAGCGCCCCGCCAGCCCCGCGCTCGTCTTCTTCACGACCTTCAAATAGTCGTCGAGGAACCCGATGGCGCCGGTCCAGAGGAAGGTCGCGAGGACGACCAGGATCGCGACGTTGTCGAGTTCGGCCCACAGCAGCGTGGAAACGGTCGCGGCGGCGATGATCAGCGTCCCGCCCATGGTCGGCGTGCCGGCCTTCTTCAGATGCGTCTCCGGACCGGTTTCGCGGACGACCTGGCCAAAGCGCAGCCGGGTCAGCCAGCGGATCATGCCCGGCCCCAGCAGGAAGCTGAGCACGAGCGCCGTCACCACCGCCCCGGCGGTGCGGAAGGTGATGTACGTAAACAGATTGAAGACGATATGCACGTCGGTGAACCGGGGCAGGAGATGATACAGCATGGTTCACCTGGCCCCGTTCCGGACCGCTGGCCCGAAGTCGGCTTCGATGAGCGGGACCAGACGCTCCAGCGCAACGCCGCGGGATCCCTTGAGCAGGATCAGTTCGTCGCCCTCAAGGAATCCGCGGAGCAGCGCGTATCCCTCCGCCGCGTCCGCGCTGGCGAGCAGCGCCGGTTCACTGCCCTGCCGCCCCGTCTTGCGCAGGCGTTCGGCCGCCGCGGCGAATTCGCCCAGCGCCAGCACGACGTCAACCGCCCGGGACAGGGCTTCGCTCAGCAGTTCGTCGTGCAGCGCCGCGCTCCGGTCGCCCAGCTCGAGCATGCTCCCCAGCACCGCCACTCGGCGGCCCGCGGACGGAATCAGCCCGAGCAGGTCGAGGGCGGCGCGGACGCTCTGCGGGTTCGCGTTGTAGCAATCGAGCAGAAGGGTGAGGTCTCCCGCATGCAGCTGCTCGCCCCGCATGCCCTGCGGCCTGTACTGCTCGAGCCCGCGCACCGCCGGCCCATGAGGCGTCTGCAGGAGGTCGGAGATGGCAAGCGCGATGAGGGCGTCGTAGACCGCGTGCCGTCCGGGCACCTGGAGGTGGACGCGCTGGTTGCGCCAGTCGAAGAAGTAGCGCCCATGGGAATCCGGGTGCGGATTCTGGGGCCGCAGGTTGGCGTCGGCGGCGTCGGACCAGCCGGCGACCCGTACGTTGGGGTGAAGCGCGCGAGCCCGTTCCGGGAGAGCCGGCGGCTGGTCGCCTACCACCACCGCGCCGCGTCCGTTCAACCCGGCGACCAGCGCCAGCTTCTCCTGAAACACCCCCTCCAGCGAGCCCAGCTTTTCAAGATGCGCGTCCGAGACGGTGGTGACCGCCGCGATGTCGGGTTCCGCGACCGAGGTCAGGGCGGCGATTTCGCCCGGCTCGTTGGTGCCCATCTCCAGCACCAGCACCTCGGCCGCGTCCGGGGCCCCCAGGATCGTCAGAGGCAGTCCGATGCGGTTGTTGAGGTTGCCGGGATTGGCGTGCACCCGGTAGCTGCGCTGCAGGGCTCCCCGCAGGAACTCCTTGGTCGTCGTCTTGCCCGAGGATCCGGTGATGGCCACCACCTGGGCTGCGTGGCGGCGGCGTCGATAGCGGGCCAGGTATCCGAGCGCGGCCAGGGTGTCGGGCACGCGATACGCCGGCACGGAGGCCTCGATGGTGACCGCCCGCGAGACCACCACCCCCGCCGCTCCCGAGGCAACCGCGTCGGTCACGAAGTCGTGTCCGTCGAAGTTCTCCCCCGCAATGGCCACGAAGAGTTCACCCCCGGCCAGGGTGCGCGTGTCGGTGGAAACGCCCGCGAACCCGGTGCCGGCAAACGCGGGGGCATCCCGCAGGGAAAGCGCCGCCTGCACGCGCGGGTGCGTCCAGCGAAACGCGGTCATGCGCCCTCCTCTCCGCCGGCGAGGTGAGCGAGCACGATCTCGCGCTCGTCGAAGGGCAGCGTCTCGCTGCCGATGACCTGGCGGGTCTCGTGCCCTTTTCCCGCGAGGACCACCAGATCGCCGGGCGCGGCCAGGTCGAGCGCCCGTCCGATTGCTGCGCGGCGGTCGGAGATGCGCTCGTGCTCGGCCCCCGCCATCCCCGCGACCACCTCATCGATGATCGCTTCGGGATCCTCGGTGCGCGGGTTGTCCGAGGTGACGATGGCCACATCGGCCCGCTCCGCCACCGCTCTGCCCATGAGGGGGCGCTTGGCGGCATCGCGATTCCCCCCCGCCCCGAAGAGGACGATCAGCCGGCCGTCGGTGAGGTGCCGCAGGGTGTCGAGGAGGCACACCAGCGCGTCCGGGGTGTGCGCGTAGTCGATGACGACCGGGCACGGGCGGCTGGCGACCAGTTCCATGCGTCCCGGCACGGCGGGCGCGCTCCCGAGTCCGTCCACGACCTCGTCCACGCGGCGCCCGGCGGCAAGCGCGATGCCCGCCGCCGCCAGGGCGTTCTCCACGTTGAAGCGCCCCAGCAGGGGCATAGACACGGGCACGGCGCTTCCCTCATACGACAGTTCGAAGCGGGTCCCCGCAGGCCCGAGTTCGAGAGAGGTGGCGGTCAGTGCGGCATCCGAGTCCACGCCGTAGGAGAGACGGCGTCGCGATCCGCTGTCCAGGCGAACCCAGGCGGGCTCGTCCGCGTTCACCACGACGGTCCCCTCCGGAACCACCAGCCCGACCGCGCGCGCCTTGGCGGCCCGGTAGTCATCCATGTCGTGGTGGTAGTCGAGGTGGTCGCGGGAGAGGTTGGTGTACGCGACGGCGTCGAGTTGCACTCCGTCGAGGCGACGCTGGTCGAGCGCGTGGGACGACGCCTCCAGCCCCACGTGGCGAACGCCCGAATCCGCGAGCGACCGCATCCACGCCGAGAGCTGCACCGGCCCCGGCGTAGTCAGGCCCGCCGTGCGCGGGCGCACGTCCCCGTCGACGTCCACGAGCCCCAGCGTGCCGATCGCGGCGGACGGCCCGCCGGCCCTCAGCAGGTGGCGCGCCAGCAGCGTGGTCGTGGTCTTGCCGTTGGTACCCGTGACCGCGTAGACGAAGACGTCGCGGCATGGATTGCCGAAGAACTCGTCGGCGGCAAGCGCGCCCGCCAGGCGGCCGTCGCGCACCACCACCTGCGGAACAGGCAGGCCGGACAGGGGCGTCTCCACCAGCGCCGCCACCGCTCCCCGCCCGACCGCCTCCCCGACGAAGTCGTGACCGTCGTGTGCCGCTCCCCGCCACGCGACGAACAGGTCGCCTTCCTCAACCTGCCGTGAGTCGTGGCTCACCCCGCCCACCGGTGGCGTATAAACATATACGGGGCCACGAGGAGGAGAGGAATGGGGGGGTGTGGCGTGTGGTGT
>VXNP01000001.1 GCA_009840525.1 Gammaproteobacteria bacterium
TACGCTCCGCGGCAGCGGAAGATGGTTATAAGAGCCAGGCGCGCTCCTGGGGAGCTGGACGTTGACCCGCACCCCCGAGACGCCGAGCACGCCCCCGGCGGCGGTCCGGGCGGACTTCACCAGCGATCCGGGGTCGTCCGGCTTGAGCTGGAAGGCGAAGCGTACCTTCCCTTCTTCATCGACCTCGAGCTGCTGAACGCGTCCGCTGGAGACGATGTCACGCCCGCTGGCGGGGTGCCGCACCGCGGACAGGGCGTTCGTTACCGCTTCGATGAGAGTCTGCTGCGACATACCCCGCCCAGGTCGAAGTGCAGGTGGGATGGTGAAGTGGCCGTGGAATCAGACGGCGGCTACCCTGGTAACCCCCGGAACCCGGTCCTTCAGGCGCCGTTCGATGCCTTCTCTGAGAGTGAGCATGGAGATCGGGCAGGTCTCGCACGCGCCCATCAGGCGAAGCATGACCACCCCTTCCGTCTCGTCATAGTCGATCAGCTCGACGTCGCCCCCATCCTGCCGGATCGCGGGTCTCACGGTCTCGAGGACCTCCTCGATCTTGTCCGTCGCCAGCATGATTCTCGTTCTCCTCGCCCACCCGCCCGCGCTCTCGATCCCAAACGCGGACGGACTCCGAAATCGCCCGAAGTTTAGGCAGCGCGCGAGGTCGTGGTCAACCTCGCTTCGGCTCCGGTTGCGTCACCGACCGCTGATGGAGCCCCCACAGGATGGCGGCGGGAATCACCTCTGCCGCGGTCATCCATAGGCGGGCGGCGATCGCGAGCACGGTGGCCGGTCCGCTCCCGAGTCCAAGGGCGAGGATGGCGACCAGGAATCCTTCGCGAACGCCGACTCCCGCCGGCGCGAAAAGCATCAGGTAGCCCGCCACGTACGCCGCTGCGTAGGCCGAGCCGGCGTGCACGGGCGACAGTTCCATGCCCAGGCTCGCGGCCAGGATCCAGAAGGATGCGCCCATGGCCACCCAGGCCACCGCCACCTGCAAAAGCCAGCGAAGCACCAGAGCGGCGGTCAGGTTCGCGGGAGCGGCGGTTCGGACGATGCGAAACCACAGGGCGACCGCCGCGTGGAACAGGGAAGGAACGGCCAGCACGATCAGCAGCAGGCTGGCCGCCACCCCGGCGCCGGCCAGTCCCCAGCGCGGCAGCGGCACGGGTCCTCCGACGAATGCGCCCAGCCCGATTGCGCCGGCGGCCAGCAGCCCTGTTCCCTGCACGATCACCGCGGAGGTGGCCGAGACCGCCACGGGAACCCCCTTCCCCCTCGCCAGGGCGGCCATCCCGGCGATCGACCAGACCTTTCCGGGCACGTACCGGCCCATGTTGGCGATCATGAAGATGCTCACGGCGTCGCCCGCAGACAGCCGCGGCCCACCCAGCCCTGTCACCACCCCGCCCCAG
The DNA here is from genome assembly GCA_009840525.1 of Gammaproteobacteria bacterium. Taxonomy (GTDB): domain Bacteria; phylum Gemmatimonadota; class Gemmatimonadetes; order Longimicrobiales; family Gaopeijiaceae; genus BD2-11. Next base: position 1,413 of record VXNP01000001.1, read on the forward strand.
ATCAGGCCGCTCAGGGCGTAGGCGGCCAGCAGGAGCAACGTCGCGCCGACGAGCGGAAGCAGCCGCGGACGGGCGAGCACATCCGGCCACTCCCGCAGTTCGGCCACGGTCAGCCCCACCCGATCGAAGATGAACCAGGTGACAATGACCGTGAGGAGGACGCGCGCCGCCAGCGAAAGCCACTTCTTCAGGGCTTCGCACTCCGGGTTGCGCGGCGGGCCGACCAGATGCGGACCGCGTTGGCCGCGAGCAGCCCGGTCAGGATGATGAAGCCCAGCCAGGAGCTGCGCAGCACCACGTCGGACCGGTACCACAACTCGACCTCGGATTCCCCCGCCGGCACGGGAACGGCGCGCAGAGTGTGGTAGGCGCGCAGAACCGGGGTGTCGCGGCCGTTTACGCGGGCGTGCCACGCGGGGTACCAGTTGTCCGCTATGGCGAGCAGCGCCGGAGCGGAGGAGCGAACGGCGAGCCTCAAGCGGTCGGGGCCGCGCTCCAGCCAGTCGACCTCGCCCCCGACGGGCGCGCCCGGCAGGTCGACAGGCGGTGGCTCCGGCAGCACCACCTCCGCCGCCGGATCGAACGCGGGAGAGAGCATGTACGCCATCGCCTCGTCGTCGGACCTGACGACGGCGCTTCCCACGAGGCGCGCGCGTGGAAGGCCGGCCTCCACGAAAACCGTCTCGTAGATGCGGCCGTCGGGCAGTTGCGTCCGGCTGAAGACATTCCCCTGCGGCGAACTCCCCATCTGCAGATCGGGCCAGAGCAGGTAGCGCACGTTGAGCAGCCTGCGGATGTTCTCGTTTCCGTAGAGGTTCATCGGCTGTCCCGAGCCCACCATGCCGATGAGATCGCGGTAGCGGGCCAGATCGTTGGGGTGGTGCCCTCCGGCGAGCTCGATGCCGTGCAGCGCGGGCATGAGGTCCTGGCCGGCGTTTCGGAAGGACAGCATGCGGTAGGGTTCGGAGCTGCCGGCCTCGCGGTCGAGCACTGCCTGGATGTTGGCATCCGGGGCCGACCAGCGCTCGAAGTCGATGGTCTGGATGAACACGCGGTCTATGCGGTAGGCGTCCAGCGCGACCAGGGCGACGAGCGCGCCCAGTACGATCCCGGGCGCCGCGTACGCCCTTCGCAGCGTCCACACCGCGGCCGCCACGGCCCCGGCTAGGAAGACGGCGATCCAGGCACCGGTTCCGATGTAGGGCAGCGCAGCCGCCAGAACCTGGCGCCGGGCCTCGGTGATCCCGGGATAGAGGATCGACGTCCAAAGCGACGTCAGCGCGCCCGCGGCGGCGACCAGCGCCAGGGCTCCCAGCACGCCGGTGGCGACCAGAAGCAGCCTCTGGACCCGCCGTCCCAGTTCGGGATCGCGCACGCAGGCGAAGATGCGGTCCACCCCCAGGGCCGCCAGCGTGGCCGCGCTGAATGCGACGAGGTAGGCCGCCTGAGAGGGCGCCCGGAAGAGGCTGATGCCAGGCAGGACTTCATAGGCCATGCGCCAGACGGGCGTATGGGCACCGAGAGCGAAGAGAAGGGCGGTCCCGGCCAGCCCCGCGAAGAACCAGCGCAGCCCCCGCAGGGGTCCGCCCAGGAACGAGATCGCGGCAAGCAGGAGCAATACCAGGCCCGTGTATTCGTGGTTGTGCTTGAACGGATTGCGGCCCCAGTAGGTGTTGTCGGCCCAGCTTCCCGTACCGCCGATGTTGGCTCCCGCGAATTCGGGGATGACGAAGGAGAAGGCCTCCTCCGGGTGCAGCGACCACGAACTGGACCACTCAAGGGCGGCTTCCTCCTCGAGCGCTTCGGAGGTCGCGGTCCGCCGGGAATCGGCCGTCACGTAGTCGATGGCCGGCAGGAGCTGGCCGCCGGCGATGAGTGCACCGGTGATCGACGCCGCCAGAAACAGACCGAACCGTGACGCCGCCCGCGAGCGCAAGCCGGGGCGCGTGCCGGCGGCAGTCGCATCCGGGGGATGGTCGCGGTCCGCCGACACGGCTTCCGGGCCGGTCCCTCGCAGGATCTGAATGCTGCGGAAGATGGCGAACATCCCGGTGGCGCCGAACAGGAAGTACGCCATCTGGAAATGCGGCGTAAGGGTCACGAACGCGATGACCAGGGCCAGCCACGTGAACGACCTGAGGCCGGGACGCAGGAAGTGGCGCTCTGTCGCCCAGAACAGGAGCGGGGCCAGCGCGGTGACGAACATCTTGCCGTCGTGACCCGCAAAGACGAGCCCGACGAAAACCGGGGCGAGCATGTAACCGGTGCCCGCGACCAGCGCCGCGGCCCGGGGGACCCCCAGCGCGCGCACCCACATGAACATGAAGAAGCCCGCCGCCGCGACGTGCACGACGAGCTTCCACCCGAGCGCCCGATAGGGCTCCACGAGGATGAGCAGCAGGACAGAAGGCGGGTAGAAGGAATCGCCCGCGCTGAGGGCTTCTACAAAGGGCGTCCCGCCGAGGAACTGCGGGACCCAGCCCGGGACGCGCCCCAGCTCCGCCAGCGCCGCGGCGTAGATGGACCGGCCCACGTAGCCGGCGGCCAGCGTGTCGCTCCCGTAGAGCATCGCGTCGCTGAAGATGAACGCGCGGAACAGGAATACGGTGAGCCCGAGAAAGAGCGTCCAGGGAAGCCATCCCGGAATGGCGGGAGCGCCGCCGGAGGCCATCGGCGCGCGCGAAGGGGCGCTCGTGCGTGCCGAGGCCACCTCTGCGCGCGGCTTTCGCGCCTGCCTTCGTCTGCCTCGCCGCTTCGCGCTCATCGATCTCGTTCCACCGTTCCGCCTCTCTTCAGCCCGCGCACACTGCTCAACCGTCCCCGTTGGCCGTGGGCCCGGACCCTGCATCATCGCGTGTCCCGCCAGCCACCTGGCGTCGCAGCGCCTCGATCTCGTGCCGCACGTGGGCGATCTGCTCACTGACCAGTCCGAATCCGGCGAGAAGGAACCCGAGCGTCTCCAGCAGGACCACCAACTGGATCAGCAGACGGTAGCCGAACGGGGGCACGTAGGGCTCGAATCCCAGTGCCGGATGCAGGTAGCGCAGATAGAGCGCACCCGCCGCAACGAGCCCGCCCAGAGCCGCCAGAGCCAGTCCGGAAGCGCCGAACAGCAGCAGCGGCTTGCGCGAAAAGAACACCAGAAAGGCGACGGATGCCAGGTCGGTAACGCCGATCACCACCCGCCACAGGCCCCGGTACTTGGATTCGCCCGCCCTGCGGTCGTAGAGCTTGATGTCGATTTCGGTGACCGTGGCCCCGCGCCCGTGCGCCAGCACAACGAAGAAACGATGCCAGTCGTGCCTGAGCGTGAGCCCGTCCAGGATCTCCCGCCGAAACCCCTTCATGGCGGAGTTGAGGTGGGTGACCGGCACACGGAACAGCAGGCGCGACATGCGGTTGTAGATCTCGGACACCGCCGCCTTGTCGTAGTGGCCGATGCGCCGCCCGGAGACGATGTCCCACCCTTCGTCAAGCTTCTCCAGGAACCGGGGGATGTCGCGCGGGGAGTGCTGCAGATCGGCGTCGAAGAGGATGATGCAGCGGCGATCGGTGGCGTTGACACCGGTGACCATGGCTTCGGTCTTGCCCCGGTTGCGCCGATGGCTGACGACGCGAAACCCGTCCCAGTCCGCCGCCTCGCGGCGGGCCACCTCCGCCGTGCCGTCGGTGGACCCGTCGTCCACGAGCACGACTTCGCCGTCGAGATGAAACTCGTGGAACGCCTCCCGCAGCTCGCGCACCAGGTCGGGAACCACCGGGGCCTCGTTGAATGCGGGAATGACGACCGCGAAGTCCCCTTTGGCCTGCTGGATCTCCGGTTTCAGATTCTGCCCCTGTCGGAGGGTGGTGGCCGCGTTTGCTCTGCGCGGTGGGTGAGCGCGGTCAAGATGGTCTCGCAGGACAGGGTACGCCACTCGCGGCTCCCTCGTTCCGCGCCGTGGCGGGGCGTGCGAGGGCACCCCGGACGAGCATTCGGCGGGGTGCGGCGCAGTGTCCGGCGGACCTCCGGGCAAACCCTTGCGGTGGGATGCCGAATCGCGAGATTTGTCCCTGCCGGTCGCTTGCCCGTGCCATTCGCCGGGCTGTTGGAAGAGCCGCACCCGAGCCGGGCGACCACCGTTTTCCCGTCGCCGCCCAGATCCTCCCTACCGTACCCGAGGCTGTCATGTCCATGGCCGGAACCGTCCGCGTCCCTCCCCCCGTCAACGAACCCGTCTTCGACTACGCGCCAGGCGATCCCGCGCGCGCGGCTCTCAAGAGCAAGCTGGCCGAGATGTCGGGCCAGGAGATCGAGATCCCTCTGATCATCGGCGGCGAGGAGGTGCGGACCGGCGATCTCGCCACCTGCATCCTCCCGCACGACCACGGCCACGTGGTGGCGCGCTATCACCTGGCGGGTCCGGCCGAGGTCGAGGCGGCCGTGCAGGCGGCCATGGAGGCGCGCCGTGACTGGGCGTCCTGGCCCTGGGAGGCGCGCGCCTCCGTGTTTCTGACCGCGGCCGATCTTCTCGCCGACCGGTGGCGGTCGACGATCAACGCGGCCACCATGCTCGGCCAGAGCAAGACCTGCCACCAGGCGGAGATCGACGCCGCCTGCGAGACCATCGACTTCTACCGCTTCAACGCCCATTTCGCCCAGCAGATCTACTCCGAGCAGCCCCACTCTCCCGGGGGCATCTGGAACTGGGCCGACTACCGGCCCCTGGACGGCTTCGTCTACGCGGTGTCGCCCTTCAACTTCACGGCGATCGGGGGCAATCTGACGGCTTCGCCGGCTCTCATGGGCAATTCCGTGGTGTGGAAGCCCTCGCACAGCGCCGTCTACTCCAACTACTTCGTGATGCGGGTCTTCGAGGAGGCGGGCCTCCCCCCCGGGGTCGTCAACTTCGTGCCCGGCGATCCCCGGATGGTGACCCGGGGGGTCATGGATAGCGAGAACTTCGGGGGCATCCATTTCACCGGCTCCACGGATGTCTTCCGCTCGCTCTGGCAGGCGGCCGCGGGCAACCTGCCCCATTACCGTTCGTACCCGCGCATCGTAGGCGAGACCGGGGGCAAGGACTTTCTGATCGCGCACGCGTCCGCCGATGCCGAGGCGCTCGTGACCGCGATGCTGCGCGGGGCCTTCGAGTACCAGGGCCAGAAGTGCAGCGCCCTGTCGCGCGCCTACATCCCGGAAAGTCTCTGGGAACGGATCGGCGACCAGCTCGTGGAGGAGACCGAGGGCATCACCATGGGCGATCCCGCCGACTTCGGAAACTTCATGAGCGCCGTGATCCACCGGCAGTCCTTCGACAAGATCGCTGGATACATCGAGGGCGCGAGGAACTCGAACGAGGCCGAGATTCTGGCCGGCGGGGAGGCGGACGACAGCACGGGGTACTTCATCCGGCCGACCGTCATCCGCGCACACCGGCCCGACTACCGCACCATGTGCGAGGAGATCTTCGGTCCGGTGCTCAGCGTCTTCGTCTATCCCGACCGCATGTGGAGCGAGACCCTCGAGCAGGTCGACGGAACCTCTCCCTACGGGCTCACGGGGGCAGTGTTCGCGCGCGACCGCCGGGCTGTGGAGGACGCCCTCAACGCCCTCCGCTTCGCCGCGGGCAACTTCTACGTGAACGACAAGCCCACGGGGGCGGTCGTAGGCCAGCAGCCCTTCGGCGGCGGCCGGGCGAGCGGCACCAACGACAAGGCCGGGTCGAAGCTCAACCTGCTGCGTTGGGTCTCGCCCCGCAGCGTCAAGGAGACCTTCGCCCCTCCGACACGGTACCGTTATCCGTTCATGGCGTCCTGACGGGCCGAACCGGATATGGACACAACACGGTCGAACGAACCGAGCGTGGCCTTCATCGGTGCCGGAGCCATGGGCGCGGCAATGATCGGCGGCCTCGCGGGGGGCGACGACATCGATCGGGCCCACATGGTCGCGAGCGACCGAAACGAGGACCGGCTCGCGCTGGTGCGGGACCAGTTCGGGGTCCGGACCACCCTTTGCAACCGCGAGGCGGCCCGGGAGGCGGATGTCGTCGTCCTGGCCGTCAAGCCTCAGGTGCTGCCCGCCGTGCTCTCGGAGCTTCAGAGCGGGATCCGGCAGGATGCCTTGACGCTCTCGATCGTGGCCGGCGCCTCCATCGGCACCATCGCCTCGCTGCTGAAGCACCGCGCCATCGTGCGCACCATGCCCAACACGCCGGCCCAGGTCGGAGAGGGCATGACCGTGTGGACGGCGACCCCGGAGGTCTCGCCCGAGCAGAGGGCGCAGGCCGGAACCATCGTCGGGTCGCTGGGGCGACAGTTGTTCGTCGACGACGAGCGGTTCCTCGACATCGCGACGGCCATCAGCGGCACCGGACCGGCCTACGTGTTTCTCATGATGGAGGCGCTGATCGACGCAGCGGTTCATCTCGGATTCTCGCGCAGGGACGCGCGCGAACTCGTGGTGCAGACCATCCGCGGAGCGGCGATCTACGCCGAGCACCAGCCCGTCCATCCCGCCGAGCTGCGCAACCGCGTGACCTCGCCCGGAGGCACCACGGCCGAGGCGCTGTATCAGCTCGAGAAGGGAAGCTTCCGGACCATCATGTCCAAGGCCGTGGTTGCGGCGTTCAGGCGCAGCGTGGCACTGGGCGAGATGAGCACGTCTTCGTAGCCGGCGGCACCGCGCGGAAGACTCTTCGACCGGCGCGCTACCCCGGCAGGAGTACCAGCCGGGCGACCGTGCGCGCCTCCACCTCCGAGCGGTCGAGCGGCAGGCGCCACAGTTCGCCGCGCTGCCAGCGCTCCAGCTGGTCCCAACTGTGGCGGTTGGCGGGACGGCCGGACTGCCCGCCGGGCAGGATGAATCCACCCCCGCGGCCGAGGTCTGCCAGGTCGGCGACGGAACGCTGGCTGGGCCCGGCGGTGACCTCGAACAGGGGGATGTTGCCCTCGAACGGGGCGGCGTCGACCGTGTAGTCGTCGCCCGGCCGGGGAAGACCGCGCCGGCCGAAGCCCAGCAGTCCGCCGATCAGCGGCAGGTCCTGAAAGGGATGCGAAATGCGCAGGAGGTGGACCTGCCCCCAGGGTCTACCGCTCGCCTCGGCCGCCGCGAGCGCGGCCTGCCCGGCCAGGGAGTCCACCCCCGCCCCTCCCGCGTCGAGCGCCCGCCCGACCATGTACTGCGGGAAATAGCCGAAGCCGCCCGAAGCCGCGTAGAAGCGGGCGCGCAGCGCGGCCCCGAGCGCGTCCGCCCAGGCGTGGAAGAGCGTCGCCTCCGTGCTCTCCACCGTCGCGCGGCCGTCCCAGGCTTCGAGCGCGACCGCGAGGCTGTCCAGCCCGGCGCGGCGAAAGGCGCCGGCCGCCCGGTCGCGGTAGCGCGCGATGAAGGCGCTCCGGACATCCAGTTGGATGGCCCTCATCGACTCCGCGTCGTGGTCGCTGCGCGCCTCGATCAGTTCGGTGATGCGCTGGGCGCGGTAGGGATCCTCCCAGCGGTCCGGGGAGATAACCAGCGAGAGCGAGTCCCGGCCCTGGCGGTTGTTGGCCGTGGCGATGAAGCCCGACGCCGGGTTGAGCAGCCGGGGATTGCGCTCGTAGGGCAGCGTCCCGGTCCAGTCGTGTTCACCGGTCCAGCCGGGCACCGGGAGGAGGGGCGGACGGCCCGAACGGCGCAGGGGAACGGCTCCGGCGAGCTGGTAGCCGAAGTCGCCGGCGGTATCGGCGAAGACCACGTTCTGGTAGGGGCTGGTGAAGAGAGCCAGCGCGGCGATCAGTTCGTCGGCGGAATTGGCGAGGTTCATCGCCAGGATCCCGTCGAAGGTCGTCGACGGGTCGTGCGCACCCCAGCGGAATGACAGCAGTTCGCCTCCCGGCACCGGATCCACGGATGTCATGACGGGGCCGTGGCGGGTTTCGCGCACCACCATGCGCACCGGCTCGTCGCGCCCGCGCACCCGGATCGATTCGTCCCGGACCCGGAAGGGTTCGCTCCCCTCCGGCGTCAGGTAACGGGTGGTGTCGCCCGGATCCACCCGCTCGATGAAGAAGTCGGAGTCATCGACCATCGCGTTGGTGAAGCCCCACGCAACGCCGGCGGTGTGTCCCGCGATCACGCCGGGCGCGCCCGGCAGGCTCTGCCCGACGACATCCAGGCCGGGCGCGTGCAGCCCGATGAGATACCAGATGTTGGGGTGGTCGAGCCCCAGGTGCATGTCGTTGGCGAGCAGGGGCATTCCGGTCGCGGTGCGGGAGCCTCCAACGACCCAGGAGTTGGAGGCACGAAAGATGCTCGCCGCTTCCAGCGCGCTGCGGGCGGCCGCGGGCACGCGCGCCGACGCGATCACGTCCCCGGAGACGGCGGCGGGCAGACCGTCGGGCGGCGCGACGGGACCGCTGGCGATCCCGCCACCCCCGGATACGCCGGCATCGCCTGCAACTCCGCCATCTGCGCGCGGCGCGGGGCCATCCTGCAGAATCGTCACCCCCCAGCCGGGATAGGACGGCAGCAACTCCAGCACGGCCTCGTCTCCCGCAGTGGCGCGGGCGCCTGCCAGCGACATGGAGACTCCGTACTGTGACAGATCCCAGGCCATGATCTTCTCGACCGCGAGCGAGTGCTCGAGCTCCCAGGTCTCGAAACCGGCGCGCATCAGAACGAACTCCGGCGGCAGGAGGCCACGCCACCCGGCCATGGCCGCGTTCACCCCGCGGACGTAGTCCTCGACGAGCGCCCGGGTTCCTTCACTGACGGCCGTCTCGCGCCCGGCGCGCGCAAGGCCAAGCGTGCGCAGGAACCGGTCGGCATCCAGGGTGTCCTCGCCGAAGAGCTCGCTCAATCGCCCCTGGGCCACGCGTCGGAACATCTCCAGTTGCCAGAGGCGATCGGTAGCGTGCAGGTAGCCCTGCGCGAAGACCGCGTCGGCCAGCGAGCCCGCCCACACGTGGGGCACGCCGAGCGAGTCGCGCACGATCTCCACCGGCTGCTCCAGGCCGGGAAGCACGAACTCACCGGACGCCAGCGCGGGACCGGTGGCCAGCCACCTGAGCCAGATCGCGCCCGCCAGCGAAGCGAGCAGAACGCCCGCCAGCGTCCCGAGCAGGATCCTCCGGATCAGGCGCCCCCTCTTCAGCGCGACGCCTCCAGGGCGCGGCTGAAGTCGCGCTGCAGGTCCCGGACCTCTTCGAGCCCGACCGAGACCCGAACGAAGCCATCGGGAATGCCCGCCTCCGTCCTCTCTTCCGGGGTCAGGCCGATGTGAGAGGTGAAGCGCGGCTGCGACACCAGCGTCTCGACGCCGCCAAGGCTGGGCGCGACCCTGGCCACCTCCAGGCTGCGGCAGAACGCATCCGCGCCCGCGCCCCCGCTCTCCAGCACGAAGCCCACCATGCCGCCGAAGCCGTCCAGAAGCTCGCCCGCGAGCGCGCGGTCGGGGTGGCTGGCGAGCCCCGGGTAGGAGACCCGCGAGACCCCGGGGCGGCCCTCCAGCCAGGCGGCGAGCTCCAGGCCGCTCCGGTTGTGGCGCGCCATGCGCACCGACAGCGTCTTGATCCCGCGCTCCAGCAGCCAGGCCGCGTGCGGGTCCAGCGCCGGCCCGTAGAGCACCAGCATGCGCTGCACGCGTTCGACCAGCTCGCGGCTGCCTGAGACCACGCCCGCGATCAGGTCGGAATGTCCGCCCAGGTACTTGGTCGCGCTGTGAATCACCACGTCCACGCCGAGGCCGGCCGGCCTGAGGTTGATGGGCGAGGCGAAGGTGGCGTCCATCATGGTCACCGCCCCGGCCTGGCGCGCGAGGCGCACCGGGATGCGCGGATCGAACACGCGCATCACGGGATTGGTCGGCGTCTCCAGGAACAGGATGCGGGTGTTGTCCCGCATCGCCGACTCCCAGGCGCAGGTCTCGTCCGGATCCACGAAGGTCGTGGTCACGCCCCGGTGCGGCATCTCATCGGCGAGGAACGTGCTGGTGGCGCCGTACAGGTGCTTCGAGGCCACCACGTGGTCCCCGGCGCGGGTGAGGGCGAGAACGGGAAGCGCCGTGGCCGCCATCCCGCTCGCAACGGCCAGCGAGGCTTCGGTGCCCTCGAGCGCCGCCAGCTTCTTCGCCACCGCGACCTGGTTCGGGTTGTTTCCGTAGCGGGAATAGCGCAGCTCGGGCGCATCACCGGGCGCGCTCCAGAAGAAGGTGGAACTCTGGACCACGGGCAGTACTACGGCTTCGCCGGGACGCGGCTCGGGAGCGCCGGCGTGGACACCCAGCGTGCCCGGACCCCAGGCCTCCCGCGCGTCCGGCGAATCGTTCGTTCGTTCCTCCGAGTCGCTCTTCATCCCATCAGACTCCTCATCAGATTGCTCAGCGCGAGATAGTCTCCAGACTCGGGCCGCCGGAAAACGAGTCCGCGCCGCACCAGTGATTCCAGCGTAGCACGATCGACCTCGTCCGGAAGGTGTGCGGGGACATCCCCCGGAGAAAGGGCTCCCCGCTCCTCCAGGGAACGCCAGACCCTGGCATCGGCCTCGCTCGGCACGCCAACCAGCCGGCACAGCCCCGCCGCGGTTTCCGCCACTGCAGTGAGACGATGGCGTTCCAGCACGGCCTCGATCGGCTCCAGATGAAGGTCGCTCACGCCGCGCAGGACGAAAAAGGCGCGGGTGGCTTGCCCGGGCGGCTGGTAGTGCAGGAGCAGCTTCGCCACGACCTCGTCCGCACACGAGAAATCCACCACGTGAACCTCGGAGAAATCGATGACCGAGAGCGCCATCTCTCCCGCGTTCGCGAGCTGGCTCTCGATGGCCAGCCGCACCGCGCGCCCCGTGGGCCGGGTCACCAGGTGCGCGTAGAGCGACGCCACCTGCCTCTGGACCAGGCGGCGGAGGTCGATCGCCACCGGGTCGATGCCGAATCCGTTCATGAGGCCGGACCCGAGTCCGTCATGCGCCGCTCCTCTCCCTGCCCCGCTGCTTCGCGGGCAGAACGATGTTGATCTGGGCGCCCGGAAAGCGGGCGAGTCCCTGCTCCAGAGCGGGGGTGTCGTCCCATTCCGGCACGTCGGCGATGCGCGCGGTCCCGCTGCGGATGGAGATGAGCCCGTCCCAACGCCGCACCTGCTTGCGGATCTGCTGGATCCCCTGGCCTCTTCCCAGGTCCTGGAAACGCGTGACGCCGTGCAGGAAGGCGGCCTCCAGCGCGCTGCCGTCCCCCCATCGCTTTCCGAAACGGCCGGCGTGCTCCGCCGCCAGCGATTCGCGGAAGCCGCGCCCCAGGTCGGAGACGGCGATCACCAGCATCCAGCGGTCCCGGCGCTTTGCCCAGTAGTACGCCTGCGCGGCCACCCATCCCGGGGCCTCGGCATGTTCGATGATGTTCTGGCACACCTCCGAGAGCACCACCGAGAACTGGACGACGGTCACCAGTGGATACCCCAGGGTGCGGGTGAGGATGGTGCCCGCGCGCGTCTGTACGCGATCCACCACCGCGTGCACGTCGCTGTTGGTGGTCACCGGGGTGATCTCGAGCAGCACGTCGGAGCTTGCGGCGATTTCGCGCGGACGCCGGATCTCCATCGAGAAGAAGCGTCGAGCCTGCTCGAGGAAGCGGATGCGCGCCAGGTATCCGAGGACCTCCGCCTGCCGGGGAAGCCGCAGATGGGGCGCCTGCCCCAGCCGGCGCTTCAGGAGCGCGCCGGCGCTCAGGAGGCCGACGAGGCCCTGCGGGTCGACGAAGCGAAGGTAGCCCGCGTCGACGAGCGCCTTGCCTTCCACGGCCTGCGCGCATTGCCGGAAGACGCTGTCCACGGTGGAGTAGTCCAGCGACGAGGGTACGCGGATCACATGCACCCGGCGAACTCCGGGGTTGGCGCGGCGGGACGGGCGGGCGCGGCGCGGTTCATCGGCGGGCGATCCGCCCCTTCAGGTGGAGGTGCAGCCCGCGCGCACCGCGATGTTCGACGTTTCGGGCGGCCATGGAGTTGGCGGCGACGATCGCGCGCTCGATGCGGTCGCCCTCCAGCAGGCGAGCGAAGAAGGTAGCTCCCCATACGTCCCCGCAGCCAGTCACGTCCCCTGCGCGCGGGCCTCCCGGGATGTCGATCTGACGGGTGGTGGCAGGGGCTGCGGTGGCCACCTGTCCGCGCATCGCGGGCCAGGCCGAGGTGTCCGGCGAGAAATCCGGCGCCGCGACATATGCCGCCCCGCGCGGGCCCATCGTGACGGTGACCAGCTTCAGGTCCGGCCCCACCACCTGCGCCGCCAGCCGCCACGGGTCTCCGGCGTCCCGGCCCAGCATCGCATACTCGTCCTCGTTCATCTGCACCGCGTCGAAGCAGCGCAGCCAGGAGTCCCACAGCGGCAGCGGGCGCGGCTCGCGTTCGCCGTGCCGCCCGATGCCCAGGAAGAGGGAATGGAGGTCGGCGTAGATCGGGCCGTCGAACGCTTCGCGCAGCATCTGTGCGGTGTCCAGCTCCATCTCGAATCCCGAGATGAAGTTGACGTAGAGGGCGTCGCAGTCGCCAGCCAGAGGCCAGAACTCCTCCCAGCTCCATGCGGGCACCCCGCCGGACAGACGCTCGCAACGCCTCTCGTCGTCCAGATAGCGCAGCTCCACGCGATTGTTGGGTTCCGGGACGATGCGGACGGCGCGGTGCGGGTTCACGCGCGGGATCTCGCTCAGGAACCGGAGCGCGGGCTCGGCCAGGTCCCGGCCCACCTTGAGGATCGGCACGATGCGCCAGTGCGCCGCCAGCGACGCGGCCAGCGCCTCGAGGGCGTAGCTCACCCCGCCCCACTCCTCCACGGGATCACCGCGTCCGTCGCGCAGATGGATGGTGTCCCACACGAGCGTGCCGACCACGCCGAGGCGGGGGCGTCGTGCCCCGGAATCGGGCGATCCCCGGCGGGAACCCGGGTCAGCCACGGGCCGGATCCGTCTGGAGGCCGAACACCCCCGCCGCCGCCTCGTGCACGGTGGCGGCCGTGATGCGGTTCAGGTCGCCCTC
>VXNP01000123.1 GCA_009840525.1 Gammaproteobacteria bacterium
CCGGTCATGCAAATCAAGCAGGAATCTGCATGATTATGGGAGACAAGCCAGCACATACCGGCGCCCGTCGCCGACAGGATGTCGTACACGGTGTGTGGCCGGTCTTCGGTGGAGCGCGGCCAGACTAGCGTCTGAGTCAGGAAGAAGGCCAGCGGCCCCAGAAGCCACAGCCAACCCCCGAGCGCGAAGGCGGCGAACCCGAATAGCGCTCCCCCGATTAGCGCGCTGTCGTCGAGCTTGCTGCGACCGCGCCAGGCCAGTGCAAAGGCCGTCAGAATCACTGCTACCAGCAGGTGAAAGAGAAGGAGCCTGGTGTCTTCACCCAGGTAGAGGAGCAGGAAGGCGTGTGCACCGAGAGGGATCAACAGGTTGTCCAGCCCGCGCCACGACACGAGTTCGAGCATCATGACCAGCAGCGCTAGAATCGTCGCGATGAGCAAGGCGTCGGCGCGTCCCGTGTCCGTCAGGAGCAGCAGTGGAAGGTGGGCGCTGAAGAAGGCCACCAGGAAAAACGCGAGCGAACCTTCCACGCTCTTGATGCCGTCCGAAGTCCGGTAGCGCATTTGCCCGTAGCGAATCCCCACCAGGGCGGCGACGGCGTCTGCCAGCGTCAGCATGAGGATCGGGACGACATAGAGCAGCCAGTCGTCCCGACTCAGGACGAAGAGGAGAGAGACGGCGACAGGAAAGTAGATCTCGCCCAGACTGTCCCGCCCGACCCCGCCCAGCACCGTTCCGATCCCGCCGCGCAGGCTGCGGATCGAGCGCGTGGCCACCATGGCCGCGCACGCGAGGAATGCCAGCACGATCACCGGCCAGACGCGATCTAAGATCCAGGGCAGCGGGAGGACGGCCAGCCCCATGCCGACATGGACACCCTTGCGCAGGGACTCGGGATGGAGGCGGCCCCTCCTCTCCAGCGCCTTGAAGCCAACCATCAGAATCAACAGCGCTGCGAGCAGGGCCGCCATGGCGAGGAGGGTGGCGGTGAGGGTCATCGCCGCCCCGCCCCGGCCTCCACCGTCTCGACGACGAACCGGCTGTAGAAGAACGCCTTGTCCCGGAGGTGAAGCCGCTCGGCAAGCCCGTCGTTCGGTGTGAGGACGTCGGCCAACTCCGGTGGCCGGCTGCGCGGCACCAGCATATTCCAGTAGGCGAATCTGGCTCCGTCGCGCGAGCGCCCGACCAGCGTGCCGAGCAACCGGTGGAAGCTCTCGTCGGACATGTACTCGAAGATGTCGCTCAGGTTGTGACAATCGAAGCGAAGCCGGGGTTCGGATGCGAGAAGCTGTTCGATCGACATGGGGCGACATTCGAGTCGGTCGAGGTTTTCTCGGATGGAGTCGAAGTTCTCCCTGCGCAGGGCGTGGGGCAGGGCGGTGGTGTGGCGGCCGGTGAGGATCCACTGGAGGTAGGGGTTGGACGCGGGGTCGAGCTCGGTGAGGGCGTGCCGAGCTCGCTCCAGGAGGCGCTCCGCCACCGAGCCCTCCACGTAGCGGAAGAAGGCCGGATCACGTCCCATTTTTCCGATCACGAAACGGGAGAAGAAGAGTCGAAAGAGGAGCCCCCAGCGGTGGTTGGCCCAGCGCCTGGCGTAGAAGCGCCGGCGTTCCTCCAGGGTGCCGCCCGCCAAGAGCCGGTCGACTCTCTGCCGGGGATGGATCCACGGCAGCACGCGCTTACGAAAAATGGCGAAGTAGCGTTCGAACTTGCCGGCGCTGCCGATTCCGGCCCGGATCAGCTGCGGGTGGGCGTCCCAGAACGCCCGAGCCGTGGTGTCGAGGGCGCCGCGGCAACGATGGTAGAGAGCTTCCCGGTCGCCGCACGCTCGCGAGCCCACGAGCTGCAGGAGTTCGTCGTGTTGGAGCACGCGGTAGGCCGCGACGCGCAATGCGAGACATGCCAGCTGCGCCGGATTCATGTCGACGGCGATCACGCGGGCGGGGTCACGCGACAGGAGCGACAGTGAGTTGTCGCCGGCCGACGCGATCGACAGGCACACATCCCCTTCGCCGACATCGAGCGCCTCCAGAAGGATGTCCGCGTCCTCCCAGCACTGGGCGTAGCGGATGAACGAGAAGTCGGCCCGCGCCGCGGCTTCGGTGCTCATGGCGGAGAGACATCCAGGCGTACCGTGCCGCGCGCCCCGTCCATCTCGATCCACCTGCCACTCTCGATCCGGGTTGTGACCCCGGAGATCGAGACGATGGCGGGAATCCCCATCTCGCGGGCCACGATCGCCGAGTGCGAGAGCAGGCTGCCGCGCTCGACCAGAATCCCTGCGGCTGCCGGGAAGAGCATGATCCATCCCGGGTCGGTGCGCTCCGCGACCAGGATCTCACCCTGCTTGAGTTCTGCGCCGCGCGGATCGCGAATCACCCGCGCGCGGCCGCGGACCACACCCGGGCAACAGCCGAGGCCACGCAGTACGTCGTCTCCGTCGGCTTCACCCTGGTCGGGCGGCTCCGCACCGCTCCCCTTGCAGCTGTTGGCGATATAGGGAGCGCCGAAGGTCTCGAAGCGGTCGGCGGGGGCCTCCAATTCGGCGTAGCGCTCGAAGGCGCGGCGGCGAACGGCGGCGAGACCGCGCAGGTCATCACAGGCCGAGGCCCCTTCGACGTAGGCCACGATTTCGTCGAGCTCGAGATAGAAGACGTCGCGCGGGTCGTTGAGGACCCCCTCCGCGTGCAACCTTCGCCCGGCCTCGAGGAAGATCCTTCGCACGCGGCCGAAGAGGCGGGTCCGCTCGAACCGCAGATTCTCCCGGTCCCGCACCCGCCGGCGGGCGTTGCGCAGCACCCAGGCGAAGATGGCGCGCCGCAGGGGACGTCGCGCGAGGGCCCGGCGCACCTTCGCTTCCGCCTCCTGGCGCACGGTCGACTGATGGCCGGAATCGAAGCTCTGACCACGCGCGAGCCGGGCAGCGGCGTGCCCGATCGAGCGCAGCAGCGGCTCCGGATCGTCGAAGAGCGTGGTCGACTCGAGCTTGAGCTCGTCGAGGCAGCGATCGCCGAAGGTGTCGAGATAGTCGTCGTAGAGCCGGGCCAGCGCCTCGTCGCGGCAGAGCGCCTGAACGGCGGCCGGCACCGTTCCGCGGCAGAGAATCTCGGTCAGCTCGGCATCGAGCGCCGCGACGGTGGCCATCTCGACGATGCGCCTGGCGGGCTCGGCACTGATCATCCCCCCCTGGTCGCATACCAGGTCGTTGTGCAGCGATCCCTGCTCGTCCTCCTCACCGGGGCACCACCCGGCGGTGAGGCGGCCCAGGACACCGAAGAAGATCATCGCGAAGAAGTCGTTGATGAGCGGCGCATCCCAGCGCGTCAGCAGACTCGACTCCAGTTGGCGGTAGTCGCCGACCAGCTGGTCCAGGCGCCTGACACCGAGCGGTGGACCCCGGGGTGCGAGCGCACGGTCGAGACGATCCTGGAACCGGTCGATCATGCGGGGCAGTCGCACCTGGTTGACGACCATTCCCGCCATTGTGCGGCCCAGCCGCAGCAGATCGAGGAGACGCGCGGACCGGGAAGCGCTCGACGCAGCGGCGGTGATCTCGTCGGGAAGACTCTCCCGCACCCCCATCATCTGTTCCATGAAGCGCCGGTTGAAGGTATAGCCCGGGAGCATCGCGATGACGCGATACCAGTTGAGGAGGTTGTAGTAGACGCGGCCGCGCACCAGTCCAAGCATGCGGCGGAAGGTGAGGTCGTTGGCCGCGATCCTGCTCTTGCTCACGCCCAGGAGGCGGCAGAACTCGCGGTAGACCCCTTCGTAGGCGTGAAGCGCGAAGCTGAAGGTCAGGGGAGTGGTGATGCCGCTATAGCTCTCGACGATGTTCGAGTTGTCCCAGATGGTGTGGACGCCGTCGGGATCGGGGGTCCGGGCCAGCGAGGTGATCGGGCGGGACTGGAGGAGGAAGATTTCGCCCCCGCGCATCGCCCATTCGATGTCCTGCGGCCGTCCGAAGTGCCGCTCGGCCCGGCGTGCAAGTTCCGCGACGCGCGCCACATCCTCGTCAGCGAGTGCCGGCTCTGACGCGGCGGGTTCCGCCACCTCCCGTTCCGCAACGCCCTCCGCACTGTCGGGCGACGGCCGGTGCGCCAGGCGCTTGGCCACGATGTCCCGCTCGAGGATCTCTCCGTCGAATTGAACGCGCCACGTATCGGCGTCGGCGTCCCCCCCGACCAGTGCAGTTCCCAGACCGTGAAGCGCCGAAACCACCGCCACCGGGCGCCGTCCCGTCACCGGGTCGGCGCTGAAGGCGACCCCCGAGACCTCGCTGTCGACCATCTCCTGCACCAGAACGGCCGGAGCCTGCGGCAGCCCGAGGTTGTTCTCGCGGCGGTAGGCCAGAACGCGTTCGCTGAAACCGGATCTCCAGACGTCGACGATCCGGGCCGGCAGGCGCTTTCGTGTGACGGACAGGTAGCTGTCGAACTGGCCGGCAAAGGAGTGCTCCACCCCGTCCTCCTCGAGGCCGGACGAGCGTACCGCGACGAGGCGGACGTCGCGATCCAGCGCTGCGAAACGCGCCTCGACTTCCTCCATGACCGGAGGCACCGGCGACAGCCCGGCAAAGAGCTCCTGAAGCTCATCCTGTCCTTCAGCCCTGAGCAGAGCGCCGCGCTGGAAGGGCGACAGACCAGCCTCGAAGGCGGCAGGTGAGATCACGAACCAGGCCGGGATCTTCAGCCGCGTATCCGAGAGCGACGCGAGAGCCGCGGCCTTGCCTCCCATGCGGCCGGGATCGACGCCGTCGGAGGACGAGAGAACGAAGGTCATCCGAGTGCCCGCCATAGAAGCGGAGCCGGCCCCAGGCCAAGGTAGAGCACCAGGGTCCAGACCCCGGACCAGTTCTCGATCCAGGTGCCGGCTCCCGGCGGCTGGTGTCGCAGAAAGCGAAGCCCGATGAGCACCGCGGCGGCGAAGGTCGTGCCGAGGGCGATGGCGAGCGGCAGGCCGAAGCCGATGCGTCCGGCGGCGAGCAGCGCGCAGGCCAAACTGAGCCCCAGCACCAGCCACCACATGCCCAGGGCACGCCGCCGGCCCCACACCACGGAGTAGGTCGCCACACCCTCCTCTTCGTCGTGGGGACTGCGGATCTTGCGGCCGATCTCGATCACCATGCCGTTGAAGAGGCTGGCGAGCAGAAACCAGAAGAGTCCGGATGGAGGATGGCCTTGGAAGACCAACCAGTCGGTGCTGGTGGCGTAGAGGTCGACGAGCGGCATGATGGCCATGTGGCTCACCATGTAGAGCAGGTGTTTTCCGCGCAGCCACTCCCCGACGAAGAACTCCTTGCTCATCAGGGCGAGGTAGGTCCAGGTGACGAGAAGCAGGACAAGAAGCCTGGCGTCCAGCCATAGTGCGAGACCCAGTTGAAGCACTCCGGCGAGAGCGAAGAGGCCGCCCAGTTCACGCAGGGTCACGAGGCCGCGGGGCACCGGGCGGTAGGGGCGGTAGCGTGCGTCCTCCTCGTCGTCCTTGAACTCGTCCGCGATACGCAGCTGGAGGAAGAAGATCAGGCAGGAGCAGAAGGCGACCACGGCCGACAAGGGGCTGGGCCATCCCGCGGGCGAGCGCAGCATCCACGAGAAGGCGACGGCGCTGAAACTGAAGGCAAGGATGAGCGGACCGTGCCGCATCAGGGGGAACCGCTCCGCCTGATAGACCCACCACCGGCGGATGGAGCCCTCGCGCCCGGCGGTGGAGCGGACGTTCCCGGTTGCGCCGGCATTCCGCACAGGACGCGTGTTCCCGGAGGAGCCGTCGTTCTGTACGGGTCCCGTGGTCCCGGTCGTGCCCGTCACGCCGCCCTCACGTCCGGTTCTCCGGCGGCGTGTTCCTTTCCGCCTCCGACGGTCCCCGCGCTAGCGTCTGGTGAGCCCGCGTGAAGTGGTCCGACGAAAGCGCGGCGCTGATCGAAAGCTCGCCCGCGAGCACTAGGGCGGCGCATACCTCGGCAAAGGCGGCCGCGTGGCCCTGGCCCGAGAGTCCGAGGATCTCCAGACAGGCATTCTGACTCGGCAGAGTCGCTCCCCCGCCGACCGTTCCCACAATGACGTTGGGCAGCGTGACCGATGCGTAAAGGCCACCGTCTCCAGCGGGCTCGAAACGGGTGACGCCGACGGCGGATTCCGCCACGCAGGCGGCATCTTGGCCGCAGGCGATGTAGAGCGCCGCCATTCCGTTGGCGTAGTGTCCCTGTATGCCGATGTTGCCGCTCATCACACCGCCGATCGACGAGACCCGGTAGAGGTCCAGCATGCGGCCGGCGCTCGACTTCAGGTGTCCCTGGATGATCTCGGGGGTGAGGGTGACTTCCGCCGTCACCTTCCTTCCGCGGACATTCTGGAAGGACAGATGCGAAGCCTTCTTGTCGCCCGACATGTTCGCTTCGACAAACCAGTAGGTGGGCTGCACCGGCGTCTGGTCGAGGATGAAGCGGCACACGGCGTCGGTCGCGATCGTGACCATGTTCTGCCCTGCCGCATCGCCGGTGCTGTATTCGAAGATCAGGTAGACATGATTGCCCTCGACGGTGAAACAGGTGCGCAGCAGCACCCCGTGGCGGGTAGTCGATGCAGCAACTTCGCGAAAGGTCTCCGAATGTTCGCCGGCCCACAGCAGGAACCTGCCGACATCGACGATGCTGTCGAAGGCAAAGACGGGAGCCCGCGTCACACCCTCCCACATCACCGCCGCCGTACATCCGCCGGCCCGGGTGATGGCCTGCGCCCCTCGCGTATACGACGCCACCAGAGCGGCTTCCGTCGTCGCCAGCGGCGCGTAGTAGTCCCCCTGCGCGTACAGCCCCCGCACCCGCAGCGGTCCGGCCAACCCGATGGGAACCTTCACGGTGCCGATGAAGTTCTCGATGTTCCTGCTGTAGGCGGGCATCTGCTCGCGTGTCATGTCGTCGAGCAGCAGATGCTTCGCCGAGGTCTCGGCCTCGAGCAACTGCCAGCGCCTCTCCACCGCCTCGGGCGATATCCTCGCGGGCGCGTCGCCGCGGGGGACGTGGGGCGAGATAGCCTCCCGCGATGGCACCAGCGTCTGCGCGATTTCCTCCTCGGAACGCTCGGCGAGGAGGCGCTTGAAGTAGCTGCGCACGCTGCGGAGATCAGTTGCCATGGCGCTTCAGTTCCTGTGCCAGAGCGGGGTAGTCCACCTTCGCATTGTGGCGCCGGTCGACCGGTAATCGGGGCAGTCGCACGACGCGGTCGAGCCGTGCCCAGGAAAGCGTCTCCTGTACGCGCCGCGCCGCGTCGGCCGGGGCGCGTGGTCCCAACTGCACTGCCAGCAGACGCTTGCCGTTGCGACCGGCAAGAGCGCTCCGCTCCACCCAGGGCAGCTGGTTTGCCGCGCATTCGGCGGCAAAGGGGTGGATCGTGCCGCGCTCATCCCGGATGACGGCGCCGGCGCGTCCCAGCAGCCACAGCCGTCCCGCCGTGTCGAGGTAGCCGGCGTCGCCGGTGCGGTGCCATGCCTTTCCCTCGACCCGAAACTTCGTCTCTTCGTCGCCGACGCCGTTCAGGTAACCGGCGAGCACGTGGGGACCGCTGACGACGATTTCGCCACTCCGCTCCGGCGGCAACGCGATCTCGGCGAACTCCCGTGCGTTCATGGCCGGAAGAGGTTTGCCCCAGCGGTTGTGGACGATGCGCAGGTCGATCTGCGGCACCGGTCTTCCGACCAGAAGCCCGCTTCCGGCATGCATGGCGTCCAGGTCCGCGGATTCAATCTCGTCCCAGTCGAGGTCGGCGATGGGCTCCGCCTCGGTCGAGCCGTAGACCACGGTCACGCGACCCTGCGGTATCGCCACCCGGAGTTCCTGCAGGAGGCGGGGGAATACGGGAGCCCCGCCCGTATAGAGCTTCTCGATCGGTCCCAGCCGCACCTCACCGTTCTCGCCTCCTGCCCGCGCGGCGGCCCAGGCCCCCTGAAGCAGCCTCTCGTACAGCGCTGGCGAGCCCACCGTCCGGGTGACGCCATGACGCTCGAGTTGCTCCAGCACCGGGCCCGGCTCCACGCAGCCGGGACGCCGGAGATCGCATTGCGGTATGACCGAGGTCACCCCGGAGGCCAGGTTAGCGAGCACGAAGATCGGCAGGGTGGCGAGGTCCACCTCGCCCGGCTCGAGGTCGATGGACTCGGCCAGGACGGCGTGCTGCGCCAGCAGGAACCCATGGCTGCGAACAGCCGCCTTGGGGATTCCGGTGCTGCCGCTGGTAAAGGTGAGAAGAGCTGCGTGCGACGCATCGCAGGCGGTGATCGAGTTCAGAGGCTTGAGGCGTTCGATCCGGGACCAGCGGGTCGCGCCAGGGGCCCGGCCCGCCGTCACGAAGTGCGTTTGGATGCGACGCAGCCCCCGGCAGAGGAGTCGCAGCAGATGTGCCCGGGCCGGGCCGAGGAACGCCTTGGGCCGGGCGATGTCGCAACACTGCTCGATGTGCCGGCGTCCCGCAGAGGGATCGAGGACAGTGGCCACCAATCCGAGACGAAAGACTGCCAGGAGCGCGACGTAGAGTTCGATCGACATCGGCTGGAATACCAGTACCTGATCCCCCTTGTCGAGCCCCGAAGCGCGCAACAGAGCAGCGGCCCGCGCCGAGCGTTCCGCAAGCCCACCGAAGGTGATGGCGTTCGTGCTCCTTCCCGCCGACTCGACGATGGCGGGCTCGTCGGGCCGCGCGGCGGCCTGCTCGATCAGGATCCGGCTGATGTTCACGCGTCGGACCACGATTTCTGGTAGAGCGTGTAGCGGCGGATCGTGGTACCGTAACGCGACGAGATGAGGCGCGACCGACTGGTTTCGCGCATCAGGGCGTGAATCGCCCGTTCAAAACCGAGCTTCCTCGCCGCCCGCTGGCAGTCATCCATCAGCACTCCGCCGAGGCCGTGTCCGCCGAACGCCGGATGCACGGCCATCGACTTGACGATCACCGTGCGCAGGGGTTCGCTCCTCGCGGGCTCCATGAGATCCGGAATGCCGAAGATGAAGCCGACGAGTTGCCCGTCGCGCTCCGCGAGCAGGACCAGCTCCGGAACGAGATGGCGACGAATCGGATCGTAGGAAGCGAGGAAGGTCTCAAGCCCGATGGGGCTGTAGAGGAAGTTGCGCGCAAACGCCGCCAGCGACAGCGCGTGAATGGCCGCGAGCTCAACGTCGAAACGCGCAACATCGATCGTCCGCAAGGTGATGCCGCTGCGTTCGAGCTCGGCCCGCCGCCGGTCGGAGCGTGGATCGACCCGGTTGAGGTCGGGATTAAGCGCCGACGTATAGCTGGCCAGCGGAACAAAGCCGGCGTCGGTGAAGTGCCGCGGCCAGTCGTCGGGATTGTCGGGTTCCAGGAAGAAAGCCGGCTCCGTCCCGCGTTCGGTCAGCAGCCTGTAGCGGTGCCACGTGGACCCGTCCATTGGACCAACGACGCGGTCACAACCCTCGGCCCGATGCAGGTTGGAGGCGTGTTCCAGCAGCTCCCGTCCGACATCGGCGTCCCGGGCCGCATAGTGGCCGATCAGGCCGGTGGTGGTCGGGGCACCGTGGGCGTCGCGCGCTCTCCACAGCGAACAGCGGGCGAGCAAACCGTTCGTCGTGTCCTGCAAGGCCAGATGGCACGCGGGATGGGTGAGACGAAACATGCCGGCGTCCAACGGCTCCACCGGACCCGCCCGCAATGACGCCAGGTCCTCGGCTCGGTGGATAATGATGAGGGGGCTCACGACAGGGGTCAGGGCATGGGTGCCGTCCCGCCTTCACTCAGCTGCCGGGCTGGGCTGATAGCGGTAGGTGAACTCCCCGAGAAAGAGACCAAACCCAAGGTCGCGCCCCCGCCAAGGGTGACGCCAAAGCGCCAGGGGGACGGATCGGACTGGGCGTCTGCCCTGCAGGCGGTGGCTGCGAACGCCGTTGTAGGCAGGAGCAGACGAGGAAGTCGTGGTTTCGTCATGGAGATGTTCCCTTCATGGTGAATAGGACTGCGCGTGGCAGGCCGCTCTGCCTTGACGATTGTGCGTGTCCACCGACGGAGGATCTGTCCCTCCGCTGGGTCCATTGGCTGAGCTCACCGTTTGGGGAAGAAGGTTCACGTACTAATATACTTGATTTATTGTGTGGTAATCGTGATGATTAACACATATTATGCACCGTTTTCGTGACTTCGATTGCGAAAGGACGCAAACGGCCTGCTCTGCGGATCCGGCCGAACCCGGGTCGGCGCCGTGTGGTCCCTGAAGTGGGAGTGGAAGCAATGAACGATCGAGACCCGAACGAGCCCGGAAGCCGAGCCTCCGACGACCGCGCCTCGCGGCTGAGCGCTGCGATCCTTCGCATCAGCCAGAGCCTCGACCTGGCCACCGTGCTCGACGAGGTGGTCGACAGCGCCCGCGCGCTCACCGGTGCCGGTGCCGGGGTGATCACGACGATAGACGAGCGGGGACAGCTCCAGGATCTTGTCATCCGCGGCCTTTCTCCGCATGAGCGTCAGCAGATGATGGGATGGGTCGACGGGCCGCGGCTCTTCGAGCACCTGCGCGATCTTCCGACGCCGCTGAGGGTGGCGGACCTCTCCAGCTACCTGTGTGATCACGGCTTCTCCCCGATCCCCTGGGACTCAAGGACGCTGCAGGCGACACCGATGCATCACCGGGGCGAGCATCTCGGGGGCTTCTTCCTCGGCGACAAGGAGGACGACGAGCCGTTCACGAGCGAGGACGAGGAGATCCTGGTCCTCTTCGCCTCGCAGGCGGCGACGGCGATCGTAAACGCGCGCACCCACCGCGAAGTCGAACGGGCGCGGGCGGACCTCAAGGCGCTGGTCGAGACATCGCCGGTCGGGGTGGTGGTGTTCGACGCGAAAACCGGCCGCGCGGTGTCGTTCAATCGTGAGGCGTGGCGCATCGTCGACGGCCTTCGCACCCCGGGACAGCCGCGCGAGCAGATCCTCGAGGTGGTTTCGTGGCGCCACGCCGACGGGCGGGAGTTCTCGATCGAGGAGTTCCCCCTGCCGGGCCAGTTCGAGAACGCCCGGGCGTTGCGCGCCGAGGAGATCGAGCTGTCGGTGCCCGACGGACGGAGCGTCCGGACGCTGATCAACGCCACGCCGATCCGCTCGGAGGGGGGCGATGTCGTGTCAGTCGTCGTCACCATGCAGGACCTCGCCCCGCTCGACGACCTGGAGCGGCAGCGGGCGGAGTTCCTCGAAATGGTGAGCCACGAGATGCGCGCTCCCCTGACGTCGATCAAGGGCTCGGCCGCGACCGCGCTCGGTGCCGTGCCGGTCCCGCCCCAGGCCGAACTGATCCGGTTCCTCCACATCATCGACGGGCAGGCTGACCATATGTACGGCCTCATCGCGAACCTCCTGGACGCCGGCAGCATCGAGGCGGGCACGCTCACGGTAGCGCCCGAGCCTTCGAGTGTCGCCGCGCTGGTGGACCGGGCCCGCAACACCTTCCTGAGCGGCGGCGGCCGCCACGCCGTGCTTATCGACATCCCGCCGGACCTGCCGCAGGCGGTTGCCGACCGCGAACGCATCGTGCAGGTGCTGGGCAACCTGCTCTCGAATGCGGCGCGGAACGCTCCCGAGACCACCTCGATCCGGATCCAGGCGGCTCATGCGAACGGCTACATCGAGATCTCGGTATCGGACGAGGGGCGCGGGATCCCGCGCGACCGGCTCCCGCACCTCTTCCGCAAGCGCGCCGGCCTGGTGGGGGGCTACGCCGAGGGACTAACGGGCGGCACCGGGCTCGGGCTCGCGATCTGCAAGGGGCTGGTGGAGGCGCACGGCGGACGCATCCGGGCCGAGAGCGAGGGGACGGGCCAGGGCGCACGCTTCACCGTCACGATCCCGGCGGCCGGGGTCGCCTCCGCGCAGGCGGTACGGCGCGGCGCAAGGCCCGTCGGCCCGGGGGACATCGACGAGAAGCAGCGGATCCTGGTGGTGGACGACGACCCGCAGACGCTACGCCACGTGCGGGACATCCTGTCCGGCGCGGGCTACGATCCGATCACAGTGGCCGATCCGAAGCGGCTCTCCGACATCATCCACGCCGAGCGCCCCCGCCTGGTCCTCCTGGACCTGATGCTCCCGGGGACGAACGGCATCGAGCTGATGGAGCAAGTCCCGGAACTCGGCGACCTCCCGGTCATCTTCATCTCCGGCTACGGCCGTGATGAGACGATCGCCGACGCGCTCGCCACCGGCGCGGTCGACTACATCGTCAAACCCTTCTCGCATACCGAGCTCGTGGCGCGCGCGCGCGCGGCGCTCAGGAGCCGGTACGAGCCCGAGGTCTTCGTGTACGGCGATCTGACCATCGACTACACCCGGCGCCGGGTCAGCGTCGCCGGTCGGGAGGTAGCGCTCACGGCCAAGGAATTCGACCTGCTGCGCATCCTGTCGGTCAACCGCGGCGGGGTGGTGACCACCGATACCCTGCTCCGCCAGGTATGGGGGCTCCGGGGCCTGAAGAACACCAATCGCGTCCGCGCGGTGGTCAGGAAGCTCCGGGCGAACCTCGGCGACGATGCCGACGCGCCCATCTACATCTTTACCGAGCGCGGGGTGGGCTACCGGATGGCAAGCCCCGGCGAGGCGTAGGATGCCGGCGGCGGCCGGGACGCAACACAAGCCGTCCGATACCTACCCCCGCACCCCTCGGAGACTGGAGATCTCGATCTGAGGCGATCCTGGAGCCCGTTGGTTCCTCGAAGAGCGGGCCGGTGAAGATGTCCTGCCGGGATTCAGGCCCCAGGCGATCCGCCGTTACGGCGGAGTCACGGGGACGCGGATCCCGGCAAGGAGTCATGTAAGTTCAACTGGGACTGCACGATCTGCCATCCTTGCCGTTAACCGGAGACGGGTTGCATGCGATCGGAATAGCCGGAAAACCGCATCAAACGGCGGGACTCTGGCTAGGCCTTGGCTCGCATCGGGGACGTTGCCCCGAGCCGCCCGGGCATCCCTCCTCGCCATCGGTGTGCTGGTTTCCTCGCCTCCATCACCCACGCTCCGCTTGTTGTCTGGCAAAGTCGTGCAGCGGGGCAAGGTTGGCTTTTACTCGTTGCATGGCCCGAGGGGCCTTCGGCGCAAGGCAGTCGAACGGCGTCATGAATTGGAGGTGAGGAGTCACGTACTTCATCGCCCGCTCGCCCGACGGACTCAGTGTAACTTGGGTGCGGCGGCGACCCCGATGATTCCGCCTCGGATCCAAGCACTGCTTGGCCTCGTTCAAAGCGCGCGCCCAACCTTCGGCACGAAGCTTGTCCAGCCGGATCGGAGTAGGCCGTATCTCCGCCTCCCTGATCTTGACGCGAACGGGTCCCTGCCAAGCGTCTCGTCTCCAGCTTACTCTCACGTCTGCCGGTCTCGTGACCTGGGGGCGATACTGCGTCAGCAGTAGCGGACGGAGGAGTTCTCGCTCGATGAGCCGAGCGACGGGCCATCCGTCGTACAGCATGCCCTCAAGGTTGACGCCCATCCATGCGGTCTGCTCTAGGCGCGAGTACCAAGCGTTCCACTGTACGCCCTGCACCTCGTCATGGACCCCCATCCAACCGATGGAGCCGCTGCCGAACGACTCCCCCGGGCGCTGGAACAAGTCCTCAAACAGATTCGCGACGAGTCGCGCTCGCTCGGCGAGCGTGTTCAAGGCGTATCTTCTCCTGAAGCGGTTGAAGGATCGGACGCGACTCCCACGGGCGTCAGGCTCGTACAGTGTCTCCTCGCCATGTCCTCCGCAAGCCGCTCTCCTGCCCTTGAGCGCATCGCAACGCTCCGAGTTCCGGCCAGAGACGGTGCACGGCGAGGTTCAGGAAAGTGAAATCGCCGCCGATCCCCGAAGGGTACAGGTAGTCAGCCTCCGAGCTGCTGAAGGCCCCTGAACATCCGCCCGCTTCCACCCAGTTGCCTGCTTGCGTGGAAGGGGTTGATGGGCAACCACATATGCGTTAGCGTCCGTGCGTTCACGGTCGTGCCGCTCGACGGGTGGTGCGACCGATTTTTGCACACCTCCTTCCAAGGAGCCCAAGACAGATGTCATTCCTCACCCGTTCTTTCCGTGGCTTGGTCGGTTCGTTCTGCGTCGCCGCCGCAGTCGTTCTCCCTCTGGACGCCCAAGACCTCGGCGACTTGGACCCTTGCTTCGAGTCCTGTCACAGTGACGCCATGCTCATCTATCTGGGCGGTGACGAGGATGGAGCATC
>VXNP01000109.1 GCA_009840525.1 Gammaproteobacteria bacterium
GTGGCGCCCGTACTCGCCCAGCCCGGCCTTGATGGCGAGCGGGATGGCCAGCGCCGAGTCGTTCATGCTGGCCACGGCCCGGTAGCCGAGATTGGTGATGTACTGCGCGATGGCCAGCAGCACGATGGTGTCACGGGAGTAGGTGGCTCCCGTCGCGGTGCCGCTCAGCGCTGAGGGCGCCGTGCTCAGGACTTCCCGGTCCATCGACTGTGCGATCACGATAACGTTGCCGAGATCGGTGGAGATCTCCTGCGGTTTCTCGTGCTCGTTCTCGCGGCTGTACGCATCCGTGTAGAGCCACCGCTCGTCGTTGCCGGTGATCCCCACCAGATCGGCGCCCAGGGTCTTCGCGGCGTGCTTGATCTCGCGCGCCGCCTCCTCGGGAGATTCCACCGGCAGCGTGTGGCCCGGGCCCTCGCGGACAGCCGTGTACGGGTCCAGGAACCCCTCGCGGCGGTCATCGTCCCCACGCAGCTCGGCGAAGATGTCCGTCACATGCCAGGACGCGTTGCGCAGCGCGTAGTCGCGCTGGGTGAAACCGTCGACGGAACGCCAGGTCAACTTCGGCGTGCGGTACGTCTCGTAGAACATGTCCGAGCGGTGCGTGCGCACCTCAGGGTCCCAGAACGAGCGGCAGAAGATGTCGTCGCGCTGCGAGAAGCGCCGAAAGTCCTCCCGGATATCGAAGCCGGCTTCCTCGTCGGAGACGGCGGATTCTGTATCGCGTGTGCGACCCGGGTTGGCAGAGTCGTTCATCCTGTTCAGTACTCCAGCCGCCGGCCGACTAGCGGACAGCTTCCGGCACCCGCTTCACGATGATCGTGGGGACATCGAATTCGTCCGTCTCGACGAAGGCGACGATGCCACCTGGCCCGAACGCCGCGGGCATCGGCGTCTCCTCGAGGGAGAACGTGCCGACGTACTCGCCCTCCGCAGCGAGTACATCGATCCATCCGTCAGCCGCCTCGTCCGTCCCCAGCCCTGAGCCCGGGAACTCGACCTGAGCCAATGGATCGCTCCCCCACCGTTGCACCCAGATCGTCCCCTCCCACGTCGTACGAAGATCGCGCACCAGAGGCACCTCGGGCATGAAGGCCGCGTTCTCCACCATTTCGCGCATGCCGGCCAGCATGCTCTCCATCAGGGCTGCGAACTGCGCGCGGAAGGCCTCCGGAACGTCTCCGCCCAAGTCCGAGGTGGTGAACTGCTCCTCGACGGACGCCTCGTATTCCTCCAGCACACGCGTGCGAGCGCGCTCGCGCAGGCGATCCGTAACGGCCTGTGGGTGAAGGGGCCGGCCCACGACGCGTGGCGGGGCATCCGCAGTCCGGATCTTTACGGCAAACGCGGAGGAATCCGAATACGCCACCCCGCCACCGGGGAGAACATCGAACACCAGGCGGGGCTCGAAGTAGGCGATTGCGCCGTCGAGCGCGGCGAACATGTCCAAGGGATCAGCGGCCTCGATCGTGACCTGCCGCTGTGGGCGCGGTTCCCAGCCCTCCGCGAACGGTATCGGGACGGCCTCTTCCCTCTCGTCGAGCGCCACGCCGTAGATCGTGCGGTCACCCGACGAAACGGATGCCTCCCCCTGGCTGAGGCTCGCGGACGCGCTTCGCGTCAGGAACAACGCGCCCCCGTCCCGCGCGGAGCGCACGATCTGCGCGGAACCGGCCCGGACGCCACCCGTATCCGCGAAGCGGAGCGCGCGTTCGAACGAGCCGTCCGGGCTGAACAGGAGGTAGGCGCGGTGTCCGGTGTCGACGAGCACGGCGCCGCCCTCGGGCCGAGCCACCATCTGCCCCACCTGCCGAAGCTCCCCCGGGCCGTCGCCCATGCGCCCGAACTCCGCCGCCAGGTCTCCGACCCCGTCAACGACCACGATGCGGGTAGAGGATCCCGCCTCGTCACGGACGTAGAGATGACCGCGCGCGTCGAAGTCCAGGTCAGCGATCTCCGTGAACGCGTCCCACCCTTCCGCCGCGATCCCACCGATCCGGTACACCTCCTCGAAGTCGGCCTCCAGCGCACGGTCCTCGCTCACGGGCGGAGCGGACTCTCCGTCGCTTTCGCTGCCACAAGCCGCCAGCAACGCGGCGAATACAGCGTAACGTCTTCTCATGAGACAACCTCCGGGGGGTCGACGCATGTCACGATGCCTGCATGTCGAAGGTTGCGCCAGCCTTGGTTGCCACGGGTCGCCGCGGATTTCCGCTATTCTGGCGCGATGGGACCTGTTGACCCGGCGTCACGTAGAAGATGATCGAGACTGCGCGGGAGGGCCAAGGAGAGACAAACCGATGAAATCGAAGATTCTGCACTACTCCGGCGAGAAGGCGGCCGTGAGCTACGATGTTGGGAGATGTATCCACGCCGCCGAATGCGTTCACGGCTTGCCCGATGTGTTCGACCCGGGCCGAAAGCCCTGGATCGATCCCGACCGCGCCGAGGCGGAACAGCTCCTCCAGGTGATCATGCGTTGTCCGACGGGTGCCCTGCATCTGGAGCGAAGCGACGACGAACACGCCGAGCCCACGCCCGGGCGGAATACCGCGATCGTAGAGCGGAACGGTCCGGTCTACCTTCGCGGTGACCTGGAGATCGTCACAGGTCAGGGCGAGGTTCTGCTCAAGGACACACGCATCGCGCTCTGTCGCTGCGGGGCTTCGGAGAACAAGCCATTCTGCGACGGAAGTCATGTCCGGGTCGGGTTTAAGGAGGACTGAAGCGCCGACGAAGCGCTGGCGCGCCGCCTCCTACCAGAACACCACGTAAAGCCCCACCGTCAGCATCACCACGACCGCGCCCGCCCACCTCGCCGAGGGCGCGGGTTCGAGGTCGACGGCATCGGACTGCGGCAGTGGCCGAGCCTCCTTCAGCGGGCGCACGCGCGACCCGACGACCATGGCCAGGCTCGAGAGGACGAACGCCCCGGCCGCGGCATTCAGGTACGCCTGCGAGTCGAAAAACACATCGAGCACCACCGTCAGCAGCCCGTACGCCACCGGGCCGATCAGGAGCGCCACGGTCGCCGCCCGCGGGGGGGCCTTGGGCAGGATCATCCCCATGAGGAAGACGGCGAGGATGCCCGGCCAGATGAAGTTCCAGACGCGCTGCATGTACTCGTAGATCCCCCCGACCGACGCGAGCTGGGGGGCCAGCAGGCAGCCGATCACGACGAAGACGCCGGTCGCGATCCGGCCGATGCGGATCGCCCTGCGGGGTTCGAGCTCCTCCTTCACGACGTGGCGCGAGTAGATGTCCAGGGTGAAGATCGTGGACGCCGAGTTCAGCATGGAGTCGAGCGAGCTCATCACCGCCCCGAAGAGTGCCGCGAACATGACGCCGCGAAGGCCCGTGGGGAGCAGATCGGTCATGAGCGTGGGATATGCCTGATCTCCGATCGCGATCCGGTCGGCGTAGAGCTGATAGGCCGCGATCCCGGGCATCACGATCAGGAACGGGATCAGCAGCTTGAGAAACGCCGCGAAGATCACGCCTTTCTGGCCCTCCGCCAGACTCCGCGCGGCCAGCGCCCGCTGGGAAATGAACTGGTTCAGCCCCCAGTACGCGATGTTCGGCACCCAGATGCCCATGAGGTAGATCGTCCACGGGAGCGTCGGATGATCGGCCGGCAGCATGAGGTGGAGCCTGTCCTCGTTCGCGGACAGGAAGGCTCCGAATCCGCCCACGGCGTCCATCGCCAGGAAGAACAGCACGGCTCCGCCTCCGAGCAGCGCGACGCCCTGGAGCATGTCGGACCAGACGACCGCCTTCAGCCCGCCGTAGATGGTGTAGCCGCCCGCGAGCAGGCCGATGGCCCAGACCCCGGCCGTCAGGTCGAGCCCGAAGATGCTCGTCAGGGCCAGGCTTCCCGCGTAGAGGATTCCGGCCAGCCCCACAATGACGTACACCGTCATCAGGTATGCGGCCATGATGACGCGCGGCGTGGGCCCGAACCGGAACTCGAGGTATTCCGGGAGCGTGTAGATGCCCGCCTGTAGAAACCTGGGCAGGAGCACGAGCGCCACGAAGACGAGCGCGATGGCTGCGATCCACTCGAAGGCGGCGATGGCCAGTCCCGTCTGAAACCCCTCGCCGGACATGCCGATGAAGTGCTCGGAGGAGATGTTCGACGCGATCAGCGAGACGCCGATGAGCCACCAGGGCAGGTTGCGGCCCGCAAGGAAGTAGTCGGCCGCGGTGTCCTCTCTGCGGCCTGCGTAGAGGGATACGCCCACCACGACGCCCAGGAAGATGAGGAACGCGGCGAGATCGATCCGGTCTAGCGCCATCTTCGGGACGATTCAGGGGTGACGGGACTCGATCGACTCTATCTGGGATCCAGGAGCTGGTCGAGATGCATCCAGATGACTCGAGAGTAGCGGAACAGCAGCGGAGCCAGAAAGGGAACCATCACCGCGATCGTCACGATGGTCTGATTCGCCGAGAGACCACCCAACACCATCAGGACCACACCCAGCGGCGCGCATAGAGCCAGGCCCAACCCGTAGCTCACGTACATCGCCCCGGTGAAGTAGCCCGGCTCTCGTTCGTATTCCAGCCCGCAGGAGGGGCAAAGAGAGTGCATCTTCCAAAGGCTCTTGAAGACCGCGCCGTCCAGGCAGCGCGGGCACCGGAGGAAGACGATGGCCTGGAGGCGGCTCGGCGGCTTTTCCCTCATGGACGGGGCCGCACCTGGTCGGTCGGGCCCCGGCCCGCGGCGGCCGACCCGAGGGCCACGGGCATCAGGACCGTCCCGAAGGCGGCGTGTACCTCCCGTCGATGGCGGTCCAGCCGCCGTCCGCGAACAGGACCGACCCGGTCACGTAGCTGGCGGCGTCCGAGGCGAGGAAGACCGTAGGGCCGGCCATCTCCGCGGCGCTGCCCCAGCGGTTGAGGATGTTGCGCGCGGCGTAGGCGCCGTACCAGTCCGGGTGGTCCTTGATGGGCGCCGTGAGCGGGGTGTCGATCACGCCCGGCGCGACGGCATTCACCCTCACCCCGCCGGGCCCGAGTTCGGCCGCGGCGACGCGCACCATCTGCACGATCCCCGCCTTTGTGGCGGCGTACATGCTCTGACCCGGCTCGACCACCACCGACCGGATGGAACTGAAGAGGATGATGGACCCGGAGCCCTGCCCGCTCATGATCCGGCCCGCGGCCTGGATGACGTGCGCCCCGCCCTTGAGGTTGAGCCCCAGAACCCGGTCGATCTCCTCGTCGGTGTAGTCGAGGAGGGGCTTGCGCACGTTCACTCCCGGCGTGCACACCACGACGTCGAGGGATCCGCGGGCGGCCGTGATGTCCTCGAATGCGCTGGTGACGGCCTCTCCGTCCATGATGTCCAGGCGGGCGGAGGCGGCCTCGCCCCCGGCCGCACGGATGGTCGCCGCGGTGCGGGAGGCGGCGTCCGCGTCGATGTCGAGGCAGGACACGTGCGCACCCGCCTCCGCACATCCGATCGCGACGGCTTCGCCGATGCCGGAACCGCCTCCGACGACCGCGGCCGCGCGTCCTTCCAGGCTGAACATGGTTGTCATGACGGGTCTCCGCCGGGGTTTCGTATGGTGAAGGGGCGGAGCACTATGTAAGGGTCACGCCCGCCGGGCAACCCGGCTCGCGGCCGCCCATACGCCCGGCCTCCGTTTCCTCTCACCTCCGGTCTCCAGCCTCGCAAACCTGCATGAACCACGCCAGCCCACCGCCTCGCATCCGCCGCGAAGACCGCATCCTCGCGGAAGTGGAGGCCGCGCGCGACGAGATCGTGGCCTTCACGGCGGATATGATCCGCATCCCCACGGTGAACCCTCCGGGAGCGTGCTACCGGGACTGCGCCGAACTGGTCGGCCGCCGTTTGCAGGCGACCGGCCTGGCCATCGAGTACGTGGAGGCCGATGGGCGCCCCGAGCACACAGCCGAGTATCCCAGAGTCAACGTGGTCGGGCGGGGGCCGGCCGTTCCGGGACGCCCGCGGCTCCACCTGAACGGCCACTTCGACGTGGTTCCGCCGGGTGAGGGCTGGACGGTCGACCCCTTCGCGGGCCTGGTGCGTGACGGGCGCATCTACGGGAGGGGTGCGTCGGACATGAAGTCGGGGATCGCTGCCGCCGTCTTCGCGGTCGAGGCGCTGCGGCGGGCCGGAGTCGAACTCGCCGGAGCCGTGGACATCAGCGCCACCGTGGACGAGGAGAGCGGCGGCTTCGCGGGCGTGGCGCACCTCTGCGAAGCCGGGATCATCTCAAGCGACCATACCCAATACGCGATCATCCCGGAGCCGTTCGGGCCCACCCGCGTGTGCCTGGGGCACCGGGGCGTCTACTGGTTCGATATCATCGCGCACGGGCGCGTGGCCCACGGCAGCATGAGCCATCTGGGGCGCAGCGCCATCGAGGACATGGGCGCCCTGCTGGAAGCCTTCCGCACCGGGCTCATCCCCGAACTCGCAACCCGCATTTCCGCCCTGCCCATCGTACCGGAGCCCTCCCGGCGCCCTTCTCTGAACGTCAACGCGATCACCGGCGGCCAAGCGGGCGAAGGGACCCAGTCGCCCTGCGTGGCCGACCGCTGCGTCGCCACCGTCGACCGCCGTTTCATCCCCGAGGAGCCCTTCGAGAAGGTACGCGCCGAAATCGCGCGCCTGGTCAAGTCAGTGGAGGACGACGACCCCGGACGCCGTTTCACCATCGAGGAGCGCATGGTCGTTCATCCGACCTCCACGCCCTGCGGATCACCCCTCGTGGCTGCCCTGTCCCACGCGGTGGAAGCGGTGCGGGGCCGCCCCGCGACCCTCGTGGCCAGTCCCGGCACCTACGACCAGAAGCACTTCGACCGCATCGCCGGCATCGAGCACTGCGTGGCCTACGGCCCCGGACCGCTCGAGGAGGCCCACCAGCCGGACGAGTCGTGCTCCGTCGACGACCTCGTGGCGACCACGCAGGTGCTGGCGCTGGCGGCGCTGGAACTGGTGGGGCCCGCGTAGATGGCGAAGCTCCATCCGGGCATGGCGGTCGAGGAGTTCGACGACAACTACTTCTATGCCGCAGAACTCAAGACCTTCGCACGCCAACTCGGCATTGCCGTCGGCCGACGGCGGAAGCTCGAGCTTGAGGCGCTTATCCGGGAGTTCCTTCGAACAGGGACGGTTCCCCTGGCCAAACCCGAGCCTGATCGCCGGTCCGGCAAGTCGCGCGACAGGCTGGCGGCGGAGACCATCGTCCGGAACTACGTCGACGACCGCAGGACGAAGGACTTTCTGCGAGACCTCGTGCACGCGCGCGACCCGCAGCTAGCGGACAAGTCGGGCCAGTGGTACCGGCTCAACGAATGGCGCCGCACGCAACTTCGGGCAGGCCAGCGCATCACCTACGCGGACCTCGGCAATCGATTGATGGAGCTTATGCGTTGGGAGGGCCGCTTTCCGCGGATCCCCGCCGGTCGATTCAACAACTTCGTCACGGATTTCTGGGCGGACCCGGCGAACAAGGGCAAGACCCGGGCCGATGCCGTGGCAGCCTGGGAACGCATCAAGTCGGTCCCCGGACCGAAGACGTACGAGGCTTACGCGGCTCTTGAGCCGACTGGAGGTAGCGGAGCTGCCATCGACGGGAAATGATGAAGCGATGAAGCAACAACCGGGTCTCGGCGCATTCCGGCGAGAGCTGCGGCGGCGGTACGCGCGGTGCGCGATCCTGGCCCTGGCCGTGACGGCGGTTGCAGGCTGCGAAGCGGCCCCCGTCTCCACGAACACGTCCCGCGACAGCCTCGGGGTAACGATCGTCGAATCGGTTGCGCCGTTGTGGGGCGAGCGTGACGCCTGGCGGATCGAGGAGGAGCCGATCCTCGACCTCGCCCAGGGCGGCTCGGGCGAGATGCACACCTTCTTTCGCGTAAGGGATGTGCTGCGCGCGGGATCCGGGCATGTGGCCGTTGCCGACGGCGCGTCCCAGCAGGTCCGGGTATACGATATGACCGGGCGGTTCGTCCGTGCCTTTGGCGGACCGGGGGAGGGGCCGGGGGAGTTTCGCTCTCTCTGGACCGTCGTCGTGCAGCCCGACGGCCGACTCGTGGCGCTGGACCGCGCGGCGGGGGGAAGCGGCGCGGAGTTCGACCTGGAATCGGGTCTGGTGTCTTCGTTTCGGATGCCGGAGGGGGTCTCTCCGGTTCGGCATCCCCTGCCCTCGGACGAGGTCTGGGGACTGGATCTGGCGCCAGGCACGGATGAGGAGAGACGAAGCGCGGGTGTGCTGCGCCCTCCGGTCACCGTCGTTCGCTTGTCGGAGGACCGGATGTCGGCCGACTCGGTCACGAGCCTTCCCGGATACGAGAACTTCATCGTTACCGAAGGGGACGACATCCCGATCATGGGCCGGCTGCCCCACGCGGTGCCGGACGGCGGGGGGCGCATCGCAATGGGCACGGCCGACGCGCTGGAGTACTCGATCGTCGACGGCAGGACCGGGGAGCTGCGCCTGATCGCGAGCATTCCCGGAGTTCCGCTGACCGTGTCCAGCGCGGAATTAGAGCGTGAGAGGGAGGAATGGCTGGGACCCGATCCCGGTCCCTTCATTCGGGATTTCCTGGCTCGCCTGCCCGAGCCGGCCGAGAAGCCGGGCTACCAGCGCCTGATCGTGGATGCCGACGGGAATGTGTGGGCGGGCGAGTACCTTGGGCTCGCCCGGCGCGACGAACCGCAGGAGTGGTACGTGCTGGACTCGTCGGGGGCGTGGCTCGGAGTCGTCGAAACGCCGGAGCGCTTCGAGCTGATGCGGGTAGGGGCCGACGAGGTGTTCGGGGTGCGGCGCGATGTCGACGACGTCGAGCATCCGCAGGTTCTGCGGCTGGTGAAGCCCTAGGCGCCACGGCTGTCCGGCCGCACCACCGGAGTTGCGAGGCTACATCTCCTGGACCCCTGCCCCTCCGCCGGGCTTCGCGACGAACAGCATGTCGGTGGTGGGTGGCCCGCCCAGGCGCGGCTTGTAGAAGCGCGCGGTTAGCGCCTCCATGACCGGCGCGACGGTGCTGTCGTCGCAGAGCGCGACGGCGCAGCCACCGAAGCCGGCGCCGGTAAGGCGTGCACCCGCTGCACCCGCCTCGAGTGCGACTCCCACAATCGCGTCGAGCTCGCCCGTGCTCACCTCGTAGTCGTCGCGGAGGCTCTCGTGCGAACGCACCATGAGCTGGCCGAAGCGGTGCATGTTGACGTCGCGCATGGCCTGCTCGGCGAGGGCCACCCGGCGGCCCTCCGTGACGACGTGGCGGAAGCGGCGAAACAGTACGGGGGAGAGGATCCGGCGGACGCGGCGGAGCAGGCCGCCGGGGTCGGCCGCTGAGACCAGGTCGTTGTACGCAGGCGCGGTGTTGGTTGCGCGGTTGCCCGAGTTGGGCGCCTGGCCTCCCGGCACGGCGCCGACCGAGGCTGCCAGCGCCTCCCGGCACTGCCGCGCCCTCTCATTGTACCTCCCGCGCGCGCCCGCAGACTTCTCCGCGCGCACCAGCGACGACGCCACCACCCAACGCCATCCGTCGGGCACGGGTACCGGGGTCACCCGCAACGGGTCGAACTCGATGCGGAGGGCGTGTCCCTCGACCCCGTGAAGACATGCGGCCTGGTCCATACCACCCCCTTCGAGACCGACGAAACGCTCGGCGCGCGCCATGAGCGCGGCAAGCTCGAGGCGCGACATGGCTCGAGACCCATCGCCTCGCGCCGCCCCGTCGTCAACGTCCACCCCGTTCGCCTTCAGCAACGCCAGCGCGGAGGCTACCACCAGCGCCGACGACGACGACAGCCCCGACGCGATCGGGGCATCGCCGGACACGGTTCCTTCGATGCCTCGCTTCAGCGATATCCCGTGCTCGAGCAGTCCCCGAGCCGCGGCGCGCACGTAGTTGGACCAGTCTCCCTGGGCCGCCGGCTCAATGGGACGTTTCAGCTGAAACGCGAATGGCGCGAAACGGGCCGACGGGCTGTCCAGCCGCACCACCGGATCGTCCACGACCCGGAACTCGATACGGACGTCCCGGTCGATGGCGATGGGAAAGACCGGCAGGCCGTTGTAGTCGGTGTGTTCGCCGATCAGGTTGACGCGGCCGGGTGCGATCGCTCGCCAGCGGGCGGCATCGCGGCTGCGCAATTCACCGCTCAATCCGAATAGCCCAACTTCGGCAGCAGCCGGAAGAGCCAGACGCCGGCTCCAGCCGAGATCGCAAGCGCCACCACCGCCGCCACGCCCTGCCCGTACAGCAGGTATCCCGTCCCGAAGAGCGCCGCGTAGACCAGCACGCACCCGAGGAACCAGGCGAGGAAGGCCGCCGTGACGGACCCCGACTCGCGCGGCCCGTCGCCCACGTCGACGACCCGCCGCCATCCCGCGCCCATCGGCCGGATCTTGTCGTAGAAGCCCTGCAGCGTCTCCGAATCGGCGGGGGCCGTGAGGAAGGTCACCCCGAGCCAGCCGACCGTCGTGATCGCCACGCCGATCACGAGCTGCGTCCAAGCCGGGAGGGGCGCCAATCCCAGCGCCCCGTGCACCCACGCGAAGTAGACGGCCACCATGAACGAAATCGTCATCCCGGCGAGCTCGCTCCAGACGTTCACGCGATACCAGAACCAGCGCAGCAGGAAGATGAGTCCGGTCCCGGCGCCGATCTGGAGCAGGATCTGGAACCCCTGCCCCGCGGTGTCGAGCTGGAGCGCGATGAAGGCGCCCAGGACCATGAGCCCGACGGTCGAAAGACGTCCCACCGCAACCAGCCGCCGCTGGCTGGCATCCGGGTTCACGAAGCGGCGATAGAAGTCGCTCACGACGTAGGACGAGCCCCAGTTGAGCTGGGTGCTGATCGTGGACATGTACGCCGCCGCCAGCGACGCCACCACCAGGCCGAGCAGTCCGGCGGGCAGAAACACGAGCATGGCGGGATAGGCCAGGTCGTTGCCCACCAGCCCGGGATCGAGGTCCGGGAAGCGGGCCTGGATGTCGGACAGCTCCGGGTACACGAGCATCGAGCACAACGCCACGATGATCCAGGGCCAGGGGCGGAGCCCGTAGTGCGCGACGTTGAACCAGAGCGTCGCCTTCATCGATTCCTTCTCGTTCTTCGCGGCCAGCATCCGCTGCGCGACGTAGCCTCCGCCCCCCGGCTCGGCCCCCGGATACCACGCACTCCACCACTGCACCGCGATGGGGATGATGAAGATTCCCGCGGCGACGCTCCAGTCGGAGAAGTCCGGGAAGAAGTTCATCGCCGACTGCAGGTCCGGGTGCGAGACGAGCCCCGCGAGCCCCCCGACTTCAGGCTGGCGCAACGCGAACACGGCGGCTGCGACCGATCCGATCATCGCCACGACGAAGAGCACGAGGTCGGTCACGACGACGCCCCAGAGCCCCGAAGTCGCGGAGTAGATCATGGTCACGGTGCCCGCGATCAGGACCGTGGTCAGCGGATCCAGCCCCAGAAGAACGCCGCCGATCTTGGTCGCCGCGAGCGTCACCGTCGCGATGATCATCACGTTGTAGAACACGCCCAGGTACAGCGCCCGGAAGCCCCGCAGGAACGCCGCCGCGCGTCCCGAATAGCGCAGCTCGTAGAACTCGATGTCGGTCAGCGCGCCGGACCGCCGCCACAGGCGTGCGTAGAAGAAAACCGTGCACATCCCGGTGATCAGGAAGGCCCACCACGACCAGTTCTGCGCGACCCCGCCCCCGCGCACGAAGTCGGCGATCAGGTTTGGCGTGTCGGTCGAGAAGGTCGTTGCGACCATCGACGTGCCCAGCAGCCACCACGGCAGCTTCCGCCCCGAAAGGAAGAACTCGTCGGCCCCGGACCCCGCGCGCCGGGCGAAGCGAAGGCCGATGGCGAGGGCGGTGAGCCCGTACAGCGCGATGACGATCCAGTCGAGCGTGGTGAGTTGCATGCGGCTTCAGTCGCGGGAGAAAGGGGATGGGCGAGCGTCCCGCACGGGTGGCGGAGCGTCCCGAAGGGATGGTCCGCCGTCCCAGAGACGCATCGGATTGACCCCCGAGTCTACCAGCCCCCGCAGCGATTCGGCCACTCCCGCATGATCGCCGGGGAACGTGACGCCGAGCCACCGCTCTCGGGTGAGCAGCACGGTGCAGCGCGCGCGGCCGGCCGCGATGAGGTCGTTCATGGCCTCCGAGAGGTAGAATTCGCGGTCGAGCCCCGGTCCCGAGGCAAGGAATGCGGCAAACAGGTCGCGGAGGTGCGGAACGATGTCCGGCTGGAAACCCCAGAGGTTGGTGCAGACGGGCGTTTGCACGGGGACGTCGAGCGGTCGGCCGCCCACGTCCCGGCCCACGGCGCGGTCCCCGTCAAGTCGGAGTTCCAGCCCCTCGGTCAGCCGCCGGAGCGCGCCCGACTCGTCGATCTCGCAGAGGCCCCGGGAGACGCCCCCGCTCTCCGACAGGGTGACTTCGAGGGGGTATCCGATGGTGAAATGAATGGTGTTGCGCGCGTCGGCGGGTGCCGACTGAGCGCCGCGCATCGCCCCGGCAAGAGCCGCGTACGCCCCCCGCCCGTAGAAGTCGTCCGCGTTGCATACGGCAAAGGGACCGCCGACCTCTTCCCCCGCGGTGAGGACTGCGAACCCGGTGCCCCAGGGGCGGATCCGACCCGATGGCGGGTCATCCACGAGTCCCGGATGGGCCATCCGCTGGTACGCGTAGCGGATGTCGAGGTGGGTTGCCGCGTCCCGAAGATGCTCATCGAAATCCGGGCGAAGCGTCTCCTGGACGACGAGCAGGAAGCGCGTGAACCCGGCGAGCGCGGCATCGTAGAGGGCGTAGTCGAGGAGGGCCTCTCCACCCGGGCCGATGGGCGCGAGCTGCTTGAGGCGGCCGAACCGGGTCGAGCGGCCGGCCGCGAGGATGACGAGGGTGAGGGGTGGACTCAAGTTCCGCTACCATCGGTGTTGGTTTGGGTTACCGTATACAACACCGATAGCGACCACGGGAAAAGGGGGGAGGTCTGGAGACGAAGGTCCTGATCACCGGCGGCGCCGGATTCGTTGGCAGCCACGTCGCGGGCGCTCACATTGCACGCGGCGACCGGGTCTGGATTATCGACGACCTCTCATCGGGACGTCGCGCGAACATTCCCACCCGCGCCGAGTTTGTCGAGATGGACATTGC
This sequence comes from Gammaproteobacteria bacterium, assembly GCA_009840525.1. Taxonomy (GTDB): domain Bacteria; phylum Gemmatimonadota; class Gemmatimonadetes; order Longimicrobiales; family Gaopeijiaceae; genus BD2-11. The sequence continues at coordinate 13,152 of VXNP01000109.1, forward strand.
CGATCCGCGTGCCCAGGAGCTGATCCGCGATGTCGGCTTCGACGTGATCAACCACCATGCAGCGCAGATCGACGTGCGCGCCTCGGTGGCCGATCCGATGGGCGACGCAAGGGTCAACATCGCCGGCCTCATCAACATCCTGGAGGGAGCGCGCGCCGCGGAAACGCAACGCGTGGTCTTCGTGTCCAGCGGAGGCGTGGTCTACGGCGAGCCGGACGTGTATCCTACGCCCGAGGACGCCCCCAAGCGCCCGGTGTCCCCCTACGGAGTGTCAAAGCTCGCGGGCGAATACTACCTCGACTACTACCGTGCGGTGCACGGCCTCGAGCACGTGGCGCTCCGCTACGGCAACGTCTACGGCCCCGGGCAGGATCCTCATGGAGAGGCCGGCGTGGTGGCCATCTTCTGCAACCGTCTGATCGACGGCGAGCCGCTCGACATCTACGGGGACGGCGAGCAGACGAGGGACTACGTCTACGTGGAGGACGTGGCGGTCGCTAACCTGACCGCCGCTGACATGCCGCTTGAAGATGGCGCCGGCATCGACGCGAGAGCCTACAACGTGGGCACCGGAGAGGCGACGAGCGTCAACACGCTTGCGACCCTCCTGGAAGAGATCGCGGGCGTCCGCCCGGGGCGCGTCCACCAGGACGCCCGCGCCGGGGAACTTCGGCGCAGTGTGCTGTCGACGGAACGGATGGGCGCGGTGGGATGGGCACCCGCGCATAGCTTGCGCGAGGGGTTGGCGCGGACGTTCAGGCACATCGCGTCCCAGGCGGGAGGGTGACCTACCTCATCGGGTCGAACCCCAGCCTCCAGACCACCATCTGAGGGTAGCCGGTTTCGGTCTCCCTGTTCTCGATGGCCAGCCCATCGCCGACAAAGGCCTCGAACAGCGCAATGTGACGGCGGGTGGCGATGAACGAGCCGCTGGCGAGATCGATCAGGTCGATGCGACTCTCGAATATGTTACGCCAGTCATCGTCGGTCGGCGCATGCCCGACCCGTCCATTGGGTGCGACCCGCTCCTCCAGGTGATCAAGCCAGTTCTCCCTGCGGAGGTGGCTGATCACCCAGAGTCGCTGTTCGGCGTCAACCTGCATCGCGAAGACCCGGTTGCGCGGCGGATTGTCGGGAGACCAGAATCCGCGTGAAGCTTCCTCCTCATTCAGCCTGGGTCCTCGGAGCCCCAGGATCCTGCGGCCACTCTCGCTCCATACCTGAATGAGATAGTCGCCTGCTCGCGTGCTGTAGATGCGCGGCTGCCGATCGACCGCCAATACCCGAGGTGAGAAGCCCGGAGCCTCAATGCCCTCCATCCGGTCGAACGAATGAAGGATGTCCAGCCCATCGACGATGTGGAGCGGCACACCCATTGTCCCGGCCGTCGTCCTGCTTGTGTTCCCCAGGTACTTGCCGTCCTCCCCGAGCGGTATCGCGAGTTGGTAAGACCCCAGGAAGAGAGACCTGTCCGAATCATAGGAAAAGTCGGTGTTCACAACCGTTTCCCGCCCGGTTGCCAGGTCGACGACATGCATGCGTCCGTCGCCATCGGTGCCAACCGGTGCAGGACGCTGGAACTCCATGGGTCCGTCCCCCCTGCGGCCGACCTGCCTCACGAATTGGCCCTCCGCATCCCAGACCTTCACCACCGATTCGCGCGGCATCCCTACCCAGTAGTTGCCGAAATCATCAACCGCCGCGTAAACCGACCAGTCGATGTACCCCGGGGCGACCGTGTCGCCCAGGGTCACGACGCGGTCAACGGTGATGCAGTCCGCGCACATCCCGGGACTATCGAGGATGTCTACGGTGGCGGTGCTGTCCTGCAGGGTGGTCAGATCCCTGGGAGAGTCGGGGGCGTCACAGCCGGAGAGCCAGCCGGCCAAGGCGACGGCAAGTGCCAGTGGAGTGACAGCAACGGGCGGTCGAGCAACAGCGAGGGGCCGCTGAGCAACCGCGAAAGGCTGCGATGCCCTGGTGGACCTGCCAAGCATTTGATCGCCCCCTTCGGCGAGCCGCCGGAACGAGCAGGCAGCGAACTTCCTTCCATTCAGACTGCCTCCGCGGTCTGAACGTTCCCGCCCGGTCGTGTCTCAGCGGATCTCGCCTCAGCGCTCTTCCTGCGTCTTCTCAACGTTCTCCACGTACGTCAAGGACTTCTCCAGCGTCGGATTCTCGTTGTAGGCCTCCGACTGCCCGGGCGGAATGCTCAGGTACTTCCAGTCCTCACCGCGGAAGGACTTGGCCAGATACACGATCTGCCCGACGTGGTACGCAGCGTGGGCCAGCGAGCGGAGGAGTGCTTCGTCGACTCGATGGGGAACGCGGCGGACGGCTACTTCGGAGGTCAGGTCGTCGTCCGTGAGCTGTGAGAGCGTGTTGAGGAGCACGCCCCAGCCCCGGTCCCACTTCGCGGCAACTTCATCGGGCGACGCCTCGCGCGGCTCGAACTCCGACTCTCTGTCGCGCCAGGGCTTCTCGCCGTCCGTGGTCAGGAAGTCGGTGAAGCGCGACTCCAGGTTGCCGGCAACGTGCCAGACGATGGTCGCGATCGAGATGGCGTGCTCGGACCCGGCGACGAGGTGCTCGACGTCCAACTGATTGAACGCGCGCTCCCCGATGAGCTTGTAGCGCTGGTATTCGGCTTCGATGAGGGCCAGGACGGTGCGGTTCATATTGTCGCCTCATATTGTAGTGACGTGATATATTGAGCATACATTGATATATACTGCAAGATATAATATATATTAGATATACTATATAGATAAGATATACAATATAATATAAGACCCGTGGACTATCAACCCTTCGGGCCGATCCGCTCCACAAGGGTCCCGATTTCCGCCACGGGAAGTACCGAGATGCGGTCGTCGAGCACGTACCCTTCATCGCCAGCCAGCTATCCCGTGTCGGGCGGCCTCCTCAGCACCCCTGCGAACAGAATTGCGCCGGACTCGCGCTCCCGTATCAGGTAGACGAACGGCCGGTTCGCGATCACCGACGGGGGAAGGCTCGTGACCCCGATCCCGACCGAAGTCGTGCCGACTCCTTCCGCGCCTTCCTCGGCCACCTCCACGAACGCCTTCTGCTTGACTTCGGAGATGTAGAGCGGAGGCGAAGCAGCGGAGATGCCCGTGAAGTCGGCGACGTTCGGGAGGAAGGCATCCGTCGTCCCGAGCGCCTGCAGGACCGGCTTGAGACTCTCGTCGTACTCGACGCGGAACCTGGGGAGCACGATCCTCACTTTCCTCACGTTCAGCTTGTCCAGCAGGCTCTGCCAGCGCCTCACATCCATCGAAGCGAGTTGCGCATCGATGCTGCTCCCGGCTCCCGGCACCAGAACCGTCATCGCGAAAGCGCCTTCTCCGAAAGGCAGCTCGATGACCTGAAGGTCGCCGTCCTCGCCATATGGGAATTCGGCGGTCAGATCCATCATGGGCATGGACTCCGACCGGCCGTCGGCAGTGTGGAAGGGCGCGTCCTGCGTCCTTTGCGGATCGAATGCGTACTTCCACAGGCCCCTGAAGTAGATCGCGTTGATCAGGAAGAGCATCGTGCGGCTGTCAACGGGAGACTCGACGATCTCTTCGATTCGTCCGCCGGTCTTCTCCGACACCCACTGATTGATGGTGTCGGCAGCGGCGGGAATCGAGAAGTCGAGCCCGGCGATCTCAGCGTCGAAGAAGGCTCGCACCGCTTCCATGAAGCTCTGCTCGACCGCGAATCCGCTACGGTACCACGCGGAGTTGGCGAGCTGCGTACTCACGGTGGAATCCGCTGCCGGCAGATGGGCCATGAGGCCATGATAGCCCAGGTTGACCGTGTCCAGCGGGGCATCCTCGAATCCGAGTGTGGCCTGCATCTGATCGTACGTCGTCCCCCGAGCCCCGTTGAGCGCCATGCCGAGAGCCATGGACGCGCTCAGTGGCGAGACGAGGACGTTCGCCTCGGGATCCGCTGCCATCGCGGCGGGAAGCAGCTTCCACGCGAAGGCATTGCTCTTCTCGAGGACGGCAGCCTCCGCAGAGACCGAGCGCGGTGGGATGACGATCGAGTCCGGGGGAGAGGGATCTGCGGGCTCCGGGACGACAGGATCTGCCGGGCCCGGCTCGACAAGGTCGTCGGAGCAGGCCAGGGCCGGCATCACTGCCGCGATCCAGATCGCCAGAGCGATGCGGCTAACGCACGCTACCCGGAATACCAGTTCGATTCGGAAGCTCGCTCCGACGCGTCTGTGGTTGCTCACGCTGATCCTCTGTTCAACACCAACTCGCTCAGGACGAAAATAGCACTGCCCTCGGGGAACGAGTGCAGGAGCTGGAATGTGACGTCTCCGGGGAACGTCGTTGTCTGGCTGGAATCCGATGGAGGGCGTTAAGCTCGACTACCTCCGGGCCGGTTGCGAGCGACGGCGCGGCTCCTCGAAGGGCGACTCCAAGAGAGGAAGACCCCGATGAACAGCATCGTCCGCCTTGCCTTCGCGGCTGCAACGGCCCTCGCCACGGCTGCCACCGCGATGGCCCAGCAGCTTCCTCCGTCCGACTCCCCCGGCGCCCTTCCCTACGACCTCGCCTTCGGGATGGCGTCGTTCATCTGGGACACGCATTTCGCGGTTTCGGCGGACGGGCGCTTCGTCGCCTACGACGTGCGGGTTCCGCCTGCGGACACGACGGCCAACCTGGACGAGCGCTATCAGCCCAACGGCACGCCCAGCTCGGTGGTGGGAGCGACCATCCGATACACGGACATGGCGAGCAAACGCACGATCGAGGTCTGCCCGGGAGGCACCTGCTGGAGGCCGGTGTGGTCCCCGGACGGGGCGGCGATCGCGTTCTTCTCGGACGCCGATGGCCTGCCTCAACTGTGGGTGCACGATGTCGCGGCGGGCACGTCGCGCAAACTCTCCGAGGAGCCGGTCAAGCCGAAGCTCTGGCACGGGGATGAGCCGCGCTGGAGCCCGGACGGTTCGACGCTGTACATCGGGTTCGCGCCGGAGGGGCCGTTCCGCAACCCGATGCGCCCGGCCGAGGTGCGGCCGGAGAACCCGGCCGGGGTCGTGGTTCTGCGCAGCGGCAGCGAGGCGGCCGCGGCTCCTCAGGAGGAAGCACCGCCGCCCACGCCGATGACCGACCACTACGCGCGCGAGCACCTGGTGGCCATCAAGGCGGTCGATGTCGCGAGCGGGGAGACGCGCATGCTCGTGGCCCAGGACGCGGAGTTCCCGGCGGGCACGCTGCGCCGTTCGGCCTCCGGCAGATGGCTGGGGTACCTCTCCACCTTCCGCCCGGAGAGCGACACCACCCAGTCCACGGTGATGGATGTCGCGGTGGTGCCCACAGCGGGCGGCCTACCGGTCCCGGTCGTGCGCAACGTCCCGCTCACCCGGAACGACTACTTCGGCGTCAGCTACGCCTGGCACCCGTCGGACGACCGGCTGGTGTACCTGGACGGGAAGCGCATGCACCTGCTCGACCTGCGTTCGGGATCGCCTGCCACCCCCGTGCCCCTCGCTCCGGAACTGGGCGACGTGGCCCCGACCGTCTTCGCCTTCACGCGCGATGGCCGGGCAGGAGTGATGGGCGTTGAAGTGGTCGACGACCAAGGCTACGGCGACCCGCGTCCGCGCGCGATCGCCGTCGTTCCGCTGGACGGCAGCCCCCCGAACACCTTCGCCCTCGACGACGAACGCTGGACCTACGACCAGGTCCTCAAGGCCGACGAACGGACCGCATGGCAGCCGGACGGCTCATCCATTTCAGTGCTGGTCACCGAGCGCGCGACCGGCGACAAGGCCATCCTCCGCTTCGATCCGGCCACGGACGACAGCCGCGTGCTCTGGAAGGCCCGCGCGAGGCTCGTCAACCTCACGTCTGGCGGCAGCCACGACTTCATCGTGGGCCAGTACGAGGACATGCGCACGCCGTCGAACATCTTCCACTTCGACGCCGACTTCTCGGCCCGCGAGCGCATCTCGCACATCGATCCGCGCCTGGACGATGTGGAGGTGGGAACCGCGGAGATCTTCGAGACCACCGTGCCGCTTCACGACGGCACCCTCGCCACCGTCAAGACCGCCGTGCTGCTCCCCCCGGGAGCAACGCGGGGCGACCGCCTTCCCGCGCTCGTCACGATGTACCCGGGCAGCGACATCACCCGCCGCGCCGCCGACTTCGGGGGCGGAAGCGTGTTCACCGTGCCGAACCTGGTCTTCACCAGCCGCGGCTATGCGGTGGTGCTCTGCGACCTGACCCTCGGCCCCAACGAGCAGGCCGGCAACCCGATCCGCGACATGGTCGACGTGCTCCTGCCCCAGGTCTACCGCGCCGCCGAGCTCGGCTACGTGGACCTGAACCGGCTTGCGATCACGGGCCAGTCGTTCGGCGGCTACGGCACCGGCTCGATCATCACGCGCACCAACATCTTCCGCGCGGCGGTGCCCATCTCGGGCATCTTCGACCTGTTCGGGACCTACGGGCGCATCGATGTCGACGGCGGCGGCTTCTTCCTGGCCTGGAGCGAGGGCGGGCAGGCGCGCATGGGCACGCATCCCTGGGCCGACGTGCGCCGCTATCTCGAAAATTCGCCGTACTACAATGCGGACAAGATCGCGACCCCGGTGCTGATCGTGCACGGAACCGAGGACATGGCCTATCACGACGCGGGGAAGCTCTTCAGCGCGCTCCGGCGGCTGGGAAAGCCCGCGCAACTGGCGTCGTACCTGGATCAGGGCCACGTCATTTCGTCATGGCGGAGGTCGAGCGCGATCGACGCGGCCCGGCGCATGGTGGAGTTCTACCGGCGGCATCTCGGGGATCCGGCGCCGAACCAGATGATCCCCTGACTCAACGGGAACCACATCCTCTTCCCGAACACGACCACCCACGCCACCCCAGGATCCATCCCATGCAACTCGGCGCCTTCTCCATCAGCCTTTCCGTCAACGATCTCGAAGCCTCGAAATCCTTCTACGAGAAGCTCGGCTTCAGGCAGACCGGCGGGGACGGCAAGGGATATCTGATCATGGTCAACGACAGCACGATCATCGGCCTCTTCCACGGGATGTTCGAGGGCAATATCCTCACCTTCAACCCCGGACTGGCGCAGGACATGTCGCGGCCGGAGATCTTCACCGACGTGAGGGAGATCCGCGCGTCGCTGGTGGCGGACGGCGTGGAGATGTCGACGGATACGGACCCGGAGGGCACCGGGCCGGCGCACATCGTCGTGGTGGATCCGGACGGGAATCCGGTGCTGATCGACCAGTTCTTTCCGAGACCGGGGAGCGAAGGGAAATGAAACCGAGGGGAGAGCCTTGAGCCGCACAGAGATACAGCGCACAATCGCCGCGCCCGCCGACAAGGTCTTCGCAACGGTCGCCGACGTGAGACAGTTCTCTCGCGCCGTGGAGCACATCGAGCGCGTCGAGTTCGTGTCCGACACCCGGACCGGCCTGGGCACCCGCTTCCGCGAAACCCGCCGGATGCGTGGGCGGGAGGCCACGGTCGAGCTCGAGATCACGGAGTTCGCAGAGCCCGAGCGAGTCCGGTTCCTGTCGGAGGCCGGTGGTGTGAAGTGGGACACGGTCTTCACGGTTGCGGCAGCCCGGAACGGCAACACGCGCCTGATGTTGGTCATGGAAGCTACGCCTCTCACCTTCCCCGCCCGGCTCATGGTGCCGCTGATGAAGGGCATGGTCCGCAAGGCGATTGCCGCGGACATGGACGCGGTCAAGAGGTATTGCGAGAGATCTTCGGGAGGTTCGTAGCACGCCGGGGTTTGCATCGTGGTTCGAGCGCATCCAGCTTTGGGCGCTTAATGTTCCGATACCCTTATCGACATCGATACCACTCAGAGACACATACATATGGCAGACCGGCGCCAGCAGGCTCTCGATTACCATACCGACGGCCGCCCCGGCAAGATCGAGGTGGTCCCGACCAAGTCGCTCTCGACCCAGCGCGAGCTCACCCTCGCGTATTCCCCGGGGGTCGCCGAGCCGTGCCGCGAGATCGCGGCCAATCCCGCGGAGGTCTTCACCTACACGGCGCGCGGCAACCTGGTCGCGGTGGTCTCCAACGGCACCGCGGTGCTCGGACTCGGCAATATCGGGCCGCTCGCCGCCAAGCCGGTGATGGAGGGCAAGGGGGTGCTTTTCAAGCGCTTCGCGGGAATCGATGTGTTCGACATCGAGGTGGACTCGAGCGACGCGGAGGAGGTCATCCGCTTCTGCCAGCTCCTGAGCCCCACCGTGGCCGGCATCAACCTGGAGGACATCGCCGCGCCCGAGTGCTTCGTCATCGAACAGGCCCTGCAGAAGAAGCTCGATATCCCCGTCTTCCACGACGACCAGCACGGCACCGCCATCATCGCCGCGGCGGCGCTGCTCAACGCCATCGACCTGGTGGACAAGCGCATCGAGGACGTGCGCGTGGTCTTCAGCGGCGCCGGCGCCTCGGCGATCTCCACGGCACGCCACCTGCGCCGGCTGGGCGCGGACCCCGCCAAGGTCGTGCTGTGCGACTCGCGCGGCGTGATCTACAAGGGCCGCGAGGAGGGGATGAACGCGTACAAGGCCCCGTTCGCGGTCGAAACCGAACTGCGCACGCTGGAGGAGGCGCTCGACGGAGCCGACATCTTCATCGGGCTCTCGGTGAAGGGGATCATGACCCCAACCATGGTGTCGTCGATGGCGCCGGATCCCGTCATCTTTGCCCTGGCCAACCCGGATCCGGAGATCCTGCCGGAGGACGTAGCCGCGATTCGGGACGACGCTATCATGGCTACCGGACGGTCCGACTACCCCAACCAGGTAAACAACGTCCTGGGCTTTCCGTTCATCTTCCGGGGCGCAATCGATGTGCGCGCGCGCGGGATCAACGCTGAGATGATGCTCGCCGCGACCCGCGCCCTCGCCGAGCTGGCGCGGCTGGAGGTGCCCGAGGCGGTGCGCGGGGCGTACGGCCACGAAGACATCCACTTCGGGCGCGACTACCTCATCCCCAAACCCTTCGACCACCGCGTGCTCTTCCACGTCGCGCCCGCGGTGGCCGAGGCGGCCATGCGCACCGGCATGGCGCGCCAGGAGCTCGACCTGGACGAGTATCTGGACCGCCTGCAGGCGCTGCTGGGTCCGGGGCGCGCGGTCATGACCGGGATCCGCGCGCAGGCCCGTCGCGAGCCGGCGCGCATCGTCTTCCCCGAGGGCCATAACCAGGACGTGATCCGTGCCGCTGCCGAGCTCGCCGAGGCCGGGACCTGTCGCCCCATCCTGCTGGGGCGGCCGCCGCGCGTGGCCGAGAAGGCGGGCTGGATGGGGCTGGACATGACGGGCGTCGAGGTCGTCTACGCCGCCGAGCGTCCCGACGACCGCCACGACTACGCCGAGAAGCTGTTCCAGCGCCGCGCCCGCAAGGGCCTCACCCTGGCGGAGGCCCAGTGGAACCTGTACAAACCCATCTACTTCGCGCTCAGCATGGTTGAGGAGGGGCAGGCGGACGCCATCGTGGCCGGCATCGAAGCCAACTACGCCGAGATCCTGCGCCCTGCCCTGCAGGTGATCGGGGCCAAGGGGGACATGCGGGTGGCGGGCCTCTACATGCTGGCCTTCCGCAACCGCCACCTGGTGTTCCTGGCCGACACGACGGTGAACATCGCTCCCTCCGCCGAGACCCTGCGCGACATCGCCCTCCAGACCGCCTCCTTCGTGCGCGACCTGGGGATCCCGCCGCGGGTGGCGATGGTGAGCTTCTCCAACTTCGGATCGGCGCCGCACGACGAGTCCCGGCGCGTGGCGCAGGCGGTGCAGCTAGTGCGCGAGGCCGATCCCGAACTGGAGATCGACGGCGAGATGCAGGCCGACACCGCGGTGGACCCCGTGGCACTGCGCGAGGTCTACCCGTTCACCCATCTGACCGGGCCCGCCAACATCCTGGTCTTCCCGCGCCTTTCGGCCGCCAACGCCGCATACAAGCTTCTGGAACACCTGGGGGGCGCGGACGCGATCGGTCCCATCCTGCTGGGCATGGCCAAGCCGGTGCACATCGTCGAGCGGGGATGCGCAGTGCAGGATATCGTGAACCTGTCGGCGGTGGCGAGCGTCGACTGGCAGGCCCGCAATCGCTCCGGATAACGCAAACGCGGCTCGTCGATTCACGGACGCGAACCCCTTCAATTCGAACACACGAAGCCGTCCCACAGGAGGATTCATGACATTTGATGCACTCGCGGGGCGTCGCTCCGGCGGCGCAGCGCTCTTCCTGCTTGCACTCGCCCCCGCGCTTGGAGCCGAGCTCACCGCGCAGAAGCCGGTCCATGTCCCGGAAGACATCCCCGCCCGCGTCCAACCCCTGCCCTCCCTGCGCGAGCAGGCGGCGGAGCAACAGGAGTGGCTGGAGCTGCGCATCGGCCAGGTCTTGCCTCGGCTGATGGCGGAATACGACGTGCGCATGTGGATCCTGTCGATGCGCGAGTACGCGGAGGATCCGGTTTTCTGGTCGATCATCTCGCCCACCACCTTCGCCGCCCGCCGGCGCTCCATCTACGTCTTCACCCGCCAGGACGACGGTGCGGTCGAGAGGCTGGCGCTCGGCGGGACCGACCAGGGCGGGGTCTTCCAGGCCTATCGCTCGACGCGGCCGGCGCCCACTCAGCCCACCGCGGAGCTGGTCGGCAACGAGCAGTGGAGGCTCCTGCGCGAGCTGGTGGAGGACCGCGATCCCGAGAACATCGTCCTGAACATCGACCCCGACTGGGCCTTCTCCGACGGCCTGCACGCCGGGGAGCGCGAGGCTCTGGAGGAAGCGCTGGGCCCGGAGCTGATGGGCCGCGTGAAGCGCGAGCCGCGCCTGGCCATGAACTACATCGCGCTGCGCCTGCCGGAGATGATGCCCCGCTACCGCAAGATCGAGGAGACGGTGCACGCGGTCATCTCGGAGGCGTTCTCGAACGCGGTGATCACTCCCGGCGAGACCACCATCGAGGACGTGGAGTGGTGGATGCGCCAGCGGGTGCGCGACCTGGGCTACACGGTCTGGTTCCAGGCCAACGTGGACGTGCAGCGGGCGGGCGAGGTGCCCTCGGACCGGCCCGCGGTGATCGAGCGGGGCGACCTGCTTTGGACCGACTTCGGGGTGGTGGCGCAGAACCTCCACACCGACACGCAGCACCTGGGCTACGTCCTGCGCGAGGGTGAGACCGAGGTGCCGGCGGGGCTCCGGCAATGCATCGCCAACTCGAACCGCCTGCAGGACATCCTGCTCGAGCACATGGAGCCGGGGCTGACCGGCAACGTGATCCTGGCCAACACGCTCGCCCAGATGCGGGAGGAAGGAATCAACGGGACCGTGTACACGCACCCCATCGGGGACCACGGGCACGGCGCAGGGCCGCTGATCGGCCGATGGGACGGGCAGGAAGGGGTGCCGGTGCGCGGCGACGCGGTGTTGCTGCCCTCGACCTGGCACGCGATCGAGCTTCAGGCCACGACCCCGATCCCCGAGTGGGACGGCAAGGCGGCCAGTTGCCGCCAGGAGGAGGAGGCGTACCTCGACACCGAGGGCGCGCGCCACTGGGTGTTCCGGAGGCAAAGCAGGTTCCACATCGTGTGGTAAGTGGATGACGGTTTTGTAGCAGGCAAGGAAGGACGACATGAAGACGATGCGAATCACGATGCGAGGATGGGCCCTGGGAATGCTGTTGGGCTCAGCCGCGGCGCTGGCCAGTCCGACGCAGGCAGCCGCAGCCCAGCGGCTTGCGGTGCCAGACCCCGTGCTCGAAGGCATCTGGACCGAGGCGATGGGCAACTCGCAGATCGAGTCCATGGGACAGGTGCTGCTGGACGCCATCGGCCCGCGGCTCACCGGCTCGCCGCACATGGAACGGGCCCAGGAATGGGCGGTCTCGATGCTCTCCGGCTGGGGGGTGGAGGCCCGCACCGAGGAGTACGGCACGTGGGAGGGCTGGGACCGCGGCGTCAGCCACGTGGACCTGGTGTCGCCGCGGGTGCGCTCGCTGGAGGGGCGCATCCTGGCGTGGAGCCCCGGGACCGGGGGCGAGCCGGTCGAAGGCGGGGTCGCCGTCCTGCCGGAAATGCGCTCGCCGGCGGACTGGCAGGCCTTCCTGGGCACGGTGAGCGGCAAGTGGGTGATGTTCTCCTACGCGCAGCCGACCTGCCGCGCGGACGAGCAGTGGCTCGAGTTCGCACAGGACGGATCGTACGAAGCCATGGCCGAGGCGCGCACGGCGGGCAACCGGGCCTGGAACCAGAACCTGGCCGCCACCGGCACGCGCGATCCGCGCCGCCGCGACCTGCACGCGCAGATCGAGGAGGCCGGCGCGCTGGGGATCGTGACTTCGCTCTGGCCGGGTTCGTACGGCACGACCCGCGTCTTCAACGCCTACAACCGTGAGACCCCCACCTTCGAGCTGGGGTGCGAGGACTACGGGCTCGTCCATCGCCTGGCCGCCAACGGACAGGAGCCGGTGCTGCGGCTGACCGCGGAAGCCGTGAACTTGGGCGAGGTGCCGGTCTCCAACGTCATCGGCACCATTCCGGGGACCGAGCTTCCGGACGAGTACGTCATGCTCTCGGCCCATTTCGACTCCTGGGAGGGCGGATCGGGCGCGACCGACAACGCCACCGGCTCGCTGCTCATGCTCGAGACCATGCGCATCCTGTCCGCCGTGTATCCGGACCCGAAGCGCACCATCCTCATCGGGCTCTGGAACGGGGAGGAACAGGGGCTCAACGGCTCGCGCGCATTCAGCGAAGACCATCCCGAGGTGGTTGATGGGCTGCAGGTGCTCTTCAACCAGGACAACGGTACCGGACGGGTGGTGAACATCTCCGCCCAGGGGTTCACGGGGGTGGGAGCGTCGCTCGCAAAGTGGCTGACGCGGGTGCCGGTCGAGGTCTCGGGCCACGTGAGCCTGAGGCTGCCGGGCAACCCGGGCGGAGGCGGCTCGGACTACGCCTCCTTCGTCTGCCACGGGGCGCCCGGCATCAACCTGAGCGCGCTGTCATGGGATTACGGGTCGCACACCTGGCACACCCATCGCGACACCTTCGACAAGCTCGTGTTCGATGACCTGAAGAACAACGCGGTGCTGGCGGCCTCGCTCGTCTACCTGGCTTCCGAGGATGATCAGCGGGTGAGTCGCGAGCGGCGAGAACTGATCATGGGGCTCGGCGGAACCGGCGGGCGCTGGCCGGAATGCACGCCCGCGGCGCGGAGTTCGCGGGCCAGCCAGAGGATGTAGGGAGGGCGCGGGGCGCGCGGACGCAAGACGGTGTCGGGATCCGTCAGCCGTCCGCGGCTGGCGGCCCGTCACCTCCCCACACCCAGCGGTCGACCACCACCGACGTGGTGATCTGGCCCCACAGGTTGGTCACCGTGCGGAACATGTCAGGGATGCGGTCGATGCCGAGCAGGATGCCCAGCCCGCCGAGCGGCACCCCCGCCACGTCCAGCGCGGGCGCCATGGTGAAGATGCTCGCCGACGGCACCGGCGCGATGGTGAGCGCGACCAGGAATACCGCGAGCACCGCCCCTCCGGCCGCGGCGAGCGGGAACGGCACCTCGAACAGGTGCGCCAGGAAAACCACCGCGGCCCCTTGGAAGAGCGCGCTGCCGGGCCGGTAGAGCGACGCGCCCAGGGGCAGCACCAGGTCGGCGACGTTCTCCGAAACCCCCAGCTTCCCGCTCGCCTCCTGGAGCGACGCCGGGAGGGCGGCCACCGTGCTGGTGCTCGCGAACGCGATGGAGGTGGCGCCGAACACGCCCTTCACGTAGCGGCCGGGACCGATGCCGCCCACCCAGCGCAGCAGCACCAGGAACACCCCGCCGGTGAACACGAGGAGCCCGGCGAGCACGGCCGCGACGAACACCGCCAGGCTCTGCACCAAGTCCCACCCGAGCTGCGCGGTCACCGGGGCGGCCAGCCCGAAGACCCCCACCGGCGCGCACCAGAGCACCCACCAGACCAGCTTGATCAGGGTCGCCGAGACCGCGTCGGCGAAGGTCATCAACTGCTCCTTGTGCTTCCCGCCGAGCGCGGCCGCGGCCGCCCCGAAGAGCGCCGTGAACACGATCAGCGGGAGCAGGCTCCCCGCCGAGGCGGCCGCGAAGGGGTTGGGCGGCACCAGGGTCACCAGGAAGTCGACGACCCCGGGAATCTCGGGCGCGGCCTGTTCGCCGGCGGCCGGCATCGCCACCTCCGGCGCGAAGCGCAGGAAGAAGGCCATGGTCGCCATGCCCAGCACGATCGCCGGCGGGGTGGTGATCCAGTAGAAGCCGAGGGTGGTGCCGCCCAGCCGCCCGAGTTTGCGCAGGTCGCCGAGGCGCGCCACCCCGGTGAAGATCACCGCCACCACCAGCGGAATCACCACCATGCGGATGGCGTTCATGAAGACGGTGCCGATGGGCGCGGAGGCCAGCGCCACCGACATGAGCGCCTCCGACCCGGTGGCCGCGGCGAGCAACCCGACCGCCAGGCCCAGGACGAGTCCCGCGGCGATGAGGATGTGCAGCATGGCGGTACTCCGGGCTGGAGGTCGGGCGCCGGTCGGCTGGGCGGCGCCGGCGGGGCTGCACCGATGCTACGCCGCGTTCTTCCCGTCCGGCAACCCCGCAATCAGGGTATCTTCCTCCACCCCCGACCCGGAGACCTCCCGTGACCGACCCCTACCTCCTCGCGATCGCCATTCTGGGCGGCCTTCTCGCCGTCGCCGCTTTCGTTATCGCCATCGTGCTCCGGCGCTACACCCGGCTGCGCCTGGAGATGCCGGCCCGGCTTCGGGACGCGCGCGAGGACGCGGTGGCGCGCAGCACGGCGGTTGTGCGCGGGCAGGCGTTCGAGCACCTGGCGCCCTTCATGGACGACTTCGGCTACCATCCCCGGGACGCCCGCTTTCTTGGAAGCCCCATCGACCTTGTCGTCTTTGACGGCCTCGGCGAGACCGATGTGCGCGAGATCGTCTTCGTGGAGGTCAAGACAGGCCGGTCTCGCCTGAGCGCGCGTGAGCGGGCGGTGCAGAAAGCCGTGCTCGAAGGGCGGGTCACCTGGCGCGAGCTGCGGGCCTGACCGCGTCCGCGGGCCGGAGCAGCCCGTGGAGTGTGCCCCGGAGACTCTCGGGGCTAGAATAGTCGCATGACCTACGAAATCGTTTTCGTGCTTGTGGTTGCGGCGGCGGCCCTGGTGCTCTTCGCCATGGATCGCATCCGGCTCGACCAGCTCTCCATGTCGGTTCCGGTGGTGCTGCTGCTGGGCGGTATCATAGGCCCGCTGGAGGCGCTCTCCGGCCTCTCCAGCGAGGCCACCGTAACCGTGGCGGCGATGCTGGTGCTCGGGCTGGGGCTGCGCAAGACGGGGCTGGTGGCGGCGATCGGCATCTGGGCGCGCACGGCGCCGCTGGGCGGCAAGACCCTGCGCATGTTCATCCTGTGCCTGCTGGTGGCCTTCCTTTCGCCGTTCCTGAACAACACCGCGGTGGTGATCGTGTTCATCCCGGTGTTCGCGGCGCTCGCCGAGCAGGCCGACGAACCGGTCTCGCTGTACCTGATGCCCCTCTCGTTCGTGGCCATCATGGGGGGCACGGTTACCCTGATCGGCACCGCCACCAACCTGGTCGTGCACGGGGAGGCGGTGGCGCGCGGGTATGACGAGCTGACCATGTTCTCCATCGCGCCGGTGGGGCTGATCTGCCTGGCGGTGGGGATGCTCTACCTCTTCACCATCGGGCGTCACCAGATGCCCCGCCGGGAGCGCCCGCCGGATCTGTCCAGCCGCTACGGCGTGCGCCGGTTCACGACCGAGTTGCGGGTGGGGCGAGGCTCGCCCGCGGCCGGGCGCTCGCTGGCCGAGTTGCGCTGGGGCGAGCGCTTCGACGTCGTGGTCGTGGGAATCGAGCGGGGTGGACGGGTCATCTCGCTCCCCGCGGGCGAGCGCGTGATCGAGGCCGGCGACAGGCTCTACGCCCAGGGCGCGGCCGACAACCTGCTGCGGCTCGCCCAGGGACAGCGGCTGGACACGCCCGAGGGGAAGCCACCGCAGGAGGCGAGCGAGACCGTCGTCGGCGGGCGGATGGTGGAGGTCATCATGGGGCCGGGCTCGGCGCTCGTGGGGCGGACGCTGAAGGACCTCTCCTTCGCCCAGCGCTACGACGTGACCGTGCTCGGGGTCCAGAGCCACGGCGCCGCAGTGACAGACCGGATCGCGCAGCTTGAGTTCTCCGTGGGCGACATCCTCCTGGTGCGCGGGGAGGCGAGCGCCCTCGACCGTCTGGCCGACGAACCCGGCTTCATCCTGATGGCCGAGGTGGACCACCCGGTGGGCAGCCGGCCGCGCGCCGCTTTCGCGGCCGCTATCATGGCCGCGGTGGTACTGGCCGCGAGCGTCGGCCTCTTCCCCATCTCCACGTCGGCCATGGCGGGGGTGGCGCTCATGGTGTTCACCGGGTGCGTGCGCGTCGACGAGATCTACGCGGAGCTTGACTGGCTGGTCGTGTTCGTGATGGCCGGGCTCATCCCGCTGGGGCTGGCGATGGAGTCGACGGGCGCGGCCGCCTGGATCGCCTCGGGGGTGGTGGGCGCGACCTCCGGGCTCGGCGAAACCGGGATGATCGCGGCGTTCTACCTGCTGACGGCGGTCATGACTGCCGTGGTGGCGAACACCGCCACGGCCGTGATGCTCACCCCGGTCGCCATCCTTGTGGCCCAGAACGCCGGGCTCAACCCCTACGCCCTTCTGGTAACGGTGATGTTCGGAGCCTCCGCCTCCTTCGTCACCCCGTTCGGCTACAAGACGAACGTGATGATCTACTCGCCGGGCGGATACCGCTTCATGGACTTCGTGAAGGTGGGGGGGCCGCTCAACCTGCTCCTCGCGATCGTGGCCTCGATCTGCATCCCGTTCTTCTGGCCGAGCTGAGGGCACGCCCCGCGGCAACCTCCTCACCACAGAAGGAATCACATGGTATCGAGAGCGTGAGGCATCCTGCCGGGCTAGCGGGCTGGTGCGAACATCGTTCCCGGGGACGAGCGACATGCGGTGACGCCAGCAGCGGATGGCACGAGAGTGGATACGCAGCGCAGGGAAAGCCGCCGGGTCATCGTGGCCTCCATGGCCGCGTCGATCATGATCCATGCCTTCGTTTTCTCTCTTGCAATCACCCCATCCTCGGAAGCCGGCCCGCTTACAGGGGCCGCGCCCGACTCCCCGGGGTCCGCCACGTCACGAAATGCCTCCTCGGGCATCCGGATCACCAGAATCGTCGTCGCCGAGTTGGCCGCGCACCCCGAATCGACCGACGCGGCGACCAACGAACTCGTCGCGGAACGTTCCGAGCCCCAAACCGAGGATTCGCCTGAGCCGGAGCCGGATTATCCACCGTCGCGACCCGACATCGGGCCAAGGGATCCCTCGCGCGTACGGCAACCTGTTGGGAATCCTTCGGTTGCACTCGAAGGAGAGCCGCAGCGACCCCTCCGGACTGACCCCACCGCCCGGCTCAGGCCCCGCTTCATCAATCCCGTGCTCTGGCGGGAGATCCGGGGCGCTCAAGCCGATAAGGAGAGGACGAGAGGCATGCTCTTGCGCGACCGCGTCGAGGGGCGAGGATCACGATACACGCCGCCCGACGCCTGGGCGTTCGACACGTGGACGACTCGGGATGCGGCCGGACGGCTCTGGGGCGTCGCCCCGGGCAGCATCTACCTTGCCGGGTTCGGCATACGCACCTGTGGCGGACGCTTCGACGCCTCGAACTGCGGTTTCGGCCTGCCTGGCTGGCAGCGACGGCAATACCAGCGCTCCCTCCAGGCCGCAATGGAAATCGAGAACCAACAACGCTGGCGGGGCATCATGGAACGCGACCGGGCAATCCGTGAACGGCGGGACGCGGAACGCCATCCGAAGACGGACTCCATCCCCGGCATTCGCGACGACGATTGACATGCGGAGCGAACGGACGAGCGATCGAGGAGTTGCGGGTGGAGCGGAGCGCCGAGTTTCAGCTGAAACGGGATTTGGCCCTTCGATCCCCGGGCCGTTCCGTCAGGAACCCTCCCTCGGGGCGCGGCTGAACGGTTCGCGGGCGAACACCCGCCGCACCATCGGCTCGAAGAATTCGAGCGGCAGCGAATCGTAGTCGGGATCGAACGCGCACTGGTCCCATCGGTGACAGAAGTCCACGGCGTCCTGATACCAGGGATGGTTGCGGTACTTGTCGCGCGCGTTGCGGTCGCCGCCGACGTGGTGGCCGTAGTAGTAGTACTGGAACAGGCCGTGGTGCCGGACGATCCAGTACGTCCGCTCGGTCACGTAGGGACGCAGCAGCAACGCGGCCAGCTCGCCGTGGCTGTGCGGGGCCATCAGGTCGTCGATGTCGTGCAGGAGGGCCGCCACCACCAGTTCCTCTTCCGCGCCGTCGCGATGGGCGCGGGTCGCGGTCTGCAGAGAATGCTCCAGCCGATCGACCTGGTAGCCGGCGAGCGAACCGGACAGCTCGCGGAGGTGCGCCAGCACCCGGTCGGCGGTGCCGGCGGCGAACTCCTCCTCGAGGTGCGCGAGCAACTCGTAGTCCTCGCGGGTCCCGTCCGCCATGCTGGTGAAGCTCACCACGCGGTCGCCGGGCCTTGCCGGCTCGTCCATGCCCGTCACGTCCTCCATGACCATCCACGCTCCCGAGTGAGGGATCGTCGCCCCGCAGCGTGCGACGACGCGGAGAGATGTGTCAAGGGACGGGCCGCGGGGTTGGTGCTTGACTCGCGCAGCATGAGCGCAATCAGATACTGGTTACTCGGGTACGCTCCACATGGGGCTGAGCCCGCGGATGCCCGGTGCCAATGCGAGAGCTGACCCCGGGCCGGTCACAACGGACCCGGAGGTGATCGACCATGCAGCAATCGATCAGCAGCGTCAGCCCGAATGCCGGCGCCCTGGCCGCGGTCTGGAGCAGCGGCGAACGGACCGAGCTTCCGTACCTCTGGCTGCGCGACAACTGCGGATGCAGCGAGTGCCGCGTCGAGCAGACCACGGAGAAGCGGTTCCACATCTTCCAGATCGCCAGCGACCTGAGACCGCTTCAGGTCGGCATCGAATGCGCCGGATCCCGGGACGAGGCGATCTCCATCGCCTGGCCCGACGGGCACCACACCCGATACCGCTCGAGCGAGATCCACGGCCTGCTGAGCCAGCCTCGCTCCGAGCTGCGCTACTGGGATGGCCGGTTCCAGCCGCGACAGTTCGACTATGCACGGTTCCTAGCGAGCGACCGGGCGGCGGCGGAGCTGATCGAGGAGTTTCTCAGGACCGGGGTCTGCGTGCTGGTCGACGCCCCCACCGAACCGGATTCATCCGAGCAGCTTGCGGCCCGCCTGGGCCCTGTCCGCGAGGTGTTGTTCGAGCGCATCCACAACGTCAAGGTCGACCCGAAGGGCTACAACATCGCGCACACCGGCCTGGCCGTCGCGCCGCACAACGACTTCACCAGCTACACCTGGCCACCGAGCGTGCAGGCGCTGCACATGCTGGTCAACGAGTGCGACGGCGGCGAGTCCATCGTCGTGGACGGCTTCGGCCTGCTCCACGAGCTGCGCACCGATTCCCCCGACAAGTTCGATGCGCTGTGCGCGGTACCGGTGCCGTTCCGCATCTTCAGCGAGCGATACGAAGTCTACGCCGCCAACCCCATGGTCGAACTCGACAGCGCCGGCGAGGTCAGGCTGATGCGCTTCAACACCGCGCAGATGCAGGCCGTCCCCCTCTCCGAGCCGCGGCTGAGCAACTTCTACGACGCCTATCACGAGTTGTCCAGGCGCGTCAATGACGCGCGCGCACAGGTGACCTTCCGGTTGGAGGGGGGGCAAGTCCTGCTGTGCGCCGGCCACCGCGTGCTGCACGGTCGTACCGCGCTTCGTTCGAATGGACGGCGGCACCTGCAGGATGCCTATTTCGAACACGACAACGTGCGCACCCACCTCAGGTGGCTGCGCCGCAGCGGGCGGATCTGAAGGCGGCAGGCCCTTGGCATCGGATGAAACGCCACCCCCTGCAAGCACCCGGACTCGGGCCGCGCTCCGCGCCTTGGCCCTCGGCGCTTCGGCGGAGATCCTGCCGGGTCAGCTGCCGTCTCCGGAAGTCCTCGCCAGACACCTCCCGCGCGCGACTTCCGTCTACATACCGTACCCCCCGAAGGGCCGGTGGCCGGACACGATCGCCGCCTGCGAACAGGCGCTGGCGGCGGGCATGAAGCCGGTGCCGCACCTGCCGGCGCGATCGGTGCGGAGCGCGGGCGAACTCGACGACTGGCTGGCCGGCGTGGTGGAGACAGGAGCGGACGCCGTGATGCTGATGGCCGGAGACCGCGCGACGCCCGCCGGCCCCTACCCCGACACGCCGGCCCTGCTCGACTCCGGGCTCCTCGCCGAGCACGGCCTCCGGCGGCTAGGCGTCACCTCGTACCCGGAGGGGCATCCCGTGATCGCCCGGGCCGATCTCGATGAAGCACTACGGCGCAAGATGGAATACGCGCGGGCAACGGGTTCGGAGCTGTGGATCGTGACCCAGTTCGTGTTCTCGCCCTCCCCGGTGCTCACCTGGCTCGCGCGGATGCGGGACGCGGGTTGCACGATGCCGGTTCGCATCGGAATGCCGGGGCCGGTCGCCCTGGGCGCGCTGATCGGCTACGCGGTCCGCTCCGGCGTCGTGGCGTCGGCACGGGCGCTGAAGCGCAAGCCCGGCATCGCGCGGCTGGCGGGCAGATGGTCACCCACTCCAGTCGCGCTCGCGCTGGCTCGGCACCTGGCCGCTCGCGCCGAAGAGGCTCCGGTGGACATTCATTTGTTTACCTTCGGAGGACTCGCGGATGCCGCCGAATGGCTGTCGAACCTGAGGAAACCCGACGAACTGGCGGTTTGTCCGCCAGAAACGAGCTGATCTGGCACACAAAAGAGGGCTGACAGGAGGTATTCCATGCAGCGTCGGACAAACACTGTTCTGATCCGTGCGGGCATCGCCGCCGCGCTTGCCGGCTGCGCCCCCATGGGCGACGCGCCCGCCAGAAACGACGCGACTGCTGCCCGCGTCGACGCCATCTTCGCCGACTACGCCAGCGAGGCGGGCCCCGGCTGCTCCATGGGCGTCATCCAGGACGGCCGCCTGATCCATGCCGCGGGCTATGGGACCGCCAATCTCGACCACGGTATCCCCAACGGACCCGCGACCATCTTCCGCACAGGCTCGGTCTCGAAGCAGTTCACGGCCGGTGCGATCGCCCTGCTGGCCATCCGGGGCGAACTGGAACTGGACGCTCCCGTCCAGCGCTACATCCCCGAATTTCCGGACTATCCCGACGCTCCCACGGTCCGACATCTGATCCACCACACGTCCGGCGTGCGCGACTACATCGTGCTCATGTCCCTGGCGGGCAATCGGAGCGAGGACTTCTACACCAACCAGGAGGTTCTCGACGCGATCAACCGGCAGCGCGAGCTCAATTTCACGCCGGGCGCCGAGTACCTGTACAGCAACGCCGGCTACTTCCTGCTCAGCGAGATCGTGGCCAGGGTCTCGGGACGGAGCCTGCGCGAGTTCGCGGAGAGCGAGTTCTTCGGCCCCCTGGGCATGACCCATACCCACTTCCACGACGACCACAACGAGATCGTGCCCAACCGCGCCATCGGCTACGCCCCCACCGGCGACGGCTTCCGCATCAACGTGACCACGCTGGACATGGTGGGCGACGGCGGCGTCTTCACCTCGGTGGAGGAGTGGGTCGCATGGGACCGCAACCTTACCGAGGGCACCGTGGGCGGGCCCGAATGGGTGGCGCTCATGCACGAGCGGGGCGTGCTCAACTCCGGTGACACCATCCCCTACGCCTTCGGCATCTCACACGGCGAGCACCGGGGGCTGGCGACGGTCGGCCACACCGGCTCGTGGGTCGGCTACCGGGCGGCGATGTCGCGCTATCCGGAGGCGGGCCATTCGTTCGTGGCGTTCTGCAACCGGTCGGCCATCGCCCCCGCAACGCTCATCGCGAGCACGGCCGAGGTCTACCTGGACGACCGGATGGAGCCGGTGGAGGCCGCGGAAGCCGAGGTGACGGCCGAGGAGGAGGCACTCGCGGAGGCAACGGGCGACGCAGACTCGCCGGATGAGCCCGACCTCGACATCCCCAACCGTACGCGCTACGCCGGGTCCTTCTACAGCCCCGAACTGGACACCACTTATCGGATTGTGGCGGGAAGCGATGACGGCCTCACGCTTCACGTGGGACGGCTCGATCCGGCCGCGCTGATGGCCGAGTCCGAAGGGGTGCTCACCAGCGAGCGGGGGTGGACTCTCCGGTTCTCGCAACTGGTCGACCCCCGCTACCAGGCGATGATGGTCGACGCGGGCCGGGTCCAGAACCTGCGCTTTGCACGGGTGGAGGGGTAGGAGGACGTGGAAACGATGTGCGCGCGATTCGCGACGGGGACGGCGATCCTGTTTTCGCTCCTCGCCTTCACTGCACCTCTTCCCGTCTTCGCACAGGCGAGTCAGCTCAGCGGTCGAGTCCGGTCGGACGACGGCCGTCCCGTCGAGGGCGCGCTGGCGGAGGTCAACCCGGTTTCGGATTCCACGCGGGTCGAATACACCCTCGCGGATGAGTTGGGCTTCTTCGCCCTCCGCGATCTGGAGCCGGGCGCGTACGTGCTCAGGGTGACCCGAATTGGCTTCCAGGAATACAGGGAACAGGTGAGCGTCGAGGCGGGCGTGACCGAAGTCGAGGTCGTGATGGCGGCCCAGGCGATCGTGGTCGGAGGCATTACCGTGGAGGCCGAGCGCAGCCGCGCCAAGACCCGCTTCGAGGAGTCGGCGGGCATCACGGTCCAGGAGATCGCGGCCGCCGACCTCAAGTCCATCCCGGTGCTGATCGAGGCGGACCCGCTGCGCGCAATCGAGGTGCTGCCGGGGGTGACGACGGTGTCGGACTTCGCCGGATCCTTCAACGTTCGAGGCGGTTCGGCCGACCAGAACCTCATTCTCCTCGACGGAGTCCCGATCTTCAATCCGTTTCACCTGGGCAACATCTTCTCCGTGTTCAACGCGGACATGGTGGACCGCGTCGAGCTTCAGTCAGGGGGCTTTCCGGCCGAATACGGCGGGCGCGTGTCTTCGGTGTTGACGGTTGCCAGCGATGCGGGCGACGGAGATTTCGGTGTCGACGCGGGCGTCAGCCTTCTGGCGACCCGCCTTGCGATGAACGGGGCCCTTCCCGAAGGCGCCTCGCAGACCCTCGGATTCACCACGACGCGCTGGCGCGCCTCGGCCCGCCGATCGTATCTGGACGTGCTCTTCAAGCCGTGGGTCGACTTCCCGTACCACCTGACCGACCTTCAGGGCGTCTTCGAGGGCTGGACGGCGGGAGGAAGCCGACTCCGGTTCGTCGGGTACAGCGGACGCGACATCCTGGATCTTTCCGGGGTCGACGATACGCCGCTTCCGATCCGGTGGTGGTGGGGAAACGACCTCGTCGGCGGGTCATGGACGCAGTCCATGGACGGGGGCGCGTCCATGGAAGTCCGCGCCTCCTTCTCGCGCTTCGGGTCCGATCTGTCGTTTCCGGAGGTCGACACGGAGTTCCAGACGGGCGTGGAGGAGGCGACCTTCGGGGCTGATTTCGAACAGCGTCCGGCGTGGGCGACGCGCTGGAAGTCGGGCATGGCCGTGAAGCGGGTCGCCTACGACAACGGGCTGGTCGGAGGCGGCTCCACCTTCCTGGACCAGGAAGGCACGGGCGTCGAGGTGGCCGGCTACAGCCAGGTACACTGGGACCCCAATCCCGACTGGCTGGTGGAGGGCGGCCTGCGCCTCGACTACTGGCGCCCGAGCGCGGGGGAGACGGCGATCACGCTGTCGCCCCGCTTCGCCGTGAGACGCTTCCTGGGAGAGCGAAACGCGGCGGTGCGTCTGGCCGTGGGCAGGTACAGCCAGTTCATCCACTCCACGCGCGACGAGGAGTTTCCCTTCGGGCTCGACACATGGATCCTGGCGGGCGTGGAGGCCCCGCGCGTCGTGTCGGACCAGGTCCAGGTCGGAGCCGAGAGGTTCTTCGGCGACGCCGACCAGTGGTTCGCCTCGCTGGAAGGCTACTACCGGACGTTCGACGGAGTGGCCGCGGTCAACGCGGCCGAGGACCCGAACGACGAAACCGACGCTCTGGTGGCGGGTGACGGCAACGCGTACGGCGTGGACCTCTACGTGAAGCGGGACCGCGGCACCACCACGGGATGGCTGTCGGTCTCGTTCCTGAAGACCGTCCGAACCTTCCCGGATACGCGCGTCGGCATCGAACCCCTGCCGTTGATCACCTATCCGCCGGTTTTCGACCGCCGCCTCGAGATCGATCTCTCCCTGCGCCGGCCCCTGGGCTGGTGGGGACTGGAAGCGGGGATAAGGGCCAACTTCGGAACCGGCCTGCCGTACACGAAGCCACTCGGCACCTACCGCGTCTATCGAACCCGGTTCGTGACGGGAGTCCTTGAAATCGATGACGACGACGCGGTGGTGCTTGGGCCGCGCAACGGCTCGCGCTATCCGGCCCGGCACCGGCTGGACCTCTCGCTCCGGAAGACGGTGACGAAGAGCTGGGGCACGATGACCCCCTACCTGAGCATCATCAACGTCTACAACCAGAAGAACGTCCTGTTCTACTTCTTCGACTACCAGGCGGTGCCTCCCGCCCGGGAGGGCGTGTCGATGATCCCCTTCCTTCCCACCGTGGGCTTCGAGGTGTCGTTCTGATGATGGCCTCAGGGCGAGGGCGGGGGATTTGGCGGCGGTTCCGCAGGTCGGGCGCCTTTCGGTCTGCGGCCGCGAGTGTTGTGACCGCCGCCGTCGCGTCGCTCGCAGCCTGCGAGCTCACCGAGGTCACGATCGCCGAATCGGATGACGTGGTGATCTCGGAGACGCAGTTGACCATCAACCTTCACGACGACGGTGGGACATCCCTCGCCGCGTACACCTTTCTGCACCGCACGCTGAGCGCCGCGCGCGCGGACGAGGTGGAAGGCGCCATGGTGCGCGTGTCGGGAGAATCGGGGGCGACCGTGCAACTCGAGGCAGCGGACAGCGGGGGTGCGTGTCTTTATCGGCCGGAGCCCGAGGATGACGACGACGACGATCCCCTCCGGGAAATCGGATCGTGCTACAGGGCCCGCGTCTCCCCGTCGCCCTTCTCTCCCGGCGAGGTGCTGGAACTCGAGGTGCTTCTCCCCGATGGGGGGACCCTGACCGGGGCGAGCCGGATACCCTCCGCCTTCGACTTCATCGGCCTCACGCACGAGGATGGGTACTGCCGCCTGGAACCCGACACCAACTACCGCTTCAACTGGACGGAGGCGGCGGGCACTTGGTCGTATCTCTCCGATGCCTGGATCGAGGGATTGCCCCAGGCGCTGGCGGGCCGCGACGTGGAAGCACCCGACTCGCTGTACCTGACGGGGTTTGCGATCGGACAAGAGGACACCGATATCCTTTTCCCCGGGGAATACGGGCTGTTCGACCTGGGCGACGGCATCGAGACCGATCTGCTGCGCATTCTCGACGACGGCCTCCCGGGCGGCGCCTGGGCAAGGGTTGCGTTCGTAGCCACCGACCGGAACTGGGTGAACTGGGCGCGGGGCGGAAACTTCAACCCCTCGGGGATCATCCGCATCCCCTCCGTCTTCGGGGATGGGACCGGCTTCTTCGGCACCGCAACGCAGCGGGTGCTCCACGTCCGGGCAGGCCCGGGCGGGGAGGGGATGCCGCCGCTGTGCGGGCCTGCCGAACCCCCGGAGTCCTGAGAAGCGCGGAGAACGGGGCTCGGGGCTTGGTGTCCCCTACCCCGCCAGCGGGTCGGGCCGCAACTGGAACTGGAGGACCTTGCTGGGCGTGCCTCTGCCGCCTTCCATGTGGAACGGCGCGCGCGTGCTCACGGTCGCCCACAGCCCCCGGCCCTTCCAGCCCCCGTCCGGATCGTCGATCCGACCGTCCAGCCACTTGGTGTAGAAGCCGAGCGGATACGGGACGCGCAGCACGACCCACTCCCCGTCCACGAGGGCGAGCAGCCCTTCGGAGGCGTTGCCGGTGTTGATTGGCACGTTCTCGCCCAGCCCGAAGACGTTGAACTGATCGACCCACGTGTAGTAGCTCGCCTCGGCGCTCCCCGGCGCGGTCACGCCCCCGATCTGCGGGAGCGGCTCCCGATGGAAGGTCCAGCCCTCAGGGCAGTGCTGGCCGGTGGCCTCGGGACCGTTGAGCGGGCCCGTGCACTTCGTGCGGTCGAAGCTGGCCATGTGCCCGCTGGCGAGCGCCACCCACATGACCCCGTTGCGGTCTATGTCCCCGCCGCGGGGCGAGAACCCATTGATGGGCGCGCCGGTCTCGTCGAGGGGCAGCTCGTAGAGTTCGGCGAGGGCCGTCGCCGGGGGGTTCGGGCCCGGATCCAGCCGCACGATCGCGCCCGGATAGCCGAGTGACGTCGCCCAGACTGACCCGTCCGGCGCGGGCGCCACAGAGTAGAAGCCGGCCACGACCCTCTTGTCCATCGTTGGATCGACAGGCTCGTTGGGCTCGACGTAATCGTCCCGCTGGCCGTTGCCGTTGGTGTCGAGGATGAGCGCGGTCCAGCCCTGCGAAGCCTCCTCGTCACCGGTTTCCTCGAACATCCTCGTGTTGAGCCAGCCCACGACCTGTCCGCCGCCGCTGGTCCAGAGCGTGTTGTCCTCATCCTCGGCGAACATGAGGTGGTGCGTGCTGAAGCAGGTGCGGATGTGGGTGAGCTCCTGCGTCTCCGGATCCCACAGCTGCAGGTGGCGCCGGGCGCTGTTCGTCGGGAAGAGTTGTGCCGAAGGGTGGTCCGATCGCTCGCGGCAGAAGTCGGGATTCTCCGGGGGAGCCACCGTCGACGTGAGCCAGAGCCGTCCCCGCTCGTCGAGCATCGGGTTGTGAACGTTGTTCTTGCTCGTCCAGATCACCTCGTCTCCCCAATAGGGTGACGGCTCGGGCATGCCCGGACCCGACGCGGGCTGCGTGCTCGGATCGCGGACCGTGAGAGGGATTTGCGTCGCGGCGTGGCCCACCGGATCCAGGACCGGCACGTAGTCCGCGCTGGCCTCCAGCGCCCCGTAGATGGGCCCATAGGCGTTGACCGTGGGATCGCGCCGGTCGGTGGAAACCTCGTCGTGGAGGTAGGCCCTCGGATCGGCCCAGTCCCACAGCGTGACGACCACGTTGCGCTCGATGCCCGCGGGCCGCGGAGGCGCCTCCGCCGGTACCTCGCCCGCGGCGATGCGATCGGTCCAGTCGGCGAACATCTCGAGCATCCGCTGCCGGCCCATGCGGTCGAAGCCGCCGCTCATCCCCGCGCCGGCCTGTCCCGACTTGATGCGCCGGTCCCACGCGGCCACGGAGGAAGCGAACTCGCCCAGTTCCGCCGGGATGTTCCGTGTGCCGAGGCCGCCCATCTGATGGCACGCCGTGCAGTTGCCGGACTTCAGGAGCCGCATGAGCTGCGCCTGGTGCTCGAGGTTGGGCGAGATCCCGTTGCCCTCGTCGCCAGTGCCCGGGAACTCATGCTCCTCCGGCACCTGGAGCAGCGACAGCCAGTACCCCGCGGGATAGTATTCCGCGGCTGCTCGGGCATCGGGCGCCGGGGCCGCCGTCAGGTTCAGATCCGCGCCGGGCGAGACGCGGACCTTTTCCGAATCGACCAGACCGTAGCCGCGCACCCAGACGTCGTAGCTGGCGTCGGGAAGGTCGGGGATCAGATACCGCCCCTCGTCGTCGGTCACCACGATCCGGGCGAAGCGGGTGGGAAGGTCGAGCGTCTCCGCGATGACCCAGACGCCGGCCTCGGGCCCGTTCGCGCCGGTCACGACGCCGCTGATGTCGGTGGCGTCGGTGGAGGGTGCATCCGCGGCGGGTTCGCACGCGGTGAGTGCGGCGAGGGTGGCCAAGGCCGCGAGGACACCCGCGGTCGAGATCCGGGGATTCATCATCCGTGAGTGCGTCCGATTCCTCATGTCACTTCTCCCGCTCAGGCATCCCGAGACCGTCAACTCGGGTACTCTGACTGATAGGACGGAGGCTGATACCGGGCCAGTGCGTTCCCGCGGAGATTCTGCCGCAGCCCACGGGATCAGTCATGACTGTCGATGTGACAGACAGGCCCTACTCGCTGTCTCCCGCTCGCTTTCGGGTCTGCCCCGGCGGACGAATCCGATAGGAAGCGCTGGGTTCCGGCCTGTCGGTCAGGAGTCCCGGCAGTGGACCCTCCGACTGCCGCTGCACGTAGCTGAGTGCCGCGCGCGCCAACAGGCCGGAGCGCGACTGCCCTTCGCGGACCGCCGCCTGATCCACGATGGCCAGCACTCGCTCCGGCAACGTGATGTTGATGCGCCGACTCTTGCTGGAGAGCTTCGAAATGTCCACGTGGACGATGGCCCAAACGCCACCTTGGTAGTCCTCGTTCGCCTGGTGTTCTTCGATCGAGGCCCGTAGCGGCACCGGTTCCCCGTCCATCAGCAGCCCTTCGATATGGCATGCGATCGCTTCGCGGGCGGACTCGATTGCCTCGTCCAGCGTGTCACCGGCCGAGAAACAGCCGGGAAGATCCGGCACGGTGACCCCGTACCCGCTGCACGAGTCCTTGTGGATCACGATCGGGAAGCGCATCAGCGGTCCTGCCACTTCCAGTTGGCTTGCCGATAGATGCTGCGAAGCGTCCCGATCGGGATGTCCTTGCTGGGGTGTTTCACCGTAACTCGACCGGACTTCTCGGGATGAACGAATTGGTGGTGGCTTCCACGGGTGTTGCGGAGCGTCCAGCCATCCGCCAGCAGTTTGCGAATGATCTGCCTGCTCGACATGATGTGTATCATACACATCACCGGCGGCGTTCTCAAGGCGGAGTGACGCCAGATGAGCCCAGTGGTGGTAGATTTCCCAAGGTCCAACTACTAGGAGAAGCTCATCATGGCCATGCACAACCCGCCACGTGACCGTACGCAGGAGATCACGGTCGAGCGCTTCGTGGCGGCGTGAAGCCCAAACTCCTCTCGGGCGGCAACCCCCAGATTCCCAAGGCCGATGGCGATGCGCCCGTACAGGCCTATATCGCCGCCATGCCGGGCTGGAAGCACGATGTCGGCCGCTATCTCGACACCCTTGTCGAGCGGTGCGTGCCCAGCGTGCGCAAGGCGGTCCGATGGAACACGCCCTTCTACGGCATCGACGACCAGGGCTGGTTCCTCGCCTATCACTGCTTCACGAAGTACGTGAAGGTGACCTTCCTCAACGGCGGCTCGCTGCGTCCCCTTCCGCCGGTGACTTCAAAGTACGAGCACGTGCGCTACTTCCACATCCACGAGGACGATGAGCCGGACGAGGATGTCCTGGTGAGCTGGATCAAACAGGCGTCAGCGCTGCCCGGAGAGCAGACCTTCTAGTCCCGTCCAGCCGCCACGTTCGCAAAGAGGCCGTTCGGCGCCCCTGAATTCGCGGTCACGATATCCGGAAACCCGTCGCCGTTCAGATCCCCCACACCCAGCCCGTAGGTTGAGCAGTCCGCGCACCCGAAACGGAACTCGTGGAACGCCGGGAGTTCGCCGCTCCCGTTGAAGTAGACCGCGTTCTGCGCGCCCACGTTCGCAACGACGATGTCCGGATCCCCATCGAGATCCAGGTCCGCGAGGTGGACCGCGTAACTCTCGTCGTCGTCCCGCCCGAATGGCAGGCTGCGCTCGAACCCGCCGGACCCGTCACCGAAGTACACGGCGTTCGACTCGCCGATGTTCGCCGTCACGATGTCGAGGACCCCGTCGCCGTCCACATCGCCCACAGCCACACCGCGCGTCTCGTCGCTCCCGGTCCCGTATCCGCTCACCCGCTCGAAGCTGCCGCCGTCGTTCCAGTGGATGGTGTTCGCCCCACCGTCCCGGTTGGCGAGGACGAGATCCGGGTCCCCGTCGCGGTCGAGGTCCGCGGCGACCACGTCGATGGTAGAGTCGTCTCCGGCGCCGAACGGCGTTCCCTTGCCGAAGGCCCCCGAACCGTCTCCATGGAAGATGAAGTTCTGGCGGGCCCGGTTGACCACCAGGATGTCAACGTGCCCATCGCTGTCCAGATCGGCCAGCGTCAGGCTTCGCGTGGAACTTGGCGTGCCGAAGGTGGCTCCGGCCTCGAAGCGGCCGGTTCCATCGTTGAAGAAGATGAGGCTCCGCGTGCGGTCGTTCCCCACCGCGACATCCAGGTCTCCGTCGCCATCGAAGTCGGCGAGCGGGACGGCATAGCTGCCCGCCTCTTCCTCACCCAACCGCCGCGCCAGCGTGAAGGCGGCGTTCCCGTCGTTCAGGTAGACGCGGTTCTGCTCGGGCCAGTGGCGGCCGTTGGCGACGACCACGTCGAGCGCCCCGTCGGCGTTCACATCGCCCAGACTCACCGAGGCCGTCAGCTCGCTGCCTCCGCCGAGCGACCGGAGTGGGCGGAACGTCCGCTCCTGCGCGTCGAGCGGGGTCACAGCGAGCGGGGACGCGAGGATGGCGGCGGTGAGCAGCGCAAGGCAGCGTTCCCGAACGAGCATCGTCGAATCCCTCATTTCCCCCCTCCCGCTCAGTCCTGTCCGAGCCAGCGATCCTCGAATGGATAGGACGGGGCTGGATATCGGGCCAGTGCCGCGCGCCCTTCGCGGCGTTGTCCGCCAGAATCAAGCCCATGTGGCGGACAAGTGATCCCTCTGCCCCGGTGTGCTACGCGTTCGCCTTCCCTGGCCTCAACAGCAATGCAATGGCGATGGCGAGGGCCGCAACCAACCCTCCGACGACAAAGGCATCGTCGAGTGCGCCGCCCAAAGCCGTCGTGAAGTACCGACTCACGCTCTCAGCGGCCTGCGCGCCACGCGGCAGCTCCATTGCCGTCGAGTCGAGAACCGGTCCGGCCAGCGCCATCGACTCCATCCAGCCGTCGGGAAGCTGGACGCGCAGCGACTCGGGGAGGACATCCAGGAACCGCGAGGACGTGCGCTGCGCAACCACGGCGCCCATGACGGCCACGCCCACCGTGCCTCCCACCGATCTCTGAAACTGCACTGCTGCCGTGGCGGCACCGATGTTCGCATGCGCAACCGTGTTCTGTACCGCAACCGTGAATACCGACGTCACGCCGCCGATCCCGATGCCCATCACCAGGATGTACGCGAGGGCAATGGCAACGCCGGTTTCGGGGGTCAGGGTCGAAAGCGCCAGCATCCCGGTCGCGGCGAGCGCCGTGCTGGACAAAGCCAACGCGCGCTGGCTCACGCCTGACCGAGATAGGAGCTGTCCCGACGTTGCGGCGCCAAGGACGATGCCCAGCATGATCGGGGCAAGAAAAGCGCCGCTTTGCGCGGCGGATGTCCCCTGCACCGCCTGAAAGAAGAGCGGTATGAAGAGGATGCCTCCGAACATCATGAACCCGATCAGGAACATGGCCGAGACGGACACGAGCACGGTTCGGTTTCGATAGATGTCCAGGGGCACGATCGGCCACGCCGCCCTGGACTCGATGGCCATGAAGAGACCGGTGACCGCCAGTCCGAAGACAAGGAGCCCGATCACCTGCCAGGAACCCCACGGATACAGGACGCCTCCCGCCGAGAGGGCGACGAGCACGGACATCGTGGCTACGACGAGCCCCGCGATTCCCGCATGGTCGATCGCCGGGCGTGGGCCGGGCGGGCGCGCGGGACGGGGATAGGACCGCGCGAGCCGGGCGAACACCGCCAGCCCGACCGGGACGTTGACAAGGAACGCCCAGCCCCAGTGCACTCGGTCAACGACTACCCCGCCCACCAACGGTCCCGCGACGGCCGCCAGGCCGAAGACGGCGCCCGCGAGGCCGTGGTACCTGCCGCGATCCTCCGGGGGAGCCAGATCTCCGGCGGCGGCGATGGCGTTGACCAGGATCACACCGCCCCCGGTGCCCTGCAGGGCGCGGAAGGCGATGAGCTGGTTCATGGACTGGCTCAAGCCGACAAGAACCGAAGCGAGTGTGAAGGCCGCGATGCCGACCAGAAACATGACCCGGCGACCGTAGAGGTCGGCGAGCCTGCCCGCTATCGGCATGACCGTCGTCGACGTCACCATGTAGGACGTGGACGCCCAGGCGTACCTGTCGAACCCCCCCAGGTCGGCGATGGCTGCCGGCAGCACGGTGCTTACGATCGTGTTTCCCATGGCGGCCAGAAAGAGCGCTGCCATCGCGCCGTGGAGCGCGCGTCGGTGTTGGTCGGGGCTCACCACCCCAGCACCGCCGGCAGCCACAACACCACCCCCGGCACAAGGCTTCTAGCGACCATCGACCGCCAGTCGCGCCCTCCCGAACAAGCCAGTGGTCTCATCCAGGAACCTGCGGCGGGCCAAGTCCAGGTATTCCGGGTCCACCTCCACGCCGACACTGTTTCTTCCAGCCCGGGCCGCAGCCACCGAAGTCGTTCCGGTCCCGAGAAACGGATCGAGCACGGTGTCGCCGACGAACGAGAACATCCGGACCAGCCGAGTCGCCAGTTCCACCGGGTAGGGTGCGGGATGGTCTCGCGTGGACGCCCCCGGAATCGTCCAGATCTGCCGGAACCACTCGCGGTGATCAGCTGCGGAGATCAGGCTCAGCACCCGCGCGGCGGGCGACGGACTCCGGTAGCCTCCGGGCTTCCTCTGCATGAGGATGAACTCGATGTCGTTCTTGATGACGGCGTTGGGCTCGTAGGGCTTCCCCAGAAAGCCGCCCGCACCGCTCATCTCGAAGCGCGCGTTGGCGATCTTGTGCCAGATGATCGGCGCGAGGTTGTCGAACCCGAGCCTCCGGCACGACTCCTGGATGCTCGCGTGAAGCGGAACCACGACGTGGCGACCATGCCGGCGCCGAGACAGGCAGACATCGCCGACGACGACGATCAGCCTCCCGCCGGGGACGAGAACCCTGTGGCATTCGCGCCACGCCCGAGCAAGCTCCGCGACGAATAGATCGTAGTCGCCAACCGCTCCGAGCTGGTCCTCCCCCTCGTTGTACTCCTTGAGAGTCCAATAGGGCGGAGAGGTGACGATCAGATGGACGGACCCGTCGGCAAGCGCCGACAGGTCGCGAGCGTCGCCTCGGAGGATGCGATGATTGGACGACACTTCCTCGACGGCCGCCGCCACCCTCGCCGAGTCCGCGGCGTCCCTCGCCATGCCGGGGAGCGCAGTCTTCAGCGACTCATCGGACAGGATCAGGTCCGGGAGATGCCTCTCTACGAGGGCCTCGAGCTCCGCGCCTCGGACGACCGTATTCGTCGGCGTCATGGGCGGCGCTCCAAGATCGGGTTCCGCTCCCGGACATGAGCGACAAGCCGATCGAAGAACGGGCCGACATCGTCAACGCCCGAGACGATCCGGGGGCCGTCCGAGAAATCGACTTCCAGAAACAGCGATGCCTCGATCATCCCGATGCTCCACGAAGGCGGCTTTCGGTCAGAGAGCCGTGTGATGCGACGCTTGAGCAGTTCCCCCCAGGTGGTGCCGTGAAGCCTGCTGTGGGCGTCCTCGGCGACGTTGAACAGCATAACGTAACCCGTCACGATCTCCGGCGAGTACATCTGCAGGTTCGTCACCTCGCCCATCATGTCGTCGAGTCGATTCGGAACGGTTCCGCCGAGGTTCTTGAGGAGCGATTTCAGCGAGATGGCGAGACGAGGCTTCTGGTCCAGCGTCCAGGCCACGTCCCAGGACTTTTCACGACCGCCGCCCGGCAGCTTGGCCTCCGCTACCGCCCCTTCGAGTCCGCGCTTCGCCAGTTCCTCGATGCAGAACCGGGCCAGGCTGTCGAGCCGCTTCGTCGATGTCGCCTTGCCCTCCGTGACGGCGATCTGGTAGAGGGAGTTGACGGCGTCCTGGATGGTCATGGCGAGTGGGTGATGAGGAGCGTTGCTGGAAGATAGGCGGGAGTCGGGGGCGCGGACATGGTTAGGTGCGCCTAGCGTGGAGTCGCCAAGTATTCCCGCGTCAACCTCGAATCGCAGCCGATCGCCGGAAGCGAAGAAACACCAGGGAAGTCCAGCCGGATCTCAAGATGGAGTACCGGTGTGTTGCGACCCAGACCTACGATTCGACCGCACAGTGATACATCATGACATGTCCAACGATACGTCGGTGAATCACATTGGAATGCCGTAAACGGCTATTTCATAAGCAGTTAAGAGATATGAAATAACCGTTAAGAGGATGACATGGACGTCACGTTTGCAACGACCCCATGTCATTTCACATCGATAGGTCAGTTGTCTTGCCACTTCCACCCGAGATGTCGCCGAAGAAGCCAACGGCGAAAACCCCCTAGGAGTAGACACGAATGTCATCTCATCCCGATCATTTTCGCCGTTTGTTTGGGGGGAAGAGCGTGGCCAGCAACCGGTTGGCTGAAGACGTGGTTCCCTAATGATGTGGTGGTGTTGACAGACATGGAGAACGAAGTTAGCCTAAAGGGCAGTTGAGGATAACCACCGATGGAAAACGCTGGTAAGTGCAGCGCATCGGATGTACGTGTGGGATACGTCCGGAGGAGGGAAAACGTATCAATGTCAGAAGTTACCTCGCACGACCCGCTGAAAGAACTCGTCGTTGACGCCCACGAGATGGACCGAGAACGGTTGGCTAGTTCCCTCAGCGTTTGGGCCCGTATCGACCCTTCTAAGAACTTGATTCGCTTCATGCCGGGCGCCAAGCAGAATGCCACAATCAAGCAACTCACGCTCGTCGCGTTGCTGGGCCAGATGGCCATCAAGCTTCTCAACGATGAGCGGGAGGAGGGTTTGACGCCGAGTGAGCTGTCGCAGCGTACGGGCGTCAAAGGCAACTCGCTGCGGCCGCAGTTGAAAGCGCTGGCGGACGACGGAATCGTGCTGAAGAACGATGGCAGAAAGTACATCGTTCCACCCCAGTCCTTCGATCGCGCCCTTGCGCTCTTGGGTGACTACGATGGTTGACCTCCCCCATGACGCCACTCAGAAGCTGGAGAGAGCGGGAAGGGTTGTGGATGCTGCGGTCGCGATGCTGGATCGCTATCCGGAAGAATACCGGGTGACGATTCTGGAATCGCTGCTCGCGGTAGCAAGCGGCGCCGGGTGGGCAACACGACCACCCTCACCCATAACGAGTGCGACCGGTCGTACCGACACCATCGCCGCCGAGAAAGGAGGTTCGCTGGCTGAAGCTGCCGCGGTGGCGGGTGTCGATCAAGCTGATCTTGAGCGGATCGTCCACCTTGGCGATGACGGCTTCGTGAAGTTACTGCTTCAAGTCCACGGTCGTTCAGTTGCTGAACGGGCGAATCGCGCCGCGGCCATCTATTGCTTCATTAAGGAGCACGGCTTCGGCGAGAGGGACGTGGAAATCGAGGAACTCAGGCGGGTCTGCGTTGAGCAGAAGGCATACAACGCCCCGAATTTCGCTCGAAACTTACAGACGAGCCCCTGGCTGCTAGTGATTGGCGAGCCCAGAAGCCGGCACAAGGAGTACCGGCTATCCGCGGAAGGCGAGCAAGAGGCCAAGGCCAGCCTGCGGGAGTTGCTCGGTGTGTGACCGAACAGCGGTGCCACATGGGCTCATCCTCAGCGATTAGGAGACATCCTCCATGGTTCAACCGGGGGTGCAACTCGACAACAGTGCAATCTATCGAAGGAGTCTGTCCACATGAATGATGACTTGTCGGGTCAGAATCGTTTTGATGCTTGGGAAGACTTGGTGACGGATGCCGTGGCCTTCGCCGAACGGTTTCCGCAGGGGGTACGCTCGGGCATAGTCCAAGCTCTCTTGAGCCATACCGTAAGTCCGTCGGCGACCGCCAGTACGGCGCCCTCGACGCCGAACAGCGGACCGATCTCATCGGATCACGGGGACAGCGGCATCGACGCAGTCGCCCGCGCTGCGCAAGTGAATGTGAACATCCTCCGGCGGTTCATTCAGGTAGACGAGGACGGCACCGTCACTGTCCGAGCACGCCTAGGGGCTTCGCGGGCGGATTCCCAGAACATCTACGGCGCCCTTCTAGCCTACGTGCGAGAAACCGCACTGGGTGAACTTAACACCGAGGCGGAACTAATCCACGCCATCTGTAACGAGCACGCGTGCATGGATGGGAATCTCGCTGCGAACCTAAGGAAACGAGAATGGCTTCTAGAACACGGGGTTAAGGGCGGGAACAAGTCGTACCGTCTCTCGCCCGCAGGAGAACAGGCCGCGCGAGAGCAGATTGTTGCCCTGTGCGCGGTCGAGTCGGGTTGAACGCAATGACAGCATACAGGTCATGGGCGCGTCACCCCTGAAGCAACCAGCGGTACTGGGCACCCTGCCGCCGGGGCTTCGTGATCCCCTCGTGGAAGAGTTCAACAAGATCCTTCGGAACTTTAGAGAGCGTCGTTGGGAGCCCGCTGAGTTGGATGGCGGTAAGCTCTGCGAGATTGTCTATTCGATTCTCAAGGGTCATGTGGACGGGTCGTTCCCCGCGTCCCCGTCAAAGCCGCCGAACATGTACGACGCGTGCCAACGTCTGGAACAGGCGCGTGGCCAGCTGCGGTCCATTCGGATCCAGATCCCTCGGATGTTGATTGCGCTCTACGAGATCCGGAACAACCGTGGTGTGGGTCACGTGGGGGGCGATGTCGATCCTAATCAGCAGGATAGCGCGGTGGTCGTCTCCATGTCGCAGTGGATCATGGCGGAGCTTGTCCGCGTGTTCCACAAGGTTGACCTAGACACAGCCGCCGCAGCCGTTGAAACACTCGTCGAACGAACAATACCTCTGGTCTGGGGTGTCAACGGCTCGTTGCGGGTCCTGAACCCGTCGCTAACGGCGCGGGACAAGGCGCTCGTGGTTCTCTACAGCGCCCGCCGTATGACTGCCGCGAAGCTAGCAGTGGATGTCGAGTATAAGAACCTCTCGCGATTCCGCGACAAAGTGATCGGGAAGGCCCACGCTGAGAAGTTGCTCAACTTCGATCCACACACCGACCAAGTCGTTCTGTCGCCACTGGGCGCTCGCTACGTGGAGACGGAGATCGACCTAGAAGTGAGTTAGAGTGCCAAGCTCGGCGTCGATCCTATACCGCAGTCGCCTGATCCCCGCATGACCGACCATCCCCTCACCACCCCAGCACCCCCGGCAGCCACAGCACCACTCCCGGCACCAGTGCGATGAGCATCGTAAGCCCCAGCATCAAGGCCAGATACGGCCACAGCGGCCGCGCCACCTCGGCCGGCTCGACTCCCCCCACCGAGCAGGCCACCAGCAGGCTCACGCCCACCGGCGGCAGGAACACGGAGATCCCCTGGGTCGCCACGATGACAGCGCCGTAGTGCACGGGATCGATGCCCAGTTGCATCGCCAAGGGCAGCAGGATCGGCGTAAGCAGGACGACCGCGGGCACACCCTCGAGGATGGCGCCGAGCGGAAGGAAGACGAGGATTGTGAGGATCATGAAGCCGGCCTGGCCGCCCCCCATCCCCACCACTGATGCCGCCAGCGTCTGGGGCACCTGCATCACGGCGAGCACCCAGCCCAGCAGGCGGGCGGCGCCCACCACGAACAGCACCATCCCCGACACCATGGCGGTCTGGACGACCTTCCTCCACAGCTCCGCGAGGGTGAGGGATCGGTACACCGCCCCGGCCAGGAGCAGCGCATAGGCTACCGCTACCGCAGCGGCCTCCGTGGGAGTGAAGAGCCCGAAGCGGATGCCGCCCAGGATGACGACGATCATGAACAGGGGGAGCAGGGCGTCTCCCGCCGCCCGGCGGAGTTCCGCGAAGGACGCGCGCTCCCCGGCGGGCCATCCCTGCCTGCGCGCCTGCCACCCGATCTGCGTCATCAGGCCCACGGCGATCAGCAGCGCGGGCACGATCGAGGCGACGAACAGGGCGCCGATGGAGATGTTGCCGATGACGCCGTAGACGACCATCACAATCGCCGGCGGAATGAGGATCCCCATTCCGCACGCGGCCGACACGATCGCGGTGGCGCGCGCCCGGCCGTATCCGTTCGCCGTCAGCTGGGGCACCATGATGCCCCCGATGGCGGCCGCGTCCGCGGAAGTGGAACCCGACACGCCCGAGAAGAACATCTCGGCCATGATGACCACCTGCCCGAGCCCGCCCGGGAGGTGTCCGACGAGTGCGCGCGCCAGCGTCACCAGTCGGCGGCTGATGCCCCCGACGTCCATCAGGAAGCCGGCCAGAATGAAGAGGGGCACGGCGAGCATGGGGAAGGAGTCCATCCCCGCGACGATCTGCTGCGGAATGATGACGAGCGGGAGGTCCGCCACCACGATGGCCAGCACGGCCGCGATCGCGAGCGCGAAGCCGATGGGCACGGCAGCCAGCACGAGCAGGCCGAAGACGCCGAGGAGGAAGGCGCCCATCAGCCCGAGTCCTCCCCCGCCCACCCAGCCACCATGTGCACCACCATCAGCAGCCCGGACACCGGAGCTGCCGCGTAAACCAGGGCGACAGGCAGGTTCAGCGCCGGCGAGCGCTCTCCCATGGTCAGATCCATGAGCGCGATGCCGGTACCGATGAGGAGGAGCGAGAACAGAAGCACGACCGCCCCGGCGAACCTCTCCACGACCTTCTTCGCGCGCGGCGCCAGCGCCTTCGTGACCTGGTCGAACCCGAAGTGCGCCCGGTGCTCCACCGCCAGCGACGCTCCCAGCAGCGACAGCCAGATGAAGCAGAAGCGCGACACCTCCTCGCTCCACGGATTCGGGTACGCGAAGAGGTAGCGCATCAGGACCTGGAGGAGGACGACGACGCAGACCGCGATCAAGAGCGCGCCCACGGCGGAGGTCTCGAAAGCGACGAGAGCCCGGTTGGCCGCGTGAAGCCGTTTACGCATTTTACGCATTTTACGTATTCTGGCGCATTCTACGGTACCCGCTCCGCCTCGGCCCGCGTCACCGGATCGCCCTCCTCCGCTTCCTGACCCTGTACCGGTCGTGATCGGGCAGATACCGCGTATGCCGCCGGATCATCTCGGCCGAGAGATCGTCGAAGTGCCGCTCCACCAGGGCGGCCGCGACCCCCGGGTGCGCCTTCGACATGTCGCTCACAACCCACCCGATCCCGGTTTGGATGAACCGCTCGCGTTCGCGCACAAGCGCCGCAACCGTCGTCTCGATGAGCGGATGGTACGACTCGTCGCGCGCCACCGCCCTGAACGGCACGATTGCCGCGCGGCGCTGCCAGAGGTTCTCGGCGGTACGCCATCCGGCGATCCGTTCGGCCGTCCCGGTTCGGCCACGGCGCAACAGCGGACCCAGCACCCGCACGCTGAACCAGTCGCTCGTCGACCAGTCGAAGAAGGCTCCTTCCGCGAAGAGTCCTTCGGCCACCGCCAGAAACCGGTCCGGCTGCAGCCGCCGCATCAGGTATCTCTGCATGTAGAGAATCCCGGCGAACTTGTCCTCGGCCAGGCGTTCCCCGATCAGCGACCGGGCCAGGGCGAGTTGATCGTCGTCCGACAGGCGCTCGAGCCCGTGCTCGCCTCGCCACTCGGCCACAATCCGCGTGACCACCGGTGTCTTCACCCCGCGGTAGGCTATCGCGTGCTTCAGGTAGTTCTCGAACCACATCTTCGTGGACGGATCCGCAACCGCGTCCAGTCGCCCCTGCAGGTCCGTGATGACGGCAGCGCCTCTCGGATCGAAGCTCATCTCATCGCGGGGGGATCAGGCTGTCCACGGCGCCGCGGGAGACGGCCTCACGCTCCGCCTCCGCCACC
Organism: Gammaproteobacteria bacterium; assembly: GCA_009840525.1. Lineage (GTDB taxonomy): Bacteria > Gemmatimonadota > Gemmatimonadetes > Longimicrobiales > Gaopeijiaceae > BD2-11. The sequence goes on from VXNP01000109.1 coordinate 52,962, forward strand.
AGCCTGTCGATCAGCGCCTCGCCGTCCGGCAGTCGGTCGGCCAGCTCGTTCCAGATGCGCGGCCGCACGGCCGGGGCGAACGGCGCAAGCTCCGGGCGCGAGATCTCCACGCCCGCGGCCCGCATCTGCTCGATCGCGTCCGCCTCCATCCGGCGCGCGACTTCACTCTGGTAGGCGAGCGCATCGGCCGCCGCACGATCTACCGTCTCCCGGACATCCTCGGGCAGCCCTTGATAGAAGGGCTCGTTCACCAGGAGCGTGATCGGGTTGTAGGTGATGGACGTGAAGCTGTAGAACCGGGCTACCTCATGGAGCCGGCTGCTCACGAATCCGATGGCGTTCGCCTCGCCGCCGTCGATCACGCCCTGCTGCAGCGCGGAGTAGACCTCGCCGTAGTTCATCGGGGTCGCCTGGACGCCGAGCGCCGAGTACGCCGCGAGGTACGTCGCGTTCTGCAGCACCCGAAGCTTCAGTCCGGCGAGATCCGCGGGCGTCTCGACGGGCCGGCGCCGGTTGTACACGTGGCGAAATCCGTAGTCGAGGAAGCCCAGCGAGCGGACGCCCGTGCGTTGGAGCAGGAGGTCGCGCCACCAGTCCCCGACGGGGCCGTTCATCACCGCGAGCCCGTGATCCCTGTTCTCGAAGAGGAACGGGAGGTCGAACATCTGCCCCTCGGGCACCCAGCCCGAGAGCACCGGAGTGCCCGTGATGGCCATGTGCACCGCGCCGACCTGGATCTGCTCGAAGGCCACGCGCTCCCCACCGAGCTGCCCCGACGGATAGATGACGACCCGGAAGCGCCCGCCGGTGCGCTCGAGCATGAGATCCCGGAAGCGCTCCGCCAGGAGATGGAACTCAGAGTTGGTTGAGAGCACGTGGGAGAAGCGGACGTCCCATGTGGACGCGTCACCCTGGGCCGCGCTGCCGGAGCTGCCCGATTCCGGGCTGCGGCACGACGCCAGCAGGAGTGCCGCCGGCAGTGCGATGAGCGCTCGCAGGCTGCGACTGTTCCCTCCACGGCCAAGCCCGAAGCCGGCTCGCAGCCGCGCCGTTCGCTCACGCCGGTTGCTCGCGTGGCGCAGCGCACGTGCGCCCGCGTTGTCACTCCCGCCCAAGTGGAACACCTTCCACAATGTGCCGCCGGATCGCCGCGGCCCAGTGGGCCATGTAGTCGTCGAACGCCTCTCCGAACGCCCGCACGACATCATCCGCGTCGGATGACAACGACGTCATGCGGTATCTCACCGACGCCCGGCTTTGGCCTTCGCCATCAGGGGTCACGCGAACGTCCACCATGGCAGTGTGGTGGTCCGGAATCACATACACGAAGGAAGCGATGCCCCTGGCGAGCTCATGGCGCGTCTGGATCCAGGTCGCAGTTCCGACGCCCTGCTTGAGCGTCTGGAACACCAGGCCTTCTCGCGCCAGGCCCTCGGTCGGATGGAGATATCGCGGGTCCCAACCTGCCACCCATCGCCGCTCGCCTTCCGCGCTGAACAGCGGAAACGCTTCCTCAAACGGCAGCGCCATTGCTACAATGCCCGTCTTCTCCACGTGAGCGCGCTCGCCTGCTTCGGTCGCCATCTTCGCTCCCGGTCCTGGATGTTCTGGCGAAGGTCGTAGCGAAGAGCGAACCCCTGCGCACCCTCAGATCAACTGCCCGGCATCGACGAACAGGCTGGTTCCGGTCACGAGGCGCGCTTCGTCGCCCGACGCGAGGAACACGACAGCCCCCACCACGTCCTCCGGATTGCCGATCAGTCCGAGTGGAATGCGCGCGAGGCGGCTCTCCCGGAATTCGTCCCGCGCGATGTCGGCCCGGTTCAGGTCGGTCTCGATGAGGCCAGGCGCGACGGCGTTCACCCGGATCCCGTGGGGCGCGAGTTCGAGCGCCATCTGCTTCGTCAGCATCCCGACCCCCGCCTTCGACACGCAGTAGTGGGCGAGGTTCGGACCGGCCACCGCCTGTCCGGCGGACGACACGTTGACGATGGCGCCCGGCGTTCCCGCGTCGACCATTCGGCGCGCCACCGCCTGTCCGACCAGGAAGTACCCCTTCAGGTTGACGTTCAGGATGGCGTCCCACTCCTCCTCATCGATCTCGAGAAGGGGGGTGCGCTTAAGGATGCCGGCGTTGTTCACCAGGATGTCGATGCCGCCCAGAAAGCCGTGCGCCTCGGCGACGAAGCGCTCGACATCCGAGCCCGAAGCCGTGGACCCCTGCACGGCAACCGCGCGCCGCCCCATCTGCTCGATCTCGCGTACGGCGCTCTCCGCGTCCGCGTGGCTTCGCCGATAGTTGACGGCTACAGCCGCGCCCTCGCGCGCCAAGCCCAGGGCGATGGCCCGGCCGATACCCCGGGACCCGCCAGTGACCAAAGCACGCCTGCCTTCAAGACGCATGGAGAGTCCGGATTCGGGCGAGTCTCCGGCGACACCCGTCAACCATCAACCCAGATCGAAGCGATCCAGGTTCATCACCTTTTTCCACGCCGCCACGAAGTCGCGCACGAAGGCCTCCTGTCCGTCGTCGCAGGCGTAGATCTCGGCGAAGGCCCGCAGCTCGGAGTTCGACCCGAAGACGAGGTCGACGCTGGAGCCGGTCCATCGCACCTCGCCCGTCCCGCGGTCGCGCCCCTCGAACTGGTCGTCGGCTTCCGCGGACGCCTGCCACTCGATACCCATGTCGAGCAGGTTCACGAAGAAGTCGTTGGTCAGCGTCTCGGGCCGGTCGGTGAAGACGCCGAGGTCCGAACCCCCCGAGTTGGCGTTCAGGACGCGCAGGCCGCCCACCAGCACGGTCGTCTCGGGAGCGGTCAGGGTCAGCAGGTCAGCCCGGTCCACCAGCAGCTCCGCCACCGGCCTTCCGCTTCCGTTCCCGGCGAAGTTGCGGAACCCGTCCGCCCTGGGTTCGAGCACGGCAAACGACTCGGCGTCGGTCTGCTCCTCGGACGCATCCGTGCGCCCCGGCGCGAACGGCACCTGCACGTCATGCCCGGCGTCCCTGGCCGCCTGCTCAACCGCCGCGCACCCGCCCAGCACGATCAGGTCGGCCAGCGACACCCGCTTCCCTCCGGATTGCGACCCGTTGAAGTCCTCCTGGACTGCCTCCAGCACCCCGAGCACCTCCGCCAGTTCGGCCGGATCGTTCACTTCCCAGCCGTTCTGCGGGGCAAGGCGGATGCGCGCGCCGTTCGCCCCGCCGCGCTTGTCGGTTCCGCGGAAGGTCGACGCCGATGCCCAGGCGGTCGAGACCAGTTGGGATACGGACAACCCCGACGTCAGGACGCGCGCCTTGAGCTCTACGATGTCCCGCGCGTCGATCAGCTCATGGTCGACCTCGGGCACCGGATCCTGCCAAAGCTGCGGCTCGGCGGGCACCTCGGAGCCGAGATACCGCGCAACCGGCCCCATGTCGCGGTGCGTCAGCTTGTACCAGGCCTTGGCGAAGGCGTCCGCCAGCTCCTCCGGATTCTCCATGAAACGCTTGGCGATGGCCGCATAAGCGGGGTCCATCCTCAGCGAGAGATCCGTCGTCAGCATCATGGGCGCGTGGTTCTTCGACGGGTCGTGCGCATCCGGCACCGTGCCCACGCCAGCGCCATCCTTCGGGGTCCACTGCGCGGCGCCGGCGGGGCTCGTCACCTGCTCCCACTCGTAGCCGTGCAGGTTCTCCAGGAAGTTGTTGTCCCACTTCACCGGGTTGGTCGTCCAGGCGCCCTCGATCCCGCTGGTAACGGAATCGGGGCCCTTGCCGGTGCCGTAGCTGGTTTTCCAGCCGAGGCCCTGTTCCTCGACTTCGGCACCCTCCGGCTCGGGACCCACGTAGCGGCCGGCATCCGCCGCGCCGTGTGCCTTGCCGAAGGTGTGCCCTCCGACGATGAGCGCGACGGTTTCCTCGTCGTTCATCGCCATGCGCCGGAAGGTCTCGCGGATGTCCCGGGCCGCCGCGACGGGATCCGGCTTGCCGTTGGGCCCCTCCGGATTCACGTAGATGAGGCCCATCTGCACCGCACCGAAGGGCTCGTCGAGTTCGCGGTCGCCCTTGTAGCGCTCGTCCCCGAGCCAGGTGTCCTCGGCGCCCCAGTCGATGTCCTCCGGCTCCCACACGTCCTCACGGCCCCCGCCGAAGCCCATCGTCCTGAAGCCCATCGACTCCAGGGCGCAGTTGCCGGCGAAGATCATGAGGTCGGCCCAGGAGAGCTTGCGGCCGTACTTCTGCTTGATGGGCCAGAGCAGCCGGCGGGCCTTGTCGAGGTGTGCGTTGTCGGGCCAGCTGTTGAGGGGCGCGAAGCGCTGGGTGCCGGCGCCGCCGCCGCCCCGGCCGTCGCTGATCCGGTAGGTGCCCGCGCTGTGCCAGGCCATGCGGATGAAGAGCGGCCCGTAGTGGCCGTAGTCGGCCGGCCACCAGTCCTGCGACGTGGTCATCAACTCGAAGAGGTCCTTCCTCAGGGCCTCCAGGTCGAGCGACTTGAACTCCTCGGCGTAGTCGAAAGCCTCGCCCATGGGATCGGTCGAGCGGGCGTGGCGCCCGAGCGGCTTCAGGTTCAACTGGTTCGGCCACCAGTCCTTGTTCATCGTGTGCATCTGCTTTCTTCCTCGAGGTTGAGCGGAGCGTGTCGTAGTGGGGTGGCGGCCCACCTGCAGCGTCGGGGCCGCGTCGCGCAAGTGTCGGGCGGCGTCCCGCGTCGAGTGTTTTTGGGTCGTGTGGACTCTATAGTATCGGATGCGGCAGGTCCATTCCTCATCGCGGAGCGATCCATGAGGCCCTCGGTTCGAGCTGTAATCGCCTGTGTTCCAGCCTTCCTCACTTCCGTGACGGTTCCGCTCGAGCCGGTGGGCACGCGGGCGCTGGCCGCGCAGTCGTTTCCGTCAGACGACCCGGTGATCAGGGCGATCTGGGAGGAGGGTGTGGAGCGCTCCCAGGTCTACGCACTGGGCCAGGTGATGATGGACTCGGTCGGGCCGCGCCTCACCGGTTCGCCCGCCATGGCCGGCGCGAACGACTGGGCGCTGGCGAAGTACGCGGAATGGGGCATCGAGGCGTACAAGGAGCAGTACGGCACCTGGCGGGGATGGGAGCGGGGGATCACCCACATCGATCTCATCGCGCCGCGCATGCGCACGCTCGAGGGCATGGCGGCCGCGTGGAGCCCGGCCACGGGCGGGCCCGTCGAGGCGGAGGTGGTGATCCTGCCGGACGCGGACAGCCCCGGAGCCTTCGAGGCAGCGCTGTCGGAGGTGCGCGGCAAGTTCGTGCTCGTCTCGCGCCCGGAGCCGAGTTGCCGTGCGCCCGACAACCTGGAGTGGTTCGCGCGGCCCGAGACGACGGCCCGCATGGCGGAGGAGCGGGAGCGCGCCATCGCGGAGTGGAGCGACCGCGTGGGGAATACGGGGTTCGATGCGCGCTCGCTGCCGGAAGCGCTGAGCGCAGCCGAACCCGCCGGGATCATCCGCTCGCAGTGGTCCGAGGGCTGGGGCGTCACCAAGATCTTCGGCACCCGCGCGGAGCGGGCGCCGGTCCTGGACCTGAGCTGCGAGGCCTACGGGCTCCTGTACCGGCTGGCCGAGAACGATCAGGGGCCGGCGCTGCGCGTCGACGCACAGGCCCGCTTCCTGGGAGAGGTGCCGGTTTTCAACGCCTTCGCCGTCATCCCCGGCAGCGCCGAGCCCGAGGAGTACGTGATCCTCGGAGGCCACTACGACTCCTGGGACGGCTCCGACGGCGCGCTCGACAACGGCACCGGCGCCGTCGCGATCATGGAAGCGATGCGCATCCTGAAGAGCGCCGTCCCGAACCCCCGCCGCACGATCATCGGCGCCCTCTGGAACGGCGAGGAGCAGGGCCTGAACGGCTCACGCGCCTTCGTCGAGGACAACCCCGGGATCCTCGAGCGCACCCACACGGTGTTCAACGTCGATCATGGGAACGGACCCGTCACCTTCATCCCCATGCAGGGGTTCGCCGGTGCCGCCGGGCGTTTCGGCGAGTGGCTGGCGCAGATTCCGAGCGAGCTGTCGGACCTGGTGACCCTGGAGATTCCGGGGATGCCCGAATCGGGCGGGACGGATCACGCCTCCTTCCTGTGCGCCGGAGTGCCGGCCTTCAGCTTCCACGTCGGCGCCGGCCGCAGCGAGATGAACATCGCCGACAACCGCTGGGACACCAGCATCTACACCTGGCACACCAACCGGGACACCTTCGACAAGATCGTCTTCGAGGATCTGCGGGACGATGCCGTGATGACCGCGCTGTTCGTCTATCTGGCGTCGCAGGATCCGGAAATGATGCCCCGGGACCAGCGGAGGATGCCGGAGGGCACGCAGTGGCCCGAGTGCCGCCCGCCGGCGCGGAGTTCGGGGGTGAGCTCGCGCTAACCCCGCCCCATGTCCTCCGGCTCCGAGTGCACCGCGAAGGCCGCGCCCTGCGGGTCCAGGCACTGGGCGATGAACCCGCCTCCCGGTACCTCCATGGGTCCGTTCAGCACCGTCCCGCCCAGCTCGGTGACCTTCTTCGCCGCGGTAAAGGCGTCCGGCACGCGGACGTAGTTGAGCCACGCGGACACGGGCATCTCCGGGGGCCGGTTGTAGAAGCCGCCCAGCGGCTGCGCGCCGCGGTGGAACATCTGATAGATGCCCGCCTCGCCCATGTCCATCCGGTCAGCCTCCTGCCAGCCGAACAGCTCCGAATAGAAGGCCCAGGCCGCCTCCCAGTCGGTGGTGGCCAGCTCGCGCCAGGAGAACTCGCCGAGTTGGGCCAGCTCGTCGTGCCCGGGCGTCACGTCGGAGGGCTGGTAGGCGATGAAGACCGCGTCCAGCGGATCCTTGAGCACGGCCATGCGCCCGACCTGGTCGACATCGACCATCTCCAGAACGGTCCCGCCCAGGCTCTCGGCCTTCGCGGCGCACGCGTCGGCATCCGGCGTCGACACGTACAGAAGCCAGTGGGGCGGCACGCCCGTGCTCGCGAGGTGCTCGGGGAGCGCCATCATCCCGCCGATCGGCATGCCCTGATTCATCCACAGGTGATACGGGGTCTCGCCTTCACCCCACTCGCCCGTGCCCCAGCCGATCACTTCACCATAGAAGGTGGCCGCCGCTTCAGGGTCGTTCGTGAGGAGTTCGTGCCAGCAGAATCGGCCGGTGGGTGTGGTCGTTGCGCTCTCGGCGGGTGTCGCAGCTGTGGTGTCGGACATGACGGGATTCCTCGCGGGATGTCGGGGTGGATGTCAGCATCGGGAAGCCGGCTCTCGCGCGGCCGGATCGTTGACTCGATTATCGGCCTCAGGCAATCTTGCCTCGATCCTCGATCCGTTCAACGCCCGCGCGATCAGCGACTCGCATAACATCGGTCGCGATACGATACGACGCGGGCTGCGACTTGGTGTCGCCACCGCAACTCAACACAAGAGGTAAGGATTTCATGACACCCATCCGCGTGGGCGCCGATGCGCCCGATTTCACCGCGTTCGCACCCCCCGGCGGGGCGAACTTCACGCTCTCCGAGCACCGTGGCCGGCCCGCGGTACTCATGTTCGTTCCGCTGGCCTTCACGAGCACATGCACGGCCGAGTTCTGTCACGTCGCCGAGCACTGGGGCCAGTGGGGCGAGCTTGGCGCCGACGTTGTCGGCATCAGCGTGGACTCCCCCTTCGTCAACCAGAAATGGGGCGAGGAGATGGGGGCGCCGTTTCCCATCCTCTCGGACTTCAACAAGGAAGCAGTGAGCGCATACGGAGTTCTGCAGGACGAACTCATCGGGTTGCGCGGCGTGGCGAAGCGCTCGGTCTTCGTTGTCGACGGAGAGGGGCGGGTCACTTACGCGTGGGTGGCCGATAACCCGGGCATGCTGCCCCCGTTCGACGAGATCGTGGAGGCCGTGCAGGCGGTCGCGTGACGCCCGCGGACGGGTCGGGAGCCGACGCTCCCGGCCGCCGCATCCATCCGTGCCGCGGGCGCGGTCGGCCTTGACGTACTTTCAGCGGTAAGGCCGCCCCGGTTGTCCATGCGGGAGAGGGCCATCGCCTCATCCTGGAGGCGTGTGGTCGCCAAGCAGGCAAACCGCGCAACACAATCGATGTTCAGGAGAGGAAGATGACGCTCACACGACGCGACTGGCTCAGGCTCACGGCAGGCGGCGGCGCCGCGCTCGCACTCACCCCCGACCTGCTTGCGTCGCTGGCGCGGCAGGAGGTCCTGGCCCGGGCCATTCCAGGCACCGACGAAACGATTCCGGTGGTCGGGCTCGGCAGTTCCGCCACCTTCTCGCGCGTGGCGCGCAGCGAGGATGTAACCGCCATCCGCAACGTGCTGCAGACCTTCGTGGACAACGGCGGCACGGTGTTCGATACCGCCCCCGGCTACGGCGCCTCCGAGCAGGTGGCCGGCGACGTCGCCAACGAGCTCGGCATCCAGAACCGGATCTTCTGGGCCACCAAGGTCAACGTGGCCGGACGCGGCGGCGGCGGGGCCGACCCCGCGGCGGCGCGCGCGCAGATCGAGCGCTCCTTCGACCGCTTCCAGTTGCCGGTCATCGACCTCATCCAGGTGCACAACCTGGGCGACCCGCCCACCCAGCTCGGCATCCTCGCGGAGGAGAAGGCTGCGGGCCGGGTGCGCTACACCGGCATCACGAGCACCAGCGAGCGGCGCTATCCCGACCTCGCGGCGATCATGCGCAACGAGCCCATCGACTTCATCGGCGTGGACTACGCGGTCGACAACCGCGCCTCGGCCGACATGATCCTGCCGCTCGCGCAGGAGCGGAACATCGGTTTGCTGGTCTACGCCCCCTTCGGCCGCACCCGTCTCTGGAACCGGGTCAGCGGCCGCGACGTGCCCGAGTGGGCCGGCGAGTTCGACGCGCACAGCTGGGCGCAGTTCTTCCTCAAGTTCGTCGTGGCGCACCCGGCGGTGACCTGCGTCACCCCAGCCACCAGCCGCCCCGAGCACATGATCGACAACCTGGGCGGCGGCATGGGCGGGCTCCCCGACGAGAGCCAGCTCGAGCGCATGGTTCAGTTGGTGGAGGATCTGCCTCCGGCGTAGCCCTACCCCTCCGGCCTCACGATCTCGTACTGCGGCGGCGGCTCGGCCCCCAGCAGGTGGCGCACGAAGTAGTCCCAGCGCCGTCGGATGAAGTAGGGCTCGTTGAGGCCGTGGGCGCGGTCCGGGGCCCAGATCAGGTCGAAGTCGCGGTTGGCCTTGATGAGTTCGTCGATCACCTGAACCGTCATCGCCGGGTGGACGTTGTCGTCCATGTCCCCGTGCATCAGCAGCAGCTTCCCCTCGAGGTTCGCGGCGTAGGTCTTGTTGGCGGATGCCTCGAAGTTGTCCGTGCCCGCTGAGTCGGTCTCCATGACTCCCTGGTACTTCTCGGCCCAGTAGATGTTGTAGCTGCGGTTGTCGTGATTCCCGGCCCCTGAAACGGCCACCTTGAAGAACTCCGGGAAGCGCAGGATGGCGTCGGTGGAGGCGAACCCGCCGCCCGAGTGCCCGTAGATGCCCACCCGGTCCAGGTCGATGAACGGATGGCGCGCCGCGAGCTGCCGGATGACGGCGATGTGGTCCGGGATGCCGTTGTCGATGAAGTTGCCGTAGTAGTTGTCGTGGAAGGCCTTCGAGCGGTGGGGCGTGCCCAGATGGTCGATCTGCACCACCACGAAGCCGAGCTGCGCCAGGGCGAAGTTCTCGCCGCCGCCCTTGAACTCCCAGTCCCCGACGCTGCCCCGCTGGGGCCCGGGGTAGATGTGCGAGATGATCGGGTACTTCGCGTTCTCGTCCAGATCCGGCGGCAGGTAGAGGATGCCGTAGAGATCGGTGATGCCGTCGCGCGCCTTGGCCGTGAACACCTCGCCGGGGATGAATCCGATCTCTTCGATTGCCGAGATGTCCGCCCGCTCCAGCTCGCGCACGACGCGACCATCGGCCGCGGTCCGCAGCACGGTGACCGGTTCTCCCTCGACGCGCGAGTACGTGTCCACGAAGTAGCTGCCGCTGGGCGAGAACTCGATGACGTGGTTGGCGTCCTCGGGGGTGAGCAGCGTCAGCCCCGAGCCGTCGAAGCCAACCCGGTACAGGTGCGCGTAGTACGGATTTCGCCCCGGCTCTCGCCCGCGAGCGGTGAAATAGATGCGCTGGCTCGTCTCGTCGACGTAGACGGCCTGGCCGACCGTCCACGGGCCGGAGGTGATGCGGTTCCTCAGGATGCCCTGGCCGTCGAAGCGGTAGAGGTGGGCCCAGCCGTCGCGCTCCGACCACCAGATCACGTCGTCGCCGCCCTCGGAGACGTACCAGGACGGGGTGCCGCCACTCGATCCCCCGCCCCGGTGCCCGAGCGACACGAAGGTGCGGGTGGAGTCGCCCAGGATGACCCGTGAGGTCCCGGTGGCCGCGTCGACCTCGGCCAGGAACACGCGCTGTGAGCCGCGCGTGAAGTAGTTGACGTGCAGGCGGGTGCCATCCGCGCTCCACGCGGAGTCGGGAGCTGAGCCGGCGAAAGAGAGCTGGTGCGGTACGGGCGCCACCTCGACCCGGCGGTTGGCGGCCGCGCGCAACGCGGGGACGTTCGCCACGCCCGCCCCGTCGCCATCCTCCCCCACCCCGCTGCCGGCTGCCCTCTCGGCCTCCGCCCGCTCCGCGATGTGCCCGGTGGGCAGCGGGATCACCGAGTCGCCCGGCAGGGCGTACGGCTGGGAGAAGTGCCGCGGCCGCTGCGACGTGTACGAGATGTAGTGCATGTGCTCCACGTTGCGCTCGTCCCGGCGGGCCACCGCGATGTAGCGCGCGTCGGGCGACCAGGCCAGCGTGGGCGTGCGCGGCCCAGCCCCCTGCCGCTCCTGGTTGGGCCGCGGCTCGTTGTAGCCGTAGGCGTAGTGCTTCTCGCCGTCGCTGGTCAGCCGGATCGAGTCCCCGCCCCCCGCGGGGCGCACGTACAGGTCGTACTCGTGCGAGAACGCCTCCCAGCGCCCGTCGGGGGACTCCACGAAGGGCAGCCCCGAGGCGAGCGTGTCCCCCACCGTGCAGGCGTAGCCCGCGATGTCGCAGGTGAAGCGCCGATCGTTCGCGGTGAACTCGATTTCGCTCTCGCTCCCGCCGAAGCTGAAGGTGCTGAAAGGGAGCTGGTCCGGGACGTAGCTGGTGTCGTTCGCGAGCGACATCGCGCCGGCCAGGCGGTAGTGGTCGAAGAGGGGGTCGCGGCTGCCCGCCGCCGGGTCCACCATCACGAACTCATAGCCCGACCCCGTGCTGTTGCGGTACCAGAAGCGGTCGCTGTCCCCGGTTTCCATCCAGGTGGGGACCACCTCGGCCCCCGCGATCATGCGCTCGGTGTTCCAGGTCAGAAAGCGCTCGGCGCGGGAGTAGTCCACCTCCTGAGCGGACGCTGCCCCGCCCCCGGCTAGGGATGCGAGCAGAGCCGCCACGGCGAAGGGACGAGCGAGGGAAGCATGGACCGGGTAACGCATGGGGCCTCCAGTATTGTTCAGAGTGCCGGGCATCGGGATGATTGCGGAACCCGCGCGGGGCGGGGATAATCCGTGGTGCCAATGTGCGGACGTGCCGGAGCGCCCGGCAAACACGGGATCGTGCTCACCCCGCTTCGCAATCCGCGCAAACCGTCCCTGACCCGAGCATCGAGGGCCCGCATGAGCGAGATCAGCTTTACCGCCCAGGTCGACCGCCACTTCTACAAGGCGGCCAAGCACACCAACCACCCTCCGGGCCTCCTCGAGCAGATCCGCGTGTGCAACAGCGTCTATGCGTTCACCTTCCCCATCCGCAAGGACGACGGCACCATCGAGGTCATCCACGCGTGGAGGGCGGAGCACAGCATGCACAAGACCCCCACCAAGGGGGGAATCCGCTACGCCTCGCACGCCAATCAGGATGAGGTGGTGGCCCTCGCCACCCTCATGACCTACAAGTGCGCCCTGGTCGAAGTCCCCTATGGCGGCGCCAAGGGCGCGGTCTGCATCGACCGCCGCCAGTACTCGGACGCCGAACTGGAGCGCATCACCCGGCGCTACACCTTCGAGCTGGTCGCCAAGAACTTCATCGGCCCGGGCATCGACGTTCCCGCCCCCGACTACGGCACCGGGGCCCGCGAGATGGCCTGGATCGTCGACACCTACGAGCAGATCGCCACATCCAAGCTGAACGCGGCCGGGTGCGTAACCGGAAAGCCGATCGCGCAGGGCGGCATCCGCGGGCGCACCACCGCCACGGGGCTGGGCGTCTTCTTCGGAATACGCGAAACCTGCCTGGACAAGGGATTCATGAAGGACCTGGGCCTGCAGCGGGGCGTGGGGGGCAAGCGCATCGTCATCCAGGGGCTCGGCAACGTCGGCTATCACGCCGCCTGCTTCCTGCACGACGCGGGCGCCGTCGTCACGGGCATCGCCGAATACAACGGCGGCATCCTGTCCGAGTCCGGCATCGATCCGCGCGCGGCCCGCAAGCACTTCCACGAGCACGGCTCGCTCCTCGGTTTCCCGGGAGCCGCCGACGTGGAGAACAGCCTGGAGTTGCTGGAGGCCGACTGCGACATCCTCATTCCCGCGGCCATCGAGAACGTGATCACCGACGAGAACGCGGGGCGAATCCGGGCCTCGATCGTCGCGGAGGCGGCTAACGGTCCCACTACCGCTGCCGCCGCGGAAATGCTTCTGGAGCGCGGCGTGCTGATCCTGCCCGACATGTATCTGAACGCCGGAGGGGTCACCGTCTCATATTTCGAGTGGCTGAAGAACCTCTCCCACGTGCGCATGGGCCGCATGGAGAAGCGATTCGAGGAGGCGAGCAACCGCCGGCTGCTGGCGGCTATGGAAGCAGTGACGGGGTACCAGCTGTCCGAGGCGGTGCTCGGCATGGCCGCCAAGGGAGCGAGCGAGGAGGACCTTGTGCGCTCCGGCCTGGAGGACACCATGGTCACCGCGCACCATTCCAGCTGCGAGGTGGCCCGCCGCCACGGCGTCGACCTGCGGACCGCGGCCTACATCATGGCCATCGACAAGATCGCGCTGATCTACGCGGAGCGGGGGATCTTCCCTTAGGAAACAGCCCTCCTACTTGAATACGCGCTCGAACTCGTCTCGCTGCGACGCGGTGCCGACGAAGAGCACGTGCTCACCCCTGCGGATGACGTGCCCGGGCCGCGGGTGGGGGTTGACCACCCCGTTGCTCTCCACGGCGATCACGGCGAGCCCGGTGCGCGCCAGGATGCCGCTCTCGCGCAGCTGCTTGCCGTCCAGCGAGCGGGGGACCTTGGCGTTGAAGAGGTCGAGCCCCTCTCCGAGGATCATCGGTTCCCTGCCCCGGAGCGCGCCCAGGACCGACTGGATCTTGATCTGGGAATCGCTCACGGCGAAGTCGGCGCCGGCGCGGTGGATGGCCTCGACGTTCTCGGGGTGGGTCACCCGGCTGACGATGATGGTATCCGGGTTGAGCTTCCGGCAGTAGACCGCGAGAAAGATGTTCACGGCGTCCTCGTTGGTGGTGAGCACGACGGAAGCCGCCTCCCTGATCCCGACGCGCTCGATCACCCGCGTGTCCGCGGCGTCCCCGATCACGATGTCGCTGGTCACCTCCTCGATGTTCTCCAGCAGGGTCGGGTCGCGCTCCACGATCCGAACCTCCGCCCCGCGCCCTTCCAGCGCCCGCGCCACCTCGCATCCGACCCGCCCGCCACCGATGACCAGCACGCGTCCCCCGCAGGTGATGCCCTCGCTCAGGTACCCGTTGAGCGCCTCCACCTCGGCCACGTTCCCCACTGCCAGCCCGATGCAGTCCTCGCGCAGCATCGTGTCCGGAAGCCCCGGCTCCAGGTGGCCTCTCTTGGCGATGGCGGACACGGTCACGCCGGTATGCGCGCGGACCTGCGCGTCCTCCAGGGTCATCCCGGAAAGACGGGTGTTGCGGATGGGAAACTCGGCGATCGCGATCTGTTTGTAGCGGCCGACGGTCAGCGCCCGCGCCGAACCGACCGACACCCTGTTGGCCAACTGCTTGCCGAGCCTGCGCGCCGTGAGCACGACCTGGTTGGCCCCGGCGAGCTCCAGCACCGCCTCCCCTTCGGGGTTCACCGCGGTGGCCACGATGGGAACGCGCTCCGACACCTCGCGGGCCGTGAGCACGATGTTGGTGTTCACCACGTCCGGTGCGTTGGCCAGCAGCAGGCTCGCGCGGCCGAAGGCGCAGTTCTCGTAGGTGGCCCGCACCCCCAGGCCGCCGCGCACGACCGGCACCTTGTCCGCGTGCAGGGAGGCTGCCCGCACCGGATCGGCTTCGATCACCACGCTTTCGACTCCGGAGAGCGCGAGCCGCTCGACCAGCTCCTCGGCCACATCGTCCCAGGTGCTGATGATGACGTGCCCGTCGAGATCCGCGGGGACGCGCGTGCTCACCCTGGTCTTGAACTGGGCCTCCACCCAGGGCGCATAGAAGCGGACGAAGGCCACCGGCAGGTAGATAAGCAGCATGCTGACCCCGGCCACCAGCACCACCATGCTGAATATGCGCCCGAGGTCCGACTGGAACACGATGTCGCCGAACCCGAGCGTACTCATGGTCGTCAGGGTCCAGTAGATGCCCGTGAACCAGTCATGTTCCTGGCCCTCGCGCGTCATCAGCAGCTGGAAGATGATCGAGGAGGCGGCAACGAAGCTGACCAGCACGACCCCGAAGCCCAGCAGGTTCAGAGGCCTCAGCTGGAGGTTGTCGCGGTGGCTGCCGCTGACCAGTTCGGCGATCGCGGCGATGGTTCCCTTCATCCGGAAGGATCCCTCATTGCGTCAGGTTCTTCTCGCGCTGCGAGCTTCTTCGAATGTAATGGCTCGCAAGGCCGGCGTGGAAATGCGGCCGCCGGTACGTCGCTGCCACGCGGGTGAGCTTGCGTGACGACCGCCCCGGATGCTACCGGTTGCGCACCGTCGTTTCCAATCCGCAGGGGGTACGGATGCTGGTCCGCTCGACGTGCAGCCGGCTGCGCCGCAGAGCCGGCAGTCTCGCCGCTGTGATGGGCGCCTGCATGCTCGGCGCCACCGCTCTCGCCTCGCAGGCGGCAGCCCAGGACGACCCGGATCCCGGCGAGGCCATCCCCTACTTCATCGACAACGGGACCGGCATCCCCGGATACCAGCCGTCGGATGACGAGTTGGCGCGCGCGGCGTTCGAGGCCTGGGCGCGGGAGAGCGGCGGGCGGCTGCGGTTCGTCGAAGCGGACTCCGACGACGCGCTCATCCACGTGGTCTGGATTGATCCCGGGAGCGGCGTGTACGGAGAAATGCGCACCGTCCTGGTCGACGGCCGGGCGCGGGCGCTTCTCTACGTGACGCCCAGCGTCGACCTCCAGGGACCCGCGATCGCGCGGCTGGCCGCCGGCGATCCGCTCCTGAGGGACACGATCGTCTACCTGACCTGCGTCCATGAACTGGGGCACGCGATCGGGCTGCCGCACACCGCCGATTTCGAGGACATCATGTACTCGTTCGCCTACGGCGGCGACATCGTGCGCTACTTCATGCGCTACCGGGAGCGGCTCGCGAGCCGGGCCGACATCGCCAACCACTCCGGGCTGTCACCGGGCGACCGGGCGGTCCTGCACGGCCTGTATCCGCCGCCGGATCGGTAGACGTGAACCGGCGCGGAGCTTCCCGTTTCAGACGGCAGCTACCGGCCGTCCCGGGCCGCGCTCGACCATCTCGGGCAGTCCGTGGACGAGTCCGCCCCGCGTGCGCTCAGCGTCCGTCGGCGGGCTCCAGCCGGACAATCGATGTCGGCTGCTCGTCGCGATGGTCGATGGCCAGGTAGATGAGGCCGTCCGGGCCCTGGCGCACATCGCGGATCCGCCCCATCCCGTATACCAGCGTCTCCTCCCGCTGCACCGACTCGCCGTCCATGACGAGCCGCGCGAGCTGCTCGATGGCCATGCCGCCGGCGAAGATGTCGCCCCGCCAGCGCGGGAAGGCATCCCCCGTATAGAGCATCAGGCCGGAGGCGCCGATGGACGGCACCCAGACGTGGCTGGGGTCGGCCATGTTCTCGTCCATGGTGCCCTTGTGGATGGCGAGTCCCGAGCGGTAGTTGACGCCGTAGCCCACCACCGGCCAGCCGTAGTTCTCGCCCGGCATCACCAGGTTGAGCTCGTCGCCGCCCTGGGGTCCGTGTTCGGTCTGCCAGACGGCGCCGGTCTCCATGTCGATGGCCAGCCCCTGCGCGTTGCGATGGCCGTAGGCCCAGATCGACGGTTCGATGTCCGACCGACCCAGGAACGGGTTGTCGGAGGGGACGCTGCCGTCCTCGTGGATGCGATTCGTGGTCCCGTGGTGATTGGACGGATTCTGGGCCGGGTGCGCCTCCAGGTCCCCTGAAGGGGGCGCCTGGCGATCGCCCACGGTGACGAACAGGGTGCCGTCCGGATGGAAGGCGATGCGCGCGCCGTAATGTCCTCGCCCCTGCGAGTTCGCCAGGAAGATCTCCCGCTCCGGGGTGAAGGTGTCGTTCCGGAAGGTTCCGCGCAGCACCGAGGTGGTGGAGCCCCCATCGACCGGCTTGGCGTAGCTGATGAAGAGGACGTTGTTGTTCGCGAAATCCGGGTGCGGCAGCACGTCGAAGAGGCCTCCCTGCCCCTGGCCGACCACCTCCGGCACGCCGGACACCGGATCGGGCAGGAGGGCGCCGTCGCGGACGATGCGCAGTCTGCCGGGCTTCTCCGTCACCAGCATGTCCCCGTTGGGAAGCCAGGCCATCGACCACGGGCGGATCAGGCCGTCCGCCACGGTCACCACGCGATAGTCGTGTTCGAGCGAGCGAACGACGCCCGACTGGGCCGAGGCGGAGGTCGGAGCGAGCGCCGACAGCAGCAGTCCGGCGGCGGCGAGTGCGAAGAAGGAGCGGGCCATCTGAGTTCTCCTGTAGGGGTCCAAGTCTCTCGGGAATGTTATCGCAGCGACGGAAGGCGGGCGAGTGGGGGCGATGCGCATGGGTTCCGGCTGCTGTTCGCCTCCGGATGCCCCGTGCCTCCGGATGCCTCAGTGTCCTCCGCCGGCGCAGCCATCAGTTGAAGCCCTGGATGCCTCGGAAGCGGTTGTTCACGACGTTGTTGAAGATCGAGCCGAACTGAAACGAGAATCCCAGGCGCAGGTTGTAGTCGTACGTCGTCGCCCGGAGCCGCAACGCGAGCAGGGCTTCCTCGTCGGTCACGCCCTTCCCCGACAGGTAGATCTGGTCTTCGACCCGCCGGATGCTGCCGCGGGCATTGATGCTGAAGCCGCGCACCACGCGGTAGTCGATGTCCCCGCGCAGCGAAATGTTGTAGAGGTCGGTGTCGTGGAGGAACTGGGAGCCCTGCAGGGTCACGCCCGCGTCTCCCCAGTCCTGTCGTTGCGAGAAGTCGAGCTCGAAGGAGTGTTCCGCGCGCGTCTCCTGGTCCTCGCCGTACGTGGTCGTCTCGAAATACTCCCGGTAGGCAGCGCCGATGCGATAGGAAGCGGTCAGGGAACGCCGGGTGGCCTCCTCGTACGGGAAGAAGCTGTACTCGATGACCGGGCTCAACTCGACCCGGACGCGCTGGTTGAACCGCGTCGTTCGGGCAGACTGCAGTTGCATCCCCGTCGACCAGTGATCGGCGAGTGCGTAGACGGCGGTCTGATTGAAGTTCCAGTCGATTCTGGTGTCCGAGAAATCGCCGTCGTCGAGCTCCACGTTGAGCCGATTGTAGCTGGTCCGGATGTTGGTGCGCACCTTCCACGTCGGGGTCACCCGGGACACCGAGAAGCTGCCGGAACTCTGCACTCTCTTCCTGGTCGATTCGCCGTCGAACTCGCCGCTGCCGTTGATGCGAAACACCCACAGGTCCCACCGATCTTCAACCTCGGAGCGCGCGACCACGCGCTCGCCCGTAACATCCCGCGGAGCGACGCTTACCAGGCTCACGATGTCGCGAAATCCGGCACTGGCGGCGAAGCTGGCCAGACCGACGCCCAGCGCGTGGGCGAACCCGTCGAGCTGTTCGCGCTCGGTGTCGGTGGGAAGCGACTGGTACCGCACCGCGGACTGGTATCCTTCGCTGGCACCGTAACCGATATAGTCGAAGCGGAACTCCCTGCCTCCACTTCCGGTGCCCAGGCTCGTGATGATCACGTGGACATCGGCGGCCTCGGGCAAGCGGACCCAGTTCACCCAGTCGATCTCCGTGCGATAGTAGTCGAGATTGCACCTGGGGCCGGAGCAGTCGAAGAACACGTTGGGTCTGTCGACGGGTTCCGCCTCCTGACCGATCGCGTGCGCGGAAGCCGGCGCGAAAACCGTGAGTAGAAGAGGCGCGAGAACCCGGTAGAAGCGGGAAGGGGCTCGTGCGGGAGCGCGAGCGGAGGCGCGGCGGAAGGGGGTGGGCAACGCGATGAGGATGGCTGCTGAAGGATGCTCGGGTGCGGGCCGTCGTTCCGGGAGCCTCCGGGCTCCAAGGCAGGGACCTCGGAAGATGCAATAGTGTTGGGCCCGGCGGTAGATGCCCGGTGGGGAGCGGAACGCTGCTGGCGTTTTGAGCGCCCGCGCATGCATGATGCGTCATGCGTGCCCGTGCGATGCGTCGTCGATGCCCGTGACGCGACAGCCATTCCCGTCCCCGCTCAGGAGGATCGTCCCATGCGCCCGCTCCAATCCCGGTCCGGCTCCCGCGTTCTGTCCGCGGCCCTTGCCATCGCCACCGCGGTCGCGGCCGCCTCGTGCACGCCCTCCGCGGATGCGCCCGGCGCGCAGGAGCAGGCGGCGGCCTCCGCAACCGGCGCCAACCCCATGGTCGCGCTGCTCGCGCGCGGCCAGCCGGTCTTCGGCATCTTCTCGGGCGAACACACACCGGGGCAGGGTGCGCGCATGGCGCGCAACCGCGAGGCCGACTTCGTCTTCTATTCGCTGGAGTCGGGGCCCTTCGACATCCCCGGTATGGAAGCGTACATGGAGGGGATGCGCGAGGGGGCGGGCGAGTACCCCCCGCAGCCGGTGGCGCTGCGCATCCCGCCTGTCCGGGACGGGGCCGACTCCGCGCGGGCTCGGGCGCGCGCCGGGTTGGAGGCCGGCGCCCAGTCGATCGTCTATCCCCACGTGGAGAGCGTCGGGGAGGCGGAGCTGGCGGTGGGGGCGCTCGGTGACGCG
>VXNP01000025.1 GCA_009840525.1 Gammaproteobacteria bacterium
GGGCGGGGTGGTGGTGCTCCGCCTGGCCGGGCCGGACGTCACCGAGGTGACCCGCGCGGTCCCGCTCACCACCCGCCTCATGCGCGACCTGCTGGAGGGCCGGCTGGAGCTGGTCGCCCACACGAGCGCCGGGTTCGAGCACCGCAGGCTCTTGCCGGGCGGATAGGATCGGTCTCTTCGCGTCCCCTCCGCGCCGTGGTTCCGCCCCGTTCAACCACCCGAAGGTGGTGCGCGCCCTTCTCCCGGATCCAGTTGCTCCGGCACGCGGGGGGCCCGCAGCTCGGCCGCAAAGCGGGTCTCGTCCTCGACTCGTGCGAGCCGGGTCTCGAGCGAATCCAGATCTTCGCGCATCGCGGCGAGCATGCGCTCGTCACCACGCGGAAGGGAACTCTGGTTCTGCCTCCTCCAGAAGAAGCGCAGCACCGTGTAGATCACGGCCGAACCCCAGCCCGCCGCGAAGATCGTAATCATGAAGGTGATGAAATCTCTCATTAGCGCGATCCTACCGGCCGGCCGGTCCGGCGGTTCCGGATGGCCGCCCGGCAAGGGAGATGCGCACATGGACGATCCGCTTGCCTGACGCAGTCCCTGCGGGCACCTTCCAGAACCCGAATCCGGGCCTCTTGACCCTGTATCCCGACCCACCCAACGTCCGAACAACCGGACCCTCTCCGACATCGTGAAGGACCAGCAGGAGGAAGAGCATGAAGTCGCTGTCTTACAACCGTTTACTCGTTGTCCTCGCCGTCGGCGCCGCGTGGGCCGCAGAGGCATCCGCGCAACAGAGGCCCACGCTCACCCCCGACGACTACGGCCGGTGGGAGACCCTGGGCCAGGCGACGCTCTCACCCGACGGCCTCTGGCTCGCGGTCGGCATCAGCCGGGTCAACGACGAAGCCGAGCTGCGCATCCACCGCACCGATTCCGACTCGGTGGTTGTGGTCCCCTTCGGCCGGAGCCCGCGGTTCAGCGAAGACGGGGCATGGCTCGCCTACGTCATCGGCATCTCCCCCGACGAGCGGGAGGCGCTGCAGGAGCGCCGCGAGCCGGTGCGCAACGACATGGGGCTGCTGAACCTGCGCACGGGCGAGCAGGAGACCATCGAGGACATCTCGTCCTTCTCGTTCTCGGGAGACGGGCGCCATCTCGCGCTGCGGCGCTACGAGCCCGAGGAGCAGGAGAGCGCGGGAGCGGACGCCATCGTGCGGAGTCTGGCTTCGGGCGCCTCGATCAGCTTCGGCAACGTCGGCGCGCTCGCGTGGCAGGACGAGGGGTATCTGCTGGCGATGACCGTGGATGCCGAAGACCGCGTGGGCAACGGGGTCCGGCTCTACGATCCCGAATCGGGCCGCATCAGCTCGCTGGACACGGACGACGCCGAGTACCGGCAACTCTCCTGGCGCGAAGAGGCGGCGGATCTGGCCGTGCTCAAGACCTACGCCGACGACGAGCACGAGGACACGGCGCATGTCGCGCTGGCGTGGCGAAATCTCGATGAAGGTGACGGCGAGGCGCTCGTTCTCGATCCGCGTGAATCACCGGCGCTGCTCTCCGGACAGCGCGTGGTCGAGCACCGCTCGCCGTCCTGGTCCGAGGACGGGTCCATCCTGTTCCTCGGTTATCAGGAGCGGATTCCGGTGCCGGAAGATGAGGATGCCGGTGGGGAGGAAGGCGATGAAGCCGAGGGCGATGAGGAGCAGGGCGATGCGGAGGGCGAAGGAGATGAGGAGGGCGAGGGAGAGGAAGGGAACGCAGGCGACGACGAGGAGGAAGAGCGAGCCGGCGTCGAGATCTGGCACACCCTCGATGTCGATCCGGTGCCTCAGCAGCGGGTGCGCGAGCGCCTGTTGCGGCAGCGCAACCAGATCGCCGCATGGCACCTGGATGACGGACGCTTCCTGATGCTCGGCGGCGAGCGCGCCGACCAGACCACGCTGCTGGAGGGAGGCGGCCACGTCCTCAACCGCTACGAGACCCCCTACGACGTGGACGCGATGTTCAACCAGCAGTTCTACGACCTGTATTCGGTGGATACGGGCTCGGGCGCCGAGTCGCTGGTCCGGGAGCGGATCACGCTGGGGGCCCAGGGGAGCCCGGAGGGCCGCTACGTGGTGTGGTTCGAGGGCGAGGACTGGTGGAGCCACGACCTCTCCAGCGGGGAGACGCGCAACATCACGGCCGACCTGGGCGGGACCTTCGTCAACCTGGACCTGACCCCCACGCGGGAGCAGATGCCCGCGTTCGGGCTGGCCGGCTGGACGGAGGACGACGGGGCCGTGCTGATCAACGACCGCTGGGACGTCTGGGAAGTACAGGCGGACGGTTCCGGCGGTCGCCGCCTGACCCGGGGCGCGGAGGATGAAGTGCGCTACCGCGCCATGCAGCCGGACCCGGAAGCCGAGGCATTCGATGCCGGCGAGCCCATCTACTACTCCACCTACGGGCAGTGGACCAAGGAAGCGGGATTCTCACGGGCCCGGCCCGGCCAGGACCCCGAATCCCTGATCTGGGACGACGCCTCCTACGGCTCCTTCGGCGGCGCCCTGCGAAAGGCCCGGGACGCCGACGTCTTCGTCTTCCGGCGCGAGCGCTTCGACGATTCACCGGACTACTTCGCATCCGGGCCGGATCTGGACGACGCCGGCCAGGTCACGCGCACCAACCCCTTCCAGGACGACTTTGCCTGGGGACGCACCGAGCTCGTCGAGTACGAGAACGAGTGGGGACGGCGCCTGCAGGGAGCGCTGACCTATCCCGCCGACTACGAGCCGGGACGGCAGTACCCGATGATCGTCTATCACTACGAGTTGCTGTCGCAGGGGCTGCACCAGTACCAGGTGCCGGACCCGACCCGCTACTACAACCAGCAGATCTGGACCCACGAGGGGTATTTCGTTTTCCGCCCGGACATCGTCTACCGTGACCGCCGGCCGGGACAGTCCAACGTCGAGACGCTCCGCCCCGCAGTGGCTGCCGTGCTGGAGACCGGGCTGGTGGACCCGGACCGGATCGGGCTGATCGGGCACTCCTGGGGCGGCTACCAGACGACCTTCTTCGTCACCCAGGACAATCTGTTCGCGAGCGCCGTGGCGGGCGCGCCCCTCACCAACCTCATGAGCATGTACCTGTCGTTCTACTGGAACAGCGGGGGCACCGACGCGCGCATCTTCGAGATCAGCCAGGGACGCATGCAGGTGCCCTGGTGGGAGGACTGGGACTCCTACTTCAACAACTCTCCCGTCCACCACATCGAGAACCTGGACACGCCGCTTCTGATGATGTTCGGGACGGAGGACGGCGCGGTCGAGTTCAACCAGGGGGTCGAGTTCTACAACGCCGCCCGCCGGGCCGGCAAGCACATGGTGCTGCTGGTCTACGAGGGCGAAAACCACGGACTGGCCGAGGAGCCCAACCAGTTGGACTACCAGAACCGCATCCTGGAGTGGTTCGGGCACTACCTGAAGGGCGATCCGGCTCCGGACTGGATCACCAAGGGAGTCCCGTACCTGCAGCAGAAGGACGGCCCCCGGACGAGAAGGAGGGTGGTCAGCTAGCGCCGGGATGGCGGCTGGAAGCGATCCGGCGATGCAGGCGGCGGTCGCGCTCGTATTGCGCCGGGAGCCGGAGCCGTCCTTCCTGCTGGTGCGCCGGGCGCATTCGCCGCGCGATCCCTGGTCGGGGCAGATGGCGCTCCCCGGGGGGCGCCGGGATCCGGAGGACGCTGGTCTGCGCGAGACCGCGGTGCGCGAGACGCGGGAGGAGGTCGGGATCGATCTGGATCGCTCGGGCACGCTCGTGGGCCGGCTTCCCGACCTGAAGCCGACGTCGCGCGCGATTCCCCCGCTGGTGATCGCGCCCTTCGTATTCCTCCTGTCCGAGAGGTCCGAGGCGCGCGTGGCGAGCACCGAGATCGCCGCCGTGTATTGGGTGCCCGTCGCCCACCTCAGCGCTCCCGGGGCGCGCTCGGCGGTGGCAGTGGAGACGCCTGCGGGGAAGCGGGAATTCCCCTGCTACCGGGTCGAGGGCCATCCGGTATGGGGACTCACATACCGAATCCTGCAGCGCTTCCTGAGGAGTCGGCTGGCAGAGCTCCAGCCATCGGCAGGCGACAACGATCCGGGGATGGTAGAATGACTGTGGGAGAAGCGTTCTCCTCACCGCATCCAGACCGGAGCGCAAAGTGAAGACGGAAGAACAGACCCGTTACCGCGAGCGCACGCCCTGGGCGTTCTGGGTGGATCTCATCTATGGCGCGGCCATCGTGTCGGGCGCGTATTCAGTGTTCGTCACCTCGGGCGGCGGCATCCTTTTCCGGCTGGCCGCGGGCGCGGCCATGCTCGCCGGGGGATGGGGTTTGCGCATGGTGTTGGGCGGGCTGACGGTGCTGGTGCAGGAGACTCGCATCGTGATGCACCTGGGCACGGTGCGGCTCGTGCGCAGGATGGTGCCCCTGGACAGCATCGTTTCGCTTGAGTGCGTGCGCTACCGGCCGCTGCTCGAGTTCGGCGGCTGGGGAGTGCGCGGCGCGGGCAAGAAAAAGGCCTGGACCGCCCGCGGCGATCGCGCGGTCGTGGTCGGGCTCGACGAGGACCGGAAGCTCTACGTGGGGAGCGACCACCCCCAACGTCTCGAGGCGGCCATCCGCAGCGCCGTCGCGGGACGGCGCAAGAGGGACGACTAGGCTTCCGTCGCCCAATCCGGCATCACGCCCCGGTCGAAGTTGAAGACCGCCTCTCCCAGCAGCATCACCACGGTGGTGACCACAATCACCCCGATCATGTTCAGCAGGATGCCCGCGCGCGCCATCTGCCCGACCGAGATGCGGTCGCTCCCGAAGACGATCGCGTTGGCCGGCGTCGCGACCGGCATCATGAAGGCGCAGGACGCGGAGAGCGTGGCGGGGAGCATCAGCGTGAGCGGATTGACCTCCGTCACCACCGCCACCGAGGCGAGGATGGGGAGAATCATCTCCGTGGTGGCCAGGTTGCTGGTCAGCTCGGTGAGGAAGGTGAGCGTGAGGCACACCAGAAGGATGACGACGACGGGTGGCAGCCCGCCGAGTCCCTGGAACTGATTCCCGATGATGTTCGCGAGCCCGGTGTCGGTGAAGCCGGCCGCAAGGGCGAAGCCTCCTCCGAAGAGGAGCACGATGTTCCACGGCAGACGCGGGATCACCTCAGCCCCCATTACGCGGTTGGCGGATCCGAAACGGGCGGCCCGGCGGAGCCAGTTCGGCCATCTGCGGGCCGTGTGAGCCGTCGCCTCGCTCGTGCCGCGCGGCGGCTGGTTCCGGGTCGGGATGAAGAAGAGAACCGCGGCCATGGTGATCGCCACGGTGCCGTCATCGATCATCCCCGGGAAGGGCAGGAGATTGGACCAGCCCGGAATCGTTCCAAAGCCGAGCTCCAGGTCCCGCCGGAAGATCCACAGCACGGCGGTGATCGCGAAGACGACCAGCACGGAACGTTCCTCGAAGGAGATCGGACCGAGCGCGGCCCGCTCGCGCTCGAGGACGTCCCGGTCGATCTGCACTTCCGGAGACGGGCGATAGAGGACCTGGGTCAGGACAAACCAGCACACCGCGACCATCGTGATCCCGATCGGCGTGGCCAGCACCATCCAGGTGCCGAACTCGATCGGGGGCGCCTCGGGGAAGATGATCTGGAAAATGCGCTGGAACGACAGGTTGGGCGTGGTTCCGACCAGCGTTGTCACGCCGCCCATCGAACAGGCGTAGGCGATGCCGAGCATGAGGGCGACGGTGAACGTGCGCGAGTGTCTCACGCCGGCGGTTTCCTCGACCTGGAGCACCATCGCCAGCCCGATGGGCACCATCATCACGGCGGTAGCGGTGTTGGCGATCCACATCGACAGGAAGGCGGCCGCCACCATGTAGCCGAGAATGATGCGCGAGGGTCCGCCGCCCACGGCGTGGATGATGCCCAGGGCTATGCGCTTGTGCAGGTTCCACCTCTGCATGGAGAGCGCGATCATGAAGCCTCCCAGGAAGAGGACGATCGTGCCGTTGAAATAGACCGGCGCGACGTCGTTCCCGGACATGATGCCGAGCAGGGGGAAGAGCACCAGCGGAAGAATCGCGGTCGCGAAGAGCGGAAGCGCGTTGCTCACCCACCAGATCGCCATCAGGCTCACAACGGCGGCGAGGTTGCTCGCGGGTGGGTTGGCCGCATCCACCGGAAACGCCAGCAGAAGGAGGAAGCAGCCGAGGCCGAGCCAGAAGCCGATCGCCTGCGTCCGGCGGCTGGTCGGTGGTCGGTGATCCGCCATGGTGTAGCCCTCTGGGCCGTCCGGCTTCCCGGCGGTTCAGCCGGACAGACGGTGCCGGGTGGGTGGTTAGCCGCCGATCTCTCCGGGCGCGGCCTGGGTCGCCCACTCCGGCATCACGCCCGATTCGATGCCGAAGACCGTCTCTCCCAGCGTCAGCACCAGGGTGGCGATCACGAGTGCCCCGATCAGGTTCAGGAAGATGCCGGCGCGCGCCATCTCCCCGACCGAGATGCGGTCGCTTCCGAAAACGATGGCGTTGGGGGGCGTCGCGACCGGCATCATGAAGGCGCACGACGCGGACAGCGTCGCGGGCACCATCAGGATGAGGGGATTCATTTCGGTGAGCACGGCCACTGAAGCCAGGATGGGGAGAATCATCTCCGTGGTGGCCAGGTTGCTGGTCAGCTCCGTGAGGAAGGTGAGGGTGAGGCACACCAGGAGGATGACGGCGAAGTCCGGCAGCCCGCCGAGTCCCTGGAACTGACTCCCGATGATGTTCGCGAGCCCCGTTCCCTGGAAGCCGGCCGCGAGGGCGAATCCGCCTCCGAACAGCAGCACGATGTTCCAGGGCAGACGCGGAATCACCTCCGCACCCATTACGCGGTTCGCAGCGCCGAGACGGACGGCCCAGCCAAGCGGCTCCAGCCACTTCGGGATCGCGCTCCCGGCCATGACGCCCGCGGTGCGCGACGCCCCGTTTCGGGTCGGGATGAAGAAGAGCACCGACGCCATCGCGATGGCCACGGTGCCGTCGTCGATCATTCCGGCGTAGGGAAGCAGGTTCGACCATCCGGGGACGGTCGCGAAACCGAGTTCCAGATCCCGCCTGAAGACCCACAGCAGCGCGGTCATGGCGAAGACGATCGCCACGGAGCGCTCCTCGAACGAGATCGGGCCCAGGCCGGCGCGCTCGCGCTCGAGGATATCCCTCTCGATCCGGACTTCCGGCGATGGCCGATAGAGCACGTGGGTTAGCAGCAGCCAGGCCACCGCGATCATCGTGACGCCGATCGGAAGGCCCATCACGATCCAGGTGCCGAAGTCGATCGGTGGCGCCTCGGGGAAGATGATCTGGAAGATGCGCTGGAAGGAGAGGTTGGGGGGCGTGCCGACCAGCGTCGTCAGCCCGCCCATCGAACAGCCGTACGCGATGCCCAGCATGAGGGCGATGGTGAACGTGCGCGAGTGCGCGGCGCCGGCGGTCTCCTCGACCTGGAGCACCATCGCGAGCCCGATCGGCACCATCATCACCGCCGTGGCGGTGTTGGAGATCCACATCGAAAGGAAAGCGGCCGCAACCATGAAGCCCAGGATGATGCGCGGGGGTCCACCTCCCACGGCGTGGATGATGCCGAGGGCGATGCGCTTGTGGAGATTCCACCTCTCCATGGTCAGCGCGATCATGAACCCGCCCAGGAAGAGGACGATCGTGCTGTTGAAGTAGACCGGCGCCACGTCGTTCCCGGACATGATGCCGAGCAGGGGGAAGAGCACCAGCGGAAGAATGGCGGTGGCGAAGAGCGGCAGCGCGTTGCTCACCCACCAGATCGCCATCAGGCTCGCGACCGCGGCAAGGCGGCTTGCCGGCAGGTTGGCCGGATCGATTGGAAGGGCCAGCAGCAGGAGAAAGCAGCCCACCCCGAGCCAGAACCCGATGGCCCGTCCCCGGGGGCTGGTCTGCTTGTCGTGTTCCGCCATGGACGGTCGCTCGGCAGCCCGGCTAGCTGCCCGGCTCCAGCCGTGCGACCATGCCCGGCCGGTCGAACACCAGGTAGATGAGCCCGTCCGGACCCTGGCGCACGTCTCGGATGCGGCCCATGCGACGGACGAGCGTCTCTTCGTCGGTGACGGTGTGTCCGTCCAGGGTAAGGCGCGCCAACTGCTGGCCGGCCAGCCCGCCCACGAACATCGAGCCGCGCCATTCCGGGAAACGGTCGCCGGTGTAGATCATCAGTCCCGACGTGGCGATGGAAGGCACCCAGTAGTGCGCGGGCGGCTCCATCCCGTCCCTGTGGCTGCCCACATGGATCCTCGACCCGCTCCCGTAGTTGACCCCGTATCCCACCACCGGCCAGCCGTAGTTGCGGCCCGGCAGGATCAGGTTGACCTCGTCGCCCCCCTGCGGCCCGTGCTCGTTCAGCCACAGGTCCCCGGTCTCAGGGTGGAAGGCCATCCCCTGGGCGTTCCGGTGCCCGTAGCTGTAGATGTCCTGGAGCACTCCCTCCTGTCCGACGAACGGGTTGTCGGCCGGGATGCGCCCGTCGTCGTGCAGGCGCACGACCACGCCGTGGTGGGTAGAGAGGTCCTGCGCCGGATGGGCCGACAGCTCCGCCAGTCCGCCCCGGGGCGAGACCTGACGGTCGCCCGCCGTGATGTAGAGGTAGTTGTCGGCGTCGAAGGCCAACCGCGAACCGAAGTGGTCGCGGCCCCGGGACTGGGCGACCCAGACCTCCTCGACCCCGGTGAGCGCGTCGTTCTCGAACCGGCCCCGGACGACCACGGTGCTCGAACCGCCGTCCTCGTGCTGGGCTGCAAAGCTCAGGTAGAGCAGGCGGTTGGTCTCGAAGTCCGGGTGCGGCGCCACGTCCAGGAGGCCGCCCTGACCGCGCGCGCGCACTGCCGGCACGCCCTCGACCGCGCCGCGCAGGAGCGTGCCGTCGCGCACGATGCGCAGCCGACCCGGCCGCTCGGTCACCAGCATGTCCCCGTCGGGGAGCCAGGCCACCGCCCACGGGTTGTCGAGGTCGTCGACCACGGTCACGACCTGGTGCGCGACCTGCTCCGGGCCTCCCGCGACGGGGCCGGGTCCAGGTCCGGGCGTCTGCCCGTCCGGTGTTGAGGCGGCGGAGGGACTGCAGGCTGCGAGCAGTAGGGTCGTCCATTTCGCACCAGAACCGAACCATCGAGGTGTGGGGACGGTATTCCTCGACCTCGTGTCGCGTTCGCTCGCCGACGCCGGTAGTAAGCAGAGTTTCATCGCCCGCAGCCGTGTTCAGGTAGACTGGCACCCAGAGCGTACTATATACCGCGTCACGCCCTTCTTCCGCCACATATGCGCCGACCACGGCGTGCAGATCGGCGACGCGAGGGAAGGGACGTGCCGCTCCGCCGCGCGCGGAGGGAACAGCCTGGCGGGGCCCGAGGTAGGGCGGGCTGACGAACCCCAATGACCACAGCTCTCCCGGAGTTGCCATGCCCCCTTACCGCGTGGTCGTCGCAGGTGGAGGCCTGGTCGGGCTCTGCTCGGCCTGGTATCTGGCGCGGCGAGGAGCGGAAGTTGTCGTCCTCGAGCGCGCCGAGCTGGGCGCGGGCGCCTCGCGCGGAAACGCCGGAATCGTGGCAGCCGGACATCCGCCGCTGAACCGGCCGGGGAAGGTCCGGCAGTCGCTCCCGCACCTCTTCGACGAGCGGAGCCCGCTGTACGTGCGGTCGCGCCGTGACCTGGACGTCTGGCGCTGGCTGGCAGAGTTCGCGAGGTACTGCACCCGCGGGCACGAGAGGCACTGCCTGGAGAAGCTGGCGCCGATGGGGCTGGATACGCTCGCGTGCTTCGACGCGCTTGTGGGCGAAGAAGGGATCGCCTGCGACTATCGGCGCGGGAGCTATCTGGAGGTCTGCGTCGGCGGCAAGGCCATGGCAAAGGCACGGGAGGACGCGGCGCTGATGCGCGGGTGCGGCTACCACCCCGAAGTCGTGGACGGTGGCCAGGCCCGGGAGATGGAGCCGGCGCTGGGCCTGCGGGTGGCGGGCGGAGTCCTTTTTCCGGAAACCCGGATCCTGGACCCGTATCTGTTCCTCCTCGGCCTGACGGAGGCCGCGCGCCGGAGGGGCGTGTCGATCCGCGAGGGGGTGGCTGTGCGACGGCTTACGATCGAGGGTGGGGCGGTGCGGGGCGTGGAGACCGCCGATGGCGAGGGGGTCGCGGCCGACGCGGTCGTGCTGGCCACCGGTCCGTTCAGTCTGGCGCTGGCGGAACAGGCCGGCTGCCGTCTCCCCATTCAACCCGGGAAGGGATACCACCGCGAGATGGCCGTGGGACCGGGTGGGGCGCCCGCCATGCGCGTCGCCTGCACCAACCGCGAGACAGGCATCATCTGCACGCCGCTGGAAGGGCGGGTGCGCTTCGTGGGGACGATGGAATTCTCCGGCTACGACCTCGAGCTCAAACCTGTCCGGCTCGAGCAACTCACGCTGAAGCCCCGTGCGTGGCTGCCCGGCCTGGGGGACGCGCCACCGGTGTCGGAGTGGTGCGGTCTCCGGCCCATGTCCCCGGACGGGCTGCCCTTCATCGGCCCTGTCGGCGATGTCGCCGGCCTCTCGGTGGCGGTGGGTCACGGCAACCTGGGGCTCACGCTGTCGGCGGTGACGGGCGAAATGGTCGCCAATCACGTTACGGGCACCGCTGACCCGCGCCTGGCACCCTTTTCCCCCGCCCGCTTCGGGCGGTAGCATGTTCGCATGTCGCTCAGATCCAATCTTCGCCTCGTCTTCTCGCTCGGACGCGGCCTGACCCGCGGGCTCCCGGATGCGGATCCCGGCCTCGACCCAATCCAGCTCTTCGGGCAGTGGTTTGAAGCCGCGCGCAAGGCCGGCATTCTGCTGCCCGAGGCGATGACCCTGGCCACCGCGTCCGCCGATGGCGCGCCCAGCGCGCGCATGGTGCTGCTCAAGGGCTTCGCCGAGGACGGGTTCGAGTTCTACACCAACCTGGGCAGCCGCAAGGCGGATGAGCTGACCGCCAATCCCCGGGCCGCCCTCTGCTTCCACTGGGGTGTGCTCCAGCGCCAGGTGCGCGTCGAGGGCGATGTCACCCCACTGAGCCGGGAGACCTCGGCCGCCTACTTCCGCACTCGCCCCCGCGGGAGCCAGGTCGGCGCGTGGGCGTCGCGGCAGAGCGAGCCGCTGGGGGACCGTGGGATGCTGGCACGCCGGGTGCGCGAGATCGAGAAGAGGTTCGAGGGCGGGGAAGTGCCTCTGCCCGATTTCTGGGGCGGCTTCCGCCTGCATCCCCAGCGCATCGAATTCTGGCAGGGGCGCACGGACCGGCTGCACGATCGCCTTCTCTTCCAGCGTGAGGGGGATGGGTGGAGCAGCCGGCGGCTTCATCCCTAGTGACCGCCGACCGTCCACGCGCCGGAGCGCGGTTCTTCAAGGGCCACGGCCTCGGCAACGACTATCTCGTCTTCCCGTTCGGGGATGGATGGGCCGCGTCGCCCGAGGCGGTACGCGTGGTCTGCGACCGATGGCGGGGCGTTGGTGCTGATGGCGTCGTTCTGCACTCGCCCCCGGAGGAGCGTCCCTGGCGCCTGCGGATGTTCAACCCGGACGGCTCCGAGTTCGAACGGAGCGGCAACGGTCTGCGCGTCTTTGCGGCGTACGCGGCGTCGCGGGGCTGGATCGCAGGCGAGGGCTTCGCCGTGGAGGTCGGGGGCGACCGCATCCGCATGCGCGTGGAGGAACACCTGAGCGGTGGGCTTTACGACGTCTCCGTCGAGATGGGCCGCGCGTCCGTGGACCCGGCCGATGCGGGGCTCGCCCCGGGGTGGAAAGGTAAGCCGCTGCCGCACCCGGCCGCGGGGACGCTCGACGTCACGCTGGTGAGCGTCGGCAATCCGCACTGCGTGGTGTTCACCGACGACTTGTCGGATGCATCCCTTTCGCTTCTCGGCCCTTTTCTGACCGCCCATGATGCGTTTCCGGCGGGCGTGAACGTGCAGCTGGTCCGGCCCGTCTCGCGCGGCTCCATCGAAATCGCCATCTGGGAACGGGGCGTCGGGCGCACCCTGGCCTCGGGAACCAGTTCGTGCGCGGCGGCGGTCGCGGCCGCGGCGCGCGGAGTCATGGACTACGGCGATGTCGAAGTGCGCATGGAGGGCGGCACGCTGCAGGTGTCCGTGTCCGCGGAGCTGGAGGTTGTCCTGCGGGGACCGGTGCAGGAGGTAGCGAGCGGCCGGCTGTCGGATGGATTCCTGGACGCGTTGCGATCGGCGGCGCCGGAGCGGGGATCGCCCCGATTGCCGTCGATGGGTTCCCGTTCATCGGGAAACAGGACATAATGACGGCAGTCGCCTTGTCGGCGTCACGGACCCCAGCGGAGAAGCCGCCGTGCTGAGATTCCCGGAAGAGATCCTGTTGCTGTTGCTCGATGACGAGAACGGCACCTTTGCGCACGTTCCCAGCTGGTCGCTCAATTACGCCCTCGGCGGCGGCGTGCTGATGGACCTGGCGCTCGAGAACCGGATCGACACCGATCTGGAGAAGCTCTTCCTGGTCGACGCGACGCCGGTCGGGAACAGCCTTCTCGATCCGATGCTCGAGGAGATCGCCCGCGCCACGGAAACCCACGACGCGCGCTACTGGGTGGAGCATGCCGCGGGCCGCGCCGCGGAGATCCGCGAGACCGCGCTCGATCGGCTCGTCTCAAAGGGCATCCTGGCGCGGCAGGACGAGCGTTTCCTGTGGGTCTTCCGCTCGCGGCGCTATCCGGTCGTGGACGGGAAGGCGGAGCGCGAGGTGAAGCTGCGCCTCATGGAAGTGCTGTTCAGCGACATGATCCCCGATCCCCGGGACATCGTCGTCATCGCGCTCGCGGATGCCTGCGGCATCTTCAAGTTCCTGCTCTCCAGGCGCGAGCTGAAGAACGTCCAGCCGCGAATCGACGAAGTGCGCAGGATGGAGTTGATCGGCCGGGCGGTCGCCGAGGCCATCTGGGACATCGAGTTGATCGTGCGCACGCAGAGCGTGCCGATGCAGGGTTAGCGGGGGGCGGCGCTGCCTGCGCGCCAGGTACCAGCGATCGCGCTGATCGTGCCGGGCCCGGATTCACATTCGTGAATCCCGTTCCTCCATTGACCTGGCAGGCCGCTCCCGACGGAGGGGGGGACCCGCACTCGGTGGCCCGAATTCGCATTCGCGCGTCTCGTTTCGCCATTGACTTGGCAGGCCCCTCCCGACGGAGGAGGACCCGCACTCGGTGGCCCGAATTCACATTCGCGCGTCCCTATCTGCCATTGACCTCGTTCGGCGTCTTCCACTGAAGGACCGCCACGAACATCCCCCGACGCCGAGGGATCAGCACGTCCCGAAGTCACATGGCGGAGTCCCATTCTGCCATTGACCTGGTTGGCGGCCCCCACCGCTGGGGGGACCGGCGCGCGCGCCCCGAATTCACATCCGATCGTCCCAATCCGCCATTGACAACTTTGGAGCGCGCGAGTCGGCGGAGTCCGATGTCGCGGACTCTCCGGCTCGCCAGGGGCTCCCACAGGCTCGCTGACGGCCTTCGCAGCCCCGTTCCTCCTCCGAAGGTCTCCCGACCCCGCCTCGGCTGCTGCAGGGCATCCTGAGAAGCCGATTTCGGTGCCGTTATATTTGTACGTAAGTCATTGTACAATCTCATGTTGGGAGGAACGATGATCGCATCCCCGGACGCTCTCTACGACATCCACCGCAAGCCCTCCCCGTGGCCCGGAGTGGTACGGGAACCGAACGGTGACCGACCTGCCACCGATGCGATTCCGTTGCCCGGACGCGCGAGCACCGGAGTCGTGGCTCGCGACGCAGGCTCCGCGTCCCCCGATGCCATCCCGGTGCCCCCGCGTCCCGAACCCGCCTCTACTCCCTCCCCTTCCGAGGCCGGCAAGCCCGACGACGACCTCGCCAGGCTGGGCGACCGCATCGCCGAGCTGGCCGCCGGCATCAACGCCGCGGAAGCGCAGATGA